>CAYZVQ010000269.1:0-7064 GCA_964481925.1 uncultured Acidimicrobiaceae bacterium
ATACCCGACTTCGTCGTGAGCTTCGGTTGGGCGTCGCTCAGCACCTGGGTCGAAGGTTTCCGGGGGGCCGTGCTGGTCATGACCCTGGCCGTTTACCCGCTCGTGTACCTTCCGGTGGCGGCCAGCCTCCGCAGCGCCGACCCGGCCCTCGAGGAGATCGCCCGCAGCCTCGGCGTGAGCCGGGCGCGGACGTTCGTCCGGGTCACCCTCGGCCAAGCCCGGGGCGCCATTCTCGGAGGTTGCGTTCTCGTCGCCCTGGTGATCCTGGCCGAGTACGGTGCGTTCGAGATCCTCGGCTACCAGACCTTCACGACCGAGATCTTCACCGAGTACGGGGTATCTTTCGACGTGCCCGCGGCGTGCTCGCTATCGCTGGTCCTGGTGGTCCTGGGCATCGTCGTGCTCGGCGGCGAAGGGTTCGCCCGTGGCAAGGGACGGCCTGTCCGCACCGGCCCGCTCGCCCAGCGGGCCCTGGCCCGTCACCACCTGGGACGGGCCAAGCTGGCAGTCCTGGCCGGCTTCGTCGTCCTGGTCGGCCTGGCCCTGGGCGTCCCTGTCGGGGCCAGCGTCTACTGGGTCCTGGAGGGTGGGGCCCACGTCGTGGCCGGCGTCTCCATGGTCAGTGCGGGCTGGCATACGGCGCTGTACAGCGGTTGCGCCGCCGCCCTGGCCACCCTTATGGCGCTCCCGGTGGCCCTGCTCGCCGTGCGCCACAAGGGTCGCGCCGGCCACCTCCTCGAGCGCAGCAGCTACCTTGTGCTGGCCATGCCGGGCGTCGTGATCGCCCTCGCCCTCAGCTACTTCGCCGAGCACTACCTGGACGGCTTCGGTTACCAGAGCGCCCCCCTCCTGGTCGTCGCCTACAGCATCTTGTTCTTCCCCCTTGCCCTGGTCGGGGTGCGGGCATCAGTGGCCTACGCGCCGGTAGCCCTGGAGGAGATGGCGCGCTCGCTCGGCCAGCGCCCTTGGGCCGTCCTGGCCCGGGTGACGCTACCCCTTGTCGGCCCGGGGCTCGCCGCCTCGTTCTGCCTGGTTTTCCTGGCCGCGGTCACCGAGCTCACCGCCACCCTGGTCCTGGTGCCCACGGGCGTCCAGACCCTCGCCACCCAGTTTTGGGCGTACCAGCAAAACCTCTCCTACGGCCAGGCGGCACCTTTCGCCTTGGTGATCATCGCCATCGCCGCCGCGCCGAGCTACGTGCTCGGCCGGTACTTCGACCGGCTGCCGGGCCGCGCCACCAGGCCGGTATGACAGCTGCACCTGAAGGCCCCGGCGCCGGCCCGTGGCCCGAAGTCGTCGTCGCCGACCTCTACAAGGGCTTCGGGCGCCATGAGGTCCTGACGGGGGTCCACCTGGAGGTGCCGGCGGGCTCCTTCCTATCCGTGCTCGGCCCCTCGGGCAGCGGGAAGACGACCCTGCTGCGGGTGCTGGCCGGTTTCGAGCGTCCCGACCGGGGGACCGTGGCCATCGGCGGGAGGACCGTCGACGACGGCCGCAACCACGTACCGGCCGAACAGCGCCGGATCGGCTACGTGTCCCAGGAGGGGAGCCTCTTCCCGCACCTGACCGTGGGCGCGAACGTCGCCTTCGGCCTCCCCCGGCGCCAGCGTAACCGCCAGGTGGGCGACCTGCTCGACGCCGTGGGCTTGAGCGGCTTGGCCGGCCGTTACCCCCACCAGCTATCGGGCGGCCAGCAGCAGCGGGTAGCGCTGGCCCGTGCCCTCGCCGTAAAGCCCCGGGTCGTCCTGCTCGACGAGCCGTTCGCCTCCCTCGACGCCCACCTCCGGGCCACCGTGCGGGCCGATGTGCACTCGGTCCTGCGTGCCGCCGGGACGACCACGGTCCTGGTCACCCACGACCAGGACGAGGCCCTGTCGCTCTCCGACCAGGTGGCCGTCATCCGCGATGGCACCATCGCCCAGCTCGGGCCGCCTCAGGACATATACGCCGATCCCGTCGACAGCGAGGTGGCCTGCTTTGTCGGCGACGCCAACCTGGTCGAAGGCGTCTTCGACGGCACGTTCGTCGCCACCGCCCTCGGCCGGTTCGAGGTCAGTGCCAACCTGGGCGAAGCCACACCGGGCCCGGTCACCGTGCTGGTCCGACCCGAGCAGGTGCAGGTGCAGGCCGACGTCCGCTCAGGTGAGGACAGGGCCGGCGTGGCCGCGCAGGTTATGAGCACGGCCTTTTACGGCCACGACTCGATCGTCCGGCTCGCCCCTGCCGCCGGGGCCCGGGCGCCGATCGTGGCCCGGTTGCTCGGGCAAGTTCGGCTCGTGGCCGGCTCGGAGGTGCGGCTCACAGCCCGCGGCCCAGTGAAGATCTGGCCGGTAAAGATCTGGCCCGTCGCGGCCTGGCCGGCGAAGGACGGGCCGGCGAAGGACGGGCCGGCGAAGGACGGGCCGGCCAAGGACGGGCCGGCCAAGGACGGGCCGGTCGGGGCGGAACGCGGGGACGGCGCCGTGCTCCCCCGCTGACTGCTGGGCGGCGCCAGGGCTCCCTCAGCCCAGGCCGAGGAGGACCTCCTCCCGCAGGAAGCGCAGGAACGCCATGTCGAAGGGGTACCCGAGGGCGAACACGAAGTGGTTTATGCCGAGGTCGATGTACTGGCGCAGCGTCGCCGTCACATCGGCCGGGCCCCCGATCACCCAGCTGGCCCGGTTGGCCTCCAGGTCGACCGTGTTGGCGGCGGCGACCCGGGTGGCCAGGGCTTCGGCTTCATGGCGGGAGGCGGCCACGGCCACGTTGGGATGCAGGGAAAACTCGATCCCGGCCGGGTCGCGGCCGATCTCGGCGCAGTACCGCTCGAGTTTTTGAATGCGGTCGGCGCATTTCTCAGGAGAGCCGATCATGTTGAAGCGCGTCGCGTGTTTGGCCGCCAGGCGGACCGTGGCCCGGCCCATGCCGCCGACGGTTATGGGCGGGTGCGGCGACTGGACGGGCTTGGGCTCGCACGGAGCGTCCTCGATGCGGTAATACCGGCCGTGGAAGGTGGTCCGGGGCTGGCTCCAGAGCAGCTTCACGATCTGGAGCGCCTCGTCCAAGCGGGCGTGGCGCTCCTCCAGGGGTGGGAAATCGATCCCGTAGGCCTTGAACTCCCTCTCCGCCCAGGCTGCTCCGAGGGAGAAGTCGAGCCTGCCCCCGCTCATCTCGTCGACCTGGGCCGCGGCCTTGGCCAGAGTGGCCGGGTCCCGGTAAAGGACGCCGTTGACAAGCGAGCCGATACGCACGCGTTCGGTCAGCAATGCCATCGCCGACAATGTCGTCAGCGTCTCGAAGCACGCGCCGTCGTCGGGCCCGGAGAAGGGCAGCAGGTGGTCAAAGTTCCACACCGACCCGTAACCAAGTTGCTCGACAGCCTTCACGGCCGCGGCGTAGTCGGCCCAGTTGGTTCGTTGCGCTTGCAGTTGCACCCCAAAATGCAGCGGACGTCCACGCACTTCCATCGGTCCCAGCTCCTTGCTCGCGAAGTACCGAGGAACCTCCTCGAGCGTCACATTAGCTACCAAGTCAAAACAACTGCCCGTTCAGCTCGGCCAGGCCGGGTCTTCGGCGCCCGCTTCGCGGAACCCCTTTTGGCGCAGCAGGCAGGAGTCGCACGTGCGGCAGGGCCGCCCGTCGGGACCGGGGTCGTAACAGCTATGCGTCAGCCCGAAGTCGACCCCCAGCCCGAGACCGAGCCCGATTATCTCCGCCTTGGTCAACTGGGACAGCGGGGCGTGGGCCCGGACCCGTTGGCGTCCCTCGACGGCCGCCTTCGTGGCCAGGTTGGCCATGGCTTGGAAAGCCTCGATGAACTCGGGCCGGCAGTCCGGGTAGCCGCTGTAATCAAGGGCGTTGACACCGATGAAGATGTCGCCGGCCCCGAGGACCTCGGCCCAGGCCAGGGCGAAGGACAGGAATATCGTGTTGCGAGCCGGCACATATGTGACCGGTATGCCGGGACCGATCTCGTCGGCCCGTTCGTGGTGGGGAACGGCCAGGTCGCTGGTGAGGGCGGAGCCCCCGAACTGGCGCAAGTCGATCTTCATCACCACGTGGCGCTCGACCTGGAGAGCACGGGCCACGCGTCGAGCGGCGTCCAGTTCGACCTGGTGACGCTGGCCGTAATCGAAGCTCAATGCGTGCGCCCGGAAGCCTTCAGAAATACAGACTGCCAATGCGGTGGCCGAATCGAGGCCCCCGCTCAAGAGCACGACGGCGGGAAGCCGCCCGTCTGCCTGGTCCATCAAACCTCTCGATCGTCCTGTGAGCGCGACCGGCTGAACGGCCGCTTCAGTCCTTGACTTCTATCAGTTTCGCCGCGTCGGGCAGACCGGAAGAGCTCATGACGCCGTTCGGGCAGTCACTGGTGATGGTCCCGTTGACGCTGAAATCGGCCCGGTTGTCGCGGGGAAGGTAAGCGCGATCTTGCACCTGCTCGGCGTACCAGTAGAAAGGTGGCTGTAAATTGGCAAAGCCGGCCGGGAAAAATGTCTGGATGACATTGCCCGCCTTGTTCGTACGGACGTTGCCCTCCACCTGGTTGTTGGTGGTGCCGAGCGTGGCGAGGAGCGTCCAGCCGCTTGGCTCCCACCCCGCGCCGCGGTCTTCGATCTGCAGCTGGACGGCGTCGGCCGGGTCGGCGACATCGCTGCGGTGCTGGAAAACGTAGATCGTCCAGGAGTCGTAGACCCCCGAGGGGGCCGGCGCAAAGGGCTTCGCGAACTTATAGTCCACCAGCAAGCCCCCATAGCTCGGCGTAATGGTCACCGCCTCTATGGCGGGGACGGGGCTGATGTGGGGAGTACCGTACACGCTCGACGCCCAGCGGGAGCTGGCACATGAGGACGCCCCGCCGGCGGTCACCGCCGACTTGCGGACCGCCGTCTTGGGGACCGGCGCCTTGGCAACCGGCGCCTTGGTGGCACCGCACGCAGCCGTACCGAGGGCGACGACCGACAGCAGCGGCACCCAGCGCCACTTCCAACTGCTCAAACTTCGCCGGCGGGCTCCGGTGCGCGGCACGAGCGGGATTTTACAAAGTGCACTATCGCCAGAGATGGTCGGTGTGGGGCGAGAGGTCCCGGAAATCCGTCCCGGGGTCGTCAAGACGGTCATAGCAGGACTGGATCCCCACCCTCCCGGGACCGAACACTCTCAACCAGAGGTAACGGTTGCCCCATGTCCGCCACAGTTTTACGCCCGCAGCAGGGTACTCGACATGTAACTGCATTCCCACGGTCGGGTCCTTGAACAAAAGTGCGGGTGGTTTGACGAGGATCGACTCCCCGGCCGCCAGGTCCCGCACATAGGCATTGCCGCTGACCTGTACGAGGACCAAGCCGGGCTTGTCACCGGCGTGGAAGCGGTCGATGTACTGGCCCACCGGGTAGTGCCACGTCGGTTGGTCGTTGCGGTTGCGGTCGCGGTCGTTGCCGGAGGTGGCCCCCGCCAGCTCAAGGCCCATCTTGAGCAGCTTCACGCCGCCCGCCTGGTCCTCTTTCTGCTCCTGGGTGGCCACGAACCACACACCCGTCTCAGCCCAGTCGTAGGTGACGCCCAGGGTGGCGGCGAGCAAGACGTTTTCGCGCACGTCCACCGCCGCGCCCCGTTGCAGCGGGAGGGCGATGAGCTCGCCCGCGGCGTCGTGCGAGAAGGCAAGGCGCCCCGGGCCCGAGGCCTGGAGCATGACAAGGGGCATCCCCGAACGGTGCCTGGTCCACGGTTTGGTCATGGCCATGGCGTCCACGTGGACGCCGGGCTCCTGCCACAACAGGACGTCATGGGTGAAGTAGACGCCCTCCTCCGCCGCCAGCTTCATCTCCGCCACCGGCACCAGGCGGCCCTCGACCTGGCAGGTCGACTGGCCGAACTGGATCCGGGCCATATCGGCGATCGAGGGCAGCTCCGTCCATCCCGAGGCCGTGGTCCGCAACTTGATGTCGACCGGTGCGCCGCAAGTCGGGCAGCTGGTGCCCGCTCCCGTGGAGGTCTGCTTGCAATAGGGACAGGTGTAGGTGCTCTCGGGCGCGGCGATGTCGGTCACGGTCGGCCCCTCATTCGCTCTTGTGCTCTACGAACATCGACTGGATGCCCAACCTGCCCGGCCCCGTCAGTCGCATAACGGTCGAGCCACCGCCGCCGGCCAGGCTGGCCGCCACCCCCTGGAGGCCACCACCAGAGCGCAAGCTTCCGGCCGCCGAGGCCAGCGCGCCGACGTTCAGGACCGACTTCGCCCCCATAAGTCCCTTGAGGCCGCGTCCGAAGCGCCCCTGGGGTGCGGCAGGCTCAGCCGCCGCCCTACCCGCGGCGCCGGCTTCGCCGGGCGCATCTGCCGGTGGCGAGGTCATGGCGCCCTTGAAGTTGACCTGGGCCAGTTCCATGGTCACGCTGGAGTCCTTGTAAAGGAACCCTCCGGGCTCGACGAGGATGGTCTCGCCTTCGCCGAGCGTCCGCTCGAAAACGTTCCCGTAGCCGTGCAGCACGAGCAGGCCCGGGGCCGATTGGGCCACATAGCGGTCCAGGTACATCCCGGTGCCACCCACGAGCATGGCCCGCAAGCCCGGCAATTTTTCGAACGAATAGGTGAGCGTGCCGCTGGCGAGCAAAAGTGCGTGCTCACGTACGTCCACCTCGCGCGGGGCCTCGATGGGGATGACGATTATCTCGCCGGGGGCGTCGCGCGAAAACGCCACCCGTCCGGGGCCGCGAGCCACGCTGAGGACGAACGGCATCCCGGACAGGAGCCGCTTAGCCCCGCCGGGCATGCTCATAACCGCCATGGGGACCGTCTCGTCCTTCCACAGCATCGTGTGGTGCTCGAAGAAGACCGAGTCGGCCGGGTCAAGAGTGATCTCGACTACAGGGACAACGCCGGCATCCAATTGACAGGTGCTCGCCGCCCAGTGGAACTCGGTCAGGTCCCGCAACCGGGGCGCCTGGCGCCACCCCGAGTCGGTTACAGCATCACGGACGTCGAGCGGGGCGCCGCAATGATCGCACGTACGCGCCGGACTGGGGCTCTGGGCGTGGCACCACCGGCACTGGATGCGCTGCTCGACGTCTGTCATAGCGGCCACCCT
>CAYZVQ010000270.1:0-7056 GCA_964481925.1 uncultured Acidimicrobiaceae bacterium
CAGTGCCCGTGACCCCCCAGCAGCAGGTGCAGCGTGACCTCGACAAAGCTGTCCGCGAGATGGAGCTGGAGCTTCGGGATGGGACGTTCCGCCTCTATATCGAAGGGATCGCAAGCAAGTTCCGGGCGCAAACGGCCCACGAGCCGGCTTATGGGACGACGTGCTCGGACTACTTCCACGTCACCGCCAGCGCGCCGGTCGTGGCCGGGTCGGGCACCGGTGCCTACCGCGGGATCGGCGGCCGCTTCTCGTTGACCCTCACCGGTAACGAGGACCAGAAGAGCCCGCCGTGCCAGCCTGGGTTCGCCAGCCAGATCCTCGTGCTGATCGGCTCGGGGACTGTCTCATCCTGAGGTCGGCTCACGCGGCTCATCCTGAGGTCGGCTCACGCGGCTCATCCTGAGGTCGGCTCACGCGGCTTATCCTGCTGAGAAGACCTCGATCTCGGCCGCCCCCGTGTTACCGCCGGTGGAGCTGACGACTTCGAAGCGAAGGTAACGGCCCGTGAACGACACCGGCACTACGTGCGCGTCGACGGGGGCCCCTGCAGGGAAAGGCCCGTACCGTCTGCGGCCGTCGACGACGACGGCGTACGTCCGCGTGATCGCCGAGCCGTCCGACATCTCCCGGGTAATAAAGGAAATCCCGGTGATCTTGCGCTCTCGCCCGAGGTCGATGGTGATGAACGCTCGGTCTCCGTCGCCATTCGAGGCCCATTCGGTCGACAGGTTGCCGTCGACCGCGTTAGCGGCGCGGTAGGCGCTGCTCCACTGCGAACTGACGGCGACGACCTTCGCCCCGAGCGCGACGTCGTGACCGAGGGCGGAAGTCCCGCGCGGCGTGGTGAAGGTGGCCAGCGCCGGCGTCTGGAAGACGCGCCCTTGTGCGTCGGTGGCGGTGAGCAGGAAGTGGTAGGTCGTGCCTGGCGCCAGGCCGCCGAGGACGACGGTATGGCGGGAGATCGCCGTACCGCCCATGTCGGGATCGTCTGCGATCGACCCCAGTGCCGCCGTCCTGCCGTAGGCGATGGCGCACACAGTCGGCGGGCTCGTCTGGACCTGCACCACCGCCGACGTGCCGTCGGCCGCTATCTGCACGTGGGTCTGGCCGACCTCGACCAGGCTGAAATTGCCGATGTTCGCGGCATGCCTCGTCGTGCCCGTTGCACCGCAAGCGGCGACGCCGAGACAAAGTGCCACAGCTGCAGCCACGGCGCGGACGCCCGGCAGCTTCACCGGGTGAGGGAGGAGAGCACGGGCCGATTAATCGTCAGGGTGCGGGACGGCGCGCAGGTCCAGTCCATCGATCTCGGCGAAGTCCGTGGGGTTGACAGTATAGAGAGGCAGCTCGTTGGCAACAGCGGTCGCTGCGATCATGGCGTCGTAAGCTCGAGCTTGGACCTTTCGACCAGCGCCCCGGATGGAAGCGGCGACCCGACCGAACGCTCGCGCCGCGCCCGCGTCGAAAGGCAGTGCCTCGAAGTCTGCTTCGGCCTGCTGAAGCACCGCCTGGCGAGCCGCCCGCTCTTTGCGGGTGGTAGCCACAAGCGGGCCCACCGAGAGCTCAGCCAGCGTGACCGCGGTCATCAGGGGTTCATCGGGAAGGTCGGCCTCGCTGAGGCGGCCCAACAGGATGACGGTAGACGTGTCGAGCACCCCGCGTTCGCTCATAGCCGGGCGTCCACGGCCTGGTCAACGTCGCTCCGGAACCGCTCCGGATCGACCAATGGCAACCCCGACCAGCGTTGGACTAGGACGCTAGCCTTGGCCCCGGGTCGGCGGAGGGGCCTGAGCTCAGCCACTCGACGGCCATCGCGCGTGATGGTTACCCGCTCGCCACGCTCAACCCGGTCGATGACTTCACCGCCATGGTTCCGTAACTCCCTGATCGGCACCTCGCTCATAGTGCCTAGTGTATCACGGGTGATACACTAGGCACTAGCAAGGCCGCAGGGGTCGCTGGCGCACCGGTTCGACCAAATCCCCGCTCCCGAGCGAGGCTTTGACTGGGGTGAACGTCCGTCGCCGGGGCACCGGAGTAGGTTGGACCGCATGAAGCGGCCCAACGGCGGGCGCCGCGTCGCTGCTGTAGGTACATCGGTCCTGGTCCTACTGGCGGCGGCCTGCGGCGGGCACGCCGCTCCCAGCGCCACCGGTCCGAGAAGTTCGACGGCGGTCCCGTCCACCACGACCACTGTCCCGGCCACGAGCGTGACGACGGCGCACCCGCACCACCACAGAGCCAAGAGGGCCCAGCTGAAAAAACACGCGGCCCATAGGAAGGCCCACAAGAAGGGCGCCGTGCACGCGGCCCACAAGGCGAGGCACAAGGCCGCCCTGGTCGCCAAAGGCCCGGCTCTCTGCCCGCTGACGGGCACGCTGGCGCCGGGCGGGAAAGTACCCCAACGAGCCGCGGTGGCCGTCAAAGTTGAGAACCTGCCCCAAGCCCGGCCTCAGTGGGGCCTCGACAAGGCCGACATCGTCTTCGAAGAGCCCGTCGAGGGCGGCATCACCCGGTTCATCGCCGTCTACCAGTGCCAGGCGGCGGCGCGTATCGAGCCGGTGAGGTCGGGCCGCCTGGTCGACCCCCAGATCCTCGAACCACTGGGCCGGATCCTTTTCGGCTACTCGGGCGCCATCCAGCCCGCCATCAACGAGATCGACTCTAAGACGTCGCTCCTCGAGGACGTCGGGGCGGACAGGTTCGGGAACACGTATTGGCGGGACCCGGACCGCTATGCCCCCCACAACCTGGTGACCTCTACTGCGGCCCTGTACGCCGCCGCCCGGTCCGTCGGCTACAAGCAGAAGCCCCCGACGGCCATCTTCAGCTATGGGCGCCCCGCACCCGGCGGCACACCGGCTGCCGTCATCAACATCGACGACCCCCTGGACGTCACCACCTGGACCTGGCACCGCGACACGGGCGTTTATTACCGGTCCTATTCGGACACCGGCCCCGCCCTGCAGGGCGACAATGTCCAGATAACGGCGTCCAACGTGATCGTAATGCTCGTCCACGAGTACCCCACCCCGTGGCCCGAGGACGATACCGGCGCCCTGGAGAACGAGCTCACCCTGAAGGGGAAAGGACCGGCCTGGGTTTTCCGCGACGGAGCCCAGTTCTTCGGTCACTGGGAACGGCCTTTGCTCGACCACCCCACCGTGTTTTATGAGACCAACGGCACCAAGGTCACCCTCACGCCCGGCAATACCTGGGTGGAGCTGGTGCCTGACGGACTGGACATCTCCGTCAAGCCCTGATCGGAGAACTACTTTTTAGCCGGGGGTGGGCACAGGGCGCGGCTTTGGGCAAGACAGTACACAAATGTCGTCGTGTTGGGCCCGAACTCACTGAAAAAAAGTAGGTGGGGCCGAAGAGGACCAGGAACGGCGCCATGGTCGTCGTTGCCCCCAGGGCCCTCGGCCACCTCCATTGGGCCGGGAGAAAACGTGGCGTTCCCTTGGAACTTACACGGCACGAACCTCAGTCGATGCTCCCGGCCGGCACCACCCACTGGCAGCTCTGGCCCGTGACCCGCGCGATCAATTCGAAGTCGCGGTGCTTCGCCACCATGGCAGTATATTTAGTTGCGTATTTATAAATAGTTGCGTATTTGTATATCCGGCCGTGGCGCCGCTGGCCCGCGGAGGGGCCCGTCACAAGCCCCGCCCGAAGGGTAGTGCCCATGTCAGGGCCTCTTTCTGCTGACCGAAAAGAGGGCGCAGGCAGAGCTTGGCCGCCCCTGCCCCGCGCTCCAATTGGGCGCAGGCCTCGTCCAGCCCGGGCTTGTCGTCGGCCGAGACGCTGACGTAGCCGGCCAGCTCGAACGAGCCCCGCCCGTCGGCCAGCTCCGTCTCCCGGCCTTCCAGGGCCTCGGCCCGGCGGCGTTGCTGGGCCGTCTCCAGGAACCCTCCCTGGGCCCGCAGCTGGGCGTCGGCCACCTGCGCGGTGCGGGAGGACTCGGCGTCGCGCACGGCCCGCTCAGGGGGGACCGGCGCCATGACCACCGAAAAGCAGCGCCGTCCCATGCCCACCAGCAGGGGGCTCAGGAAATCGGGGCCGACGCGGCTGCGGGGCCACTCCGCCACCCAGTACGTCCGGTGCCAGGACAGTTCGGCGTGCACTTCGGCCCAGTGCTCCTCGACGGCCAGTGGCCACGGATGGGCGCCGGGGTGGCGTACCAGGTCGGGCAGCAGGAAGCCCCCCAGGGCCGCCGCCGCGCCGCGTTCGTCGAGGACGCCCTGGCACACCAGTCCTACATTGCGCATCTGGGTACGTAGGGCCCGCACCTCGTTGCGCAGGGCGGCGGCTCCCTCTGCTCCGGGCCGACCGTGGCGGGAACGGGCCCGCACCACCACCACGAGGAGCGTCTCGTGGCGCAGCGACTGCGGGCCGGCCTTCTCGAGCAGCTCCATATGCCCGGCGTACCCGGGGCGGTCGGGGTGCCCCGCCCGGCGCAAGTGAGCCAGCAGGGCGTGGCCGTCGCCGGGAAGGGCGCGCTGGCACCACTGCAAGCGCACCAGCGCGCTGCGCTGGTTGGAGAGCGACTCCAGCACCCCGGCCCAGGCCGCCAGTTTGCGCTCTTTGTCGGTGTCGTCGAGGAGGCAGAACGAAGTGCCCTGGGCCCGCACGATGGCCGCCACCGTGCCCGCCCGTTCGTCGACCAGAGCGCCTATGGCTCCCCCACCGTCCTCGGCTGGCACCTCGCTTAGGTAAAGGCCCGGTACGAACAACTGCGCCGGGAGCCGGCGGACCGGTGCCCGGGAAATATCGCCTCGCCCCAGGATACGGGCGGTAGGGGCTGACCCCGGGACCGGGGCAATATCGCCTCGCCCCGGGACCGGGGCGACATTGGCTGACCCCGGGACCGGGGCGGTGCTCGACCTTGGCCGGGACCCGAACGAACCGGCGATGCGCGACCACTGCAGGGGCGTGCGGCCCGAGACCGGCCGGCACAACAGGCCCCCAGTGCCGAGGGCGGCCAGCGCGCCGACGCCACCGGCCGTACCGGGCCAGGTCTTGACCAGGAGGAGAGCGACGACGAGAGCACCGCCGAGGACGGCCAGTTGACCGACACCCAGGCCGAGCAGGACGCCGCGGCGCTGGAGGGGCTCGAACCGGTAGTGGGCGCCCTCAGCCATCGGTGCCCCTGGCCCGGCTGGCGGCGAAGACGGCGGGGTTGGCCGCCGGCCCCAGCCGCGGGTCATCCCCCGGGTCGTAGCCCGCTCCCGGCCCGTCGCCACGCCCGTTGTCCCCGGTGTGCCCGGTGTGCCCGGTGTGCCCGGTGTGCCCGGTGTGCCCGGTGTGCCCGCCACCGGAGCCGTCGGGGCTGCTCACCTGGTTGAGGAGCTGGCCCGCGCCCCCGCCCACCGAGCCCGAATTCCTTGCGCCCTCCATGATGATGCCGGCCCGGGTGGCGAGGTTCATGGCGGAATGGGCCGCCCGTTCGGCGGCCCGCAAGGGCTGGCGCGAGACGTCTTGGAGATGGCCGATGGCCGACACCTCGGCGATGGGGACCAGTTTCAACAGCGCCACCGGGGCGAAGGCGGCCAACAGCAGGATGGCCGACCCGGTGACGACCGAACTGGCGCCGGCCTCCGCGCTCGTCAGGGCGTTGGCCCCCAGGCACAACGCGCCCACTATCACCGGCTTGGCCAGCAGCAGGGCGCCGAGCACCTCGGCCAGGCGCTTGGCCCAATGGGCGGTGGCCGGCCAGACGAGGCCGGACAGGGCCAGGGGCATGAAAAACACGGCGAGCTCGATGGCCGCCGAGCGCAGGGCCAGCTCGAGCCAGATCAAAAGACCGCCGACAATGACGAGCAGGCTCAGCACGCCGCCGATGGGGCCTGCCCTTACCGCGCTGGTTATCCCCAGCGTTATGGCGTCCAGGAAATCCTTCTGCAGGTTGGGTTCCACCTGGCTTTGGACAAGCTGGGATATGGCGTCGGTCACCGCCAGGCCCCTTTGGGCGACCCAGACAATGGCATAACCGCACAGCAACGACGCCGGGAGGCATACGCCCCAGGCCCGGGCCAAACGGCGCATGTCCTGGCGCAGTACGGCGCCGATGGTGGCAGCAAAGAGCAACGGGGCCACGACCAGTTCCTCTATGGGGAAGAGCAGGTGCGAGACCGATCCGAACCAGTCGCCAGGGCCGAAACCGATGGTCGTGGTGGCGGGCACGACGGCCCCTATCACGTCGCCGATCAGCGACTTGGCGGCATCAGCCTCGAGGTTTTCCAGGCCCGAGAAAAATAGCGAGCTGAGACTGCTGGCGCCGATGGATATGGGGAACGGGAAAAGGCTCATTAGCGCAGGTTCACGCCCTGGGTGAAAAAGAAACCGATTATCTGTGACGAGGCACCGATCAACAACGCCGCCACCCCGGAGACGATGACGCCTCGCCGTCCGCTGTAAGACTGTTGGTAATTGTGGGAAAAGTGCCCGAAGGCCCACATGACACCGCCAACGATCACTCCGACCATGGACGCCAGCAGGGCCCAGTGGCCCACGCCGCTGGCCAAGGCGGCCAAGGTCTGGTCCCCGGGCAGGTTGCCGGCCTGGCCCGGCTGGATGTCGATGTTTGTGCTGTTGCCGGCGGCACCGGCGGTGCCGGCAGCTAGCAGGCGGACGAGGACCGAGTGCATAGTGGCTCCTAGGGGGCAGGGACGACGAGGTGGGAGAGCTGCGAGGGCGCTTGTCGCCGAGGTATAACTCCGTCCATCGGGATTGGCCACTTGGTAAACCCAAGCGCCTCTCCGACGCCCTCCGTGCCGGTCGGCCCCACTGAGGGTGGCGGCCGGGCCGATCAGCAATGCGGGCCTTCATCGTGTACCGGCCAGTCCATGGGGCCAGTTTCAAAAAAACCAGGGTCGGGCATGCTCGTGGGTGCCGGTCCTGCCGCAACTGCCGGGCCTCGCTGGTGAAGCCAAGTCCTACCCCGAGCGGCTTTTCGAGTTCCCCCTTATTGGCGTGTGGCGTGCGCGTAACTCCCTAACAGCACGTCTTCGACCGCCCGTCTTTGGCACTTCCTTACCGGCGGTGGGGGCTTTT
>CAYZVQ010000271.1:0-7018 GCA_964481925.1 uncultured Acidimicrobiaceae bacterium
TCGTGACCAGGCAGGAATCCTCGTGACCAGGCAGGCATCTCCGTGAAGGGCGTCCTCCCCGAGGTGATCGCCTGGCTGGGCGAGGGCCGCCCGGTCGCCCTGGCCCGCGTGGTGGAGGTGGTGGGCTCGGGGGTACAGGCCGCCGGGGCGGCCTTGGCCGTCAACGCCGACGGCCAGGTGGCCGGGTCGGCATCGGGGGGCTGTGTCGAGGGTGCCCTGGTCCAACAAACACGCGCCGCCCTGACCGACGACGGCCGGCCCCGCCTGACGTCGTTCGGTTGCACCGATGACGAAGCCTTCGACGTCGGCCTCACCTGCGGAGGCACGCTGCGGGTGCTGATAGAGCGGCTGGAGCCGCCTGTGCCGTGGCTCGACGCCCTGGACAGAGTGCTCGTCGCCGGGACCGGGGCCGCCTTGGTCGAGGTGGTCGACGGCCCTCCCGGACAGCTGGGGGCGAAGGTCGTGGTGGGCGAGGACGGCGCGGTAGTTTTCCCGGCCCTCGCTCCTGGGTCGCTTGTTCCTGGCCCCCTCGCTCCTGGCGCCCTCGACGACGCCCTGGCCGATCTGTCTGCGGGGCGCAGTGCCACCCACCGTTATGAGACGGCGCGCGGGCATGAGCCGGGGCGCGGGCCGGACGAAGCGGCGGTGACACTTTTCGTCGACTCGTTCGCGGCGCCGCCCCGGATGGTCATCTTCGGCGCCGCCAGTTTCACCGCCGCCCTGACGGCCCAGGCCAAGCTGCTCGGCTACCGGGTCGTGGTCTGCGACGCCCGGGCCGTGTTCGCGTCTAAGGCGAGGTTCCCCTTGGCTGACGAGGTCGTCGTCGACTGGCCCGACCGCTACCTGGCCCAGCATGGGGCCGGGCTGGGGCCACGTGACGCCATTTGCGTGCTCAACCACGACCCGAAGTTCGACCTCCCGGCGTTGATGGGCGCCCTCGCCACCAGCGTCGGCTACATCGGCGCCCTGGGGTCGCGCCGCACCCAGGCCGACCGCCGCCGCCGTCTGGCCGAGGCCGGGGCCGGCGACGCCGACATCGCCCGTATCCGGGGGCCGTTGGGCCTGGACCTCGGCGCCGGCTCAGCCGAGGAAACGGCCCTGTCGATCTGTGCCGAGATAGTCACCGTCCGCACCGGTCGTTCCGGCGCCTCGCTGGCCTCCCACTCCGGCCCCATCCACGTGGTGCCGCCCGAAACCCAGCAAACGGAGGCCCACTCATGACAGCGCGCCCGATCGGCATCAGCAGTTTCGTCCTCGCCTCCCCGTTCACCGACGGGGACACGCACTACTTCGAGTACGCCCGCGACATCGGCTTCGAGGTCTTCGAGGTCTGCGTGGAAGACCCCGCCCTCCTCAGCGCCGGGCCGCTCATCGAGGCCGCCGCCCGCACCGGGATGCAGGTCTCGGTGTGCGGGGCGTTCGGGCCGGACAGGGACGTGTCGCACGAGGACGCGGCAAGAAGGGCCCAGGGTGTGCGCTACTTGGAGGGCTGCATCGACTTGGCCGCCGCCGTCGGCTCGCCCCACGTGGCCGGCCCCATGTACTCGGCCACCGGCAAGGCCCGCCTGCTCCCGCCCGAGGAGAGGGACCAACAGCGGGCGTGGGCGGTCGAAAGCCTGCGCCAGGCGGCCGATTACGCCGGGGAGCGGGGCGTCCGACTGGCCATAGAACCCTTGAACCGCTTCGAGACCGACCTCGTCAACACCGTCGAGCAGGGCCTCGACCTGTGCCGGCGGACGGGCCGGGACAACGTCGGGCTCATGCTCGACACCTTCCACATGAACATCGAAGAAAAGAGCATCTCGGCGGCCATGGCCATGGCGGGGGACAGGCTCTTCCACATGCAGGTGGCCGAGAACGACAGGGGGACGCCGGGCAGCGGCCACGTGCCGTGGGAAGAAGTCTTCGAGGCCCTGGACGCTCTCGGTTACCGCGGGTCCATAGTCATCGAGTCCTTCCTGCCCACGGTGGCCGAAATAGCCCGGGCCGTCTCGCTGTGGCGACCGGTGGCGCCCTCCATGGACGCGCTGGCTCGGGACGGCTACGCCTTCGTGCGCGCTTTCCAGGAAAAAAGGAGCGTGGGGATATGAGCACTTCGCCGCGGGTCTCGATCGGCAGCTGGGCCTTCGCCTTCGGCCCCTACGAGCCGGCCCCCTGGTCCTTCGAACGGGTCTGCGACTTCGCCGCCGCTGCCGGTTATGACGGGGTGGAGATAAACGGGTTCCGGCCCCACCCCCATTACGACGATTTCGCCGGGGGGAAGGGCACCAAGGAGCTCAAGGCCGAGATAACCGGGCGGGGCCTGGGGATTTCGGCCTACGCCCCCAGCTTCCACCACGTCCCCCCGGCCCTGGTGACGACGGCGGCGTACGGGGCCGAGATCGACAAGGCCCGGGGGTTTTGCGAGGACCTCGGGATCGGGCGACTTCGGGTCGACACCGTCATGCCCCCCCGGGAAATGTCCCCGGAGGAGTACGAGGACTGCTTCGCTCAGCTGGCGGCGTCGTGGGCCGACGCCGCCCAGCGCTGTGCCCGCTCCGGCGTGACCTTGGTCTGGGAGTTCGAGCCCGGGTTCTGGCTCAACCGCCCGAGCGAGATCGAGCGCCTGGCCAAAGAGGTGGGCGACGACAACTTCGGTATTTTGTTTGATTCGTCTCACGCCTATACCGGGGGCGTACGCGGCGCCCGCCAGGGCAGTCTCCCCGAACTAATGCCCACTGTGGCGGCCTACGCCACCCGCCTGCTCCCGTTTATCCGCCACCTGCACCTGGCGGACGCCGACGGCCGCCTGCACGACGAGGACACCAGCGTCCATACGCCTCTCGGCCAGGGCCAGGTGGACTTCGCCCCCCTCCTGGCCGCCCTCAGTCCCATCGCCGACCGGCTCGACTGGTGGTGCGTCGACATGTGTTACTGCGACCGGGCGGACGAAAAGGCGGCCCGTTCGCTCGACGTCGTCCGCAGCTGGGGCCCGGCCCGCTCGCTCTCCAAGGCGGTGGCGAAGTGACCGGCGTGACCGAGCTGACCGGCGTTGCTGAGGCGACGACCGACGCGACCAGGCCCGTTGACATCGCCGGGCTTCCCGCGTACGAGGTGACCTCGGGCGGGTGCCCGATCTCCTATCGCGTGGTGGGGGAGGGGCCCCCGCTGCTGCTCGTGATGGGGCTGGGCGCCGACGTCACCGCCTGGGCCGACCATGTGCCTACCTTCGCGCCACGGTGGCGGTGCATCCTGGTCGACAACCGGGGCGTGGGCCGGTCGGGCCGGCCGGCGGGGCCGTACTCAACGGCGCAGATGGCCGATGACTGCGCCGAGGTGCTCAGGGCCGCGGCCGCAGAGCCCGCCGCCGTGCCCGCGGCCGTGATCGGCATCTCGATGGGCGGGGCCATCGCCCAGGAGCTCGCCCTGCGTCACCCCGACCTGGTCCGCGCCGTGGTCCTCGTCTCCACCTGGGCCCGCTGCGACGGGTACCTGGCCGAGGTCTTCGACCACCTCCGCACCGCCCACGCCGTGCTCGGGCCGGTCGAGTTCACCCAGCTGCTCCAGCTGCGTACCTGGGGCCCGGCATACGTCTCGGGGCACCTGGGCGAGCTCCGCGACGCCAGGCTGGTGGCGGCGGGAGCGCCCGTCGCCGACGACGCCTTTGCCGCCCAGAGCGCGGCGTGCATCAGCCACGCCACCCTCGACCGGCTCTGCTCTATCCACGTCCCCACGCTGGTAACGGTGGGGCACGCCGACTGTTTCACGGTCCTGGCTCGTTCCGAGGAGATCCACCGGGCCATAAGCGGGTCCCGGCTGGAGGTGTTCCCCGGCGGCCACACCCACCACTGGGAGCAACTGGAGGCCTTCAACGCCCTCACGTCGGCCTGGCTCGACAGCCTGGGCCCGGTCGAGGGGCCAAATGGAAGGCCAAATGGAAGGCCAAGTGAAAGGACCGGCCGGCCATGATGCGCATCGGGTGCCAGACCTACAGCTGGCAGATGTCCCTGCCCCTCTACCAGGGCCGGGTCGACCACATCTGCGAGGTGGTGGGCCGGGCCGGCTTCGCCGGGCTCGAGGCCGAGGTCATCATGTTGGGCCAGTTCGCCGGCGCCGAGCGCCTGCGGGGCACCCTGGAGGCCAACAGGCTCGAGCTGGCGGCGCTGACCCTGGTCGAGGACTGGGCGGGCGAGCACGAGACGCCTCAGGAACGAGCGTCGGCTGATGCCGCCATTGCCCTGGCCGCCAGCTTCGACGGCGCCTTGCTGGCGCTGTGCCAGATGCCGGGCCGAGACCGCCACGACCTGGCCGAGCGCCAGCGCCGGGTACTGAGCTGCGTCCGTGACGTTGCCCGGCGGGCGGAGGCGGCCGGGTTGCGCACGACGTTCCACCCCAACTCGCCCGAAGGTTCGCTTTTCCGGACGGCCGAGGACTACGAGATCCTGCTCGACGGCTTACCTGCCGCGGTCGGGTTCACCCCCGACCTCGGCCACGTGGCCCGGGGCGGCATGGGCCCACTGGCCGTGGTCAAGCAGTACCGCGAGCGGGTCAACCACGTGCACGCCAAGGACATGGACGGCGACGGCCGTTGGGCCCTGATCGGCACGGGCGTGGTCCCGGTGGCGGAGGTGGCGCAGTTCTTGCACGGGACCGGCTATGAGGGCTGGTTCGTGCTGGAAGACGAGTCCGAGCTGGCCGAGCGGGACCCCGACGGGGTCGCCGCCCAGCTGGGGCAGTACGTGGACAAGGTCTTGCGGCCCCTGTGCGAAGAGGCGCAGTGCGAAGGGGCGCGGTGCGAACAGGGGTGGTACGACGGGGAGCATTTCGAAAAAGAGGAGCATTACGAAAAAGGAGGGCCCAATGGCTAGTTACCGGATCGCGGCGAACATGGAGTTCGTCCGCAGTGCGGACAAAGGTTTCGAAGAAGGCATCAAGATCGCCGCCGAGCTCGGCTACGAGTGGGTCGAGCCCATGGTGCACACGGGCTGGGAACTGCTGAGCGAGGTGCACTACTTCCATTCGTTCTCGATGGAAGAGGACCCCCTACTGATGCGGGAGATCTGCGACCGCTACGGGGTCAAGGTGTCGAGTATCAGCGGCCACAGCCCGCTCATGAAGCCCGAGGCTGCCGTCCCCCGGCTGACCCGGGCCATCGTCCTGGCCGACGCCGTGGGCGCCGGGTTCGTCAACAGTGACGAGATGGTCAAGCCCGACTGGATGGACGATGCCCACGCCCATGAGGTCATGCGCTACAGCCTGGAGAAGGCGGCGCTCGTGGCGGCCCGCCACGGTATCTACGTGTGCATCGAGCCCCACGGCATCTACACCCAGACCTCCGAGGGCCTGCTGCGCATCGTCGACCTGGTGCCCTCGCCCTGGATCCAGGTCAACTGGGACACCGGCAACGCCTACATCGCCGGCGCCGAGGACCCCTACGAAGGGCTCGAGCGGGCCTTGCCGCGCGTCTACCACGTCCACGCCAAGGACATCTCCTTCGAGCAGAGCGACGCCAGAGGCACCGTGACCGGTACCCCGGTCGGGTGCGCCTGCGGCGAGGGCGTGGTCGACTGGGAGCGGGTGCTCCACATCCTGGACCGCCTCGACAGGGAGATAACCCTCAGCGTCGAGTGCGGCACCATCGACCAGGCCGAGCGCAGCCTCAAGTTCCTCTCCGGCCTCATCGGCCATCGGGGTTAAGCCGGTGCCGGCACCCAAGGCCCGCCTGGTCCCGCTGTACCTGGTCTCGGCCGACGACCCCGAGTTCGTTTTTCATACCCAACGCTTGCGTGAGCTCCTGGTGGACGAGGCCGAGCTGACCGACCCGCTACCTCTGGGGGCGGCCCTGCCGCCGGCCGACGCCGTGGTCTTCCCTCAGATGGTGGGGGAGGCCTACCGCCGCGTGGCCGACTTTCGCCGGCTGACCTTGCCCGTGCTCGTACTGACCTCGGACTTCGGGACCATGGCTATGTGGGACTGGGAGCTCATCGGCTACCTGCGGGCCGAGGGCGTGGAGGTGATGTCGCCTTACTCCCTGGCCGGGGCCAAGACGGCGTGCCGCGCCCTGGCCACCAAGCGCCAGCTGAGCGCGGGCCAGTTCCTCGTCTACCAGGACCACCCCGGGGAAGGGGGGGAGCAGCCGAGCATCTTCAAGCGCTTCTACTGGTGGGAGGACGAGTGCTCGGCCCGCATCCGGGACAAGTTCGGCCTGCGCATCACCAAGCGCAGCTTCGCCGAGCTCGGGGCGCGGGCCAAGGCCATCCCCGACGCCGAGGCCGCGGCCGAGTGGGAGAGGGTGCGGGACCACATCCCGGTGGCCGACCTGAGCGACCGGGCCACCCTCAGCGCCCTCAAGATCTACCGGGCCGTCCGTGATGACCTCGACCAGGAGGACAACGTCCTGGCGGCGGGCATCAACTGCCTAAACGAGTCGGCCTACTCGGACACCACGCCCTGCCTGGCCTGGGACCTGCTCTATGCCGAGAGGGACATGATCTGGGGCTGCGAGGCCGACACCATGTCGATGCTCACCAAGTTCCTGGTCAACCGGTCAACGCGGGCGCCGGTGATGATGACCAACCTGTACCCGTTCCTCATGGGCCAGGCCGCCCTCCAGCACGAGAAGATCGCCAACTTCCCCGCCGTCGAGGGCGATCCCGACGACTACGTGCTCGGCGTCCACTGCGGCTACCTCGGCGTGCTGCCCCGGCAGTGGTCCGTGTCCTGGAAGGTGCGCCCCAAGGCCCTCGCCATAGTGGACGACAACGCCATCGTCCTCGACGCCCGCCTCCCGACCGGCGACCTCAGCCTGCTCAAGCTGGCGCCCACCTTCCAGACCCTCACGGTGGTCGAGGGCGAGCTCACCGGCTACGCCGGTTTCCCCGGCTCCGACTGCCGCAACGGGGCGGTCATCCGGGTACCCGACGGCCACGCCCTCATGGAGCGCCTACCATCCCACCACTCGATCCTGAGCACCGGCCACGACCTGCCGGGCCTGAAACTGATGGCTTCCGTCTTCGGCCTGGAGGTGGAGACCATCGGG
>CAYZVQ010000272.1:0-7010 GCA_964481925.1 uncultured Acidimicrobiaceae bacterium
CCCCCGCGACGACTACGCCCGCCCCCGCGACGACTACGCCCGCCCCCGCGACGACCACGCCCGCCCCCGCGACGACTACGCCCGGCGGGTCGGGCGGGCAGACGGCGCACAACTCGGTCGCGTCGGTGACCCTGGCTTCAGGGTGGAGCGTTGGCAGCAGCTCGAGCGCGGACGACCTGTTCCTCAACGGCCCCAATGGTCTGGCGGCCGAGTTCGTCAATGCCCAGGTGGCATCTTCGGTGACATTGAGCCAGATCCTGCAAGAACAACTGGCGGCGGCCGAAAAGCAGTACACCAATGCTGAGGTGTGCTCGCAACCTCAGGCCGGCGACGTTCCCGGGACACCGCAAGTCCCAGGCGAAGGCGAAATCCTGTGTTTCACGGTCACACCGCAGAACGGTTCTGCCGTCCCCTACGCCGAGGCGATATTCGACGGCCTGGTGTCCACCAGCAGTGGCCAGTTGGCCGTGATCGCCTTCGGTTACTTCCCCCAGAGCACCACCAGCACAGACGTCAAGCAGGACCTGGTGCCGGTGCTGGACAGCGTTCATTGGCTGCAAGTCGGCAGCTAGACGGCTACGCGGACGTAGGAGGGTAGCCCAGCCGGGTGGTCCGAGTTGCACTGGGAGCAACTCGGCGGCAACGGCATGGGATGCCCCAAACGTCCTAGCCTGGGGCCCATGATCGACCCTCTTGAGGAGCTGGTGCCCCGGGCGGAGCGCGCCCGGGCCGAGCTCAACCAGCTACTGGAACAGCTCGAGGCCGAGCGCGAGGCAGTGAAGGCGGCCACGATCGAGGCCCACGAGGCAGTCCAGGGACTGCGCAGTGCGGTCCGGGAGGCGAAAGAAGAGATGCGCCAGGCTTCCAAGGCAGAGGCTCGCAAGCACCTGGCCCGGCAGATGAGGGCGGCCGCCGATATCCTCGCCCGTGATAGTTGACCTGGCCGACTAAACATCGGCACCGGTCCGAAGGGTTTGAGCGCTGTTCCGCTTGTCCACGATGGAGCTGTGCTTCGAAGGTAACGATGTCCTGCTCGTGATCTCAGAACTCGTGCCGAACGGCATAATCCACGACGGGCCGGGGCCGGTCAGTCCAGGTAGAAGCCCACACATTTGTGCAAGCTATTAGCAGCGCAATTCGCGTCACCGAGCCCTATTATAACGCTGACGGCATGTGTTTATCGCGAAGGTACTTATCCTAGTAGGCTACCGCTGAAGTACGTTCCTGTTCAAGGTGATGCTTCATAACACAATTGCGTCAGGGACGTCAATAGCCCAAATGTGGCATTTGTTTACTACACCGGGGCTCGGTAGCAGGAAACGCGGGACCAAGGGCCCTGTCGGTCCTCACCAAAGTCCAGGGACCGGGGGTTGTCTAGGTGTCAACACTGAGGTCTATGGCGAACCTGATAGACCTGGGCGGGGCTTCGCAAGTGGCCGGCGCTCGTTGCCCGCACGCTCCGGATGTAACCGTAATGGTGGCATTCGACGATGCCCGGGGGCGACGCCTGCGGAGGTTTTCGTGCGGGATATGCCGGCGCGGTTGGTGGGAAAGCGACGGCGGTGTTATCGGCTTGGACGAGGCCGTGGAGAAGATGCGGGAACTGGCACGCGAGCTGCACGCGCGAAGGCTGTCGGCGCCGGCCCCAGTAGTCGACTTGAGCGTAGACAAAGTGGAGCGACAAAGCGCGCCGGTAAGGGACGGTTGGAGGCGTGCCGCACGTTGCGGGCACTGATATCGCCGTGGGCAAAGCGCCATTTGAGGCCAGGTCGGCGGGCGAGCCCGGTGCGCGCAGCGGTATCCGCACCGCTCAATAGACCGGAGCGATGGTGAAGGCTCAGGCGACGGCCGATATAGAGGCGCCGGAACCACCTGCGCCGGGGGCGGTAATTATCGAGGGCCAGGGCGAGGTTTATGAGCCCGTCCACCTCGGGAGCGGCCAACGAGGTAGGGAACTTCGGGCCGAGCGGGGCACCGTCCACCGCTTCGAAGGTCATCGACGGCCCCCGCCGGGAGGAGCGGACAAGTGTCGGGACTTCCACTGGGGGCGGGAGCTCGCCCAACAGGCGGTTGACACGTAGCTCGTTGAGCGCCGCCTGGCGTGGGGTACCGAGAAGGCCAGCCCAATGAGGGATCACCAGGTGGGGCACCAAGGTCATGGGTACGGTCGTCCCGTCGGCCGACCAGGTCAACTTGGCCTTGCCCAAAGCGAGCGACCAGCCACCGGACGGAACGGCCTGCAGCTCGGCAATGTCGTAGTCCTCGACCCGTCCAATGAGGCTTAAGACCGCGCTGAGACCGCGAGTACCGGCTCCGCTACGAACATCGGGCTCGGTCCCAGGCGAAAGCGTTGAGGGCACCTAGGGCAGCTTCGAGGGTGTCTCTGGGCAAGTCCCGCGCCGGGGGGCGAAGGCACTCGAGGCAAGCGCATGGCCGGGCAGAAGCGCCGCCGCCGGCCGCAGGCCGTCGAGGATCAGGGCCAAGTACCGGTCCGTCAGGGCCTCGGGGCGCTCGTAGGGTATGTCGCTCAGCGCGGCGAGCATCCTGAGCACGACTCCTAGGTCACCGAGCTCGATGTCAGGGCGCAGTGCCCCGGCGTCCTGAGCCCGGGACATCAGGCGCCTGACCGCCGGCGTCAGGCGCTCGTCCAGGACCTCGATCCAGTTGCCGGCGTAGGTGGGGGCGAGGACGTCGTGTAGGCCCCTACTAGCGGTTATTAGCCCCAACATACGGCTCAGGTAACCCGTTAGCCCCTGCCACGGGTCGTCGGCGCCGGCGGCCTCTTCGGCGATGGTTGTCGCCGCCATGACCTGTTGCTCGAGGAAAGCGGCGATCAGCTCGTGCTTGTTGGCGAAGTGGCGGTAGGCGGTAGCCACATTGACGCCGGCCTCGGCGGCTATATCGTCGAGGGTGACGGACAGGCCACGGGCCAGCAACAAACTCTGGGCGGCGTCGATGAGCGCCTGGCGGTTGCGAGCGGCGTCGGCGCGCAAGCGGCGGGGGCTGGGCTCAGGCGTCATCCCCGTAACTTAGGCGTCAATGTTCTCGTTGGCGCCCAGGTCGGCTACGCCTGGGCGCAGCAGGGGGCCGACGATGAGGGCGGCCACGACAAAAATGGCGGCGCCCACCCAGAAGGCGACGGTGTAGCTGTGCACGGCCGCCTGGGCCGTCACTAGCGCGGAGGGCCGGCCCCTGGCGTGGGCAGTTATAAACGCGGCCGCGGCGCTGGTGGCGATGCTGTTGAGCAGGGCCGTGCCGATGGAACCACCGATTTGCTGGGCCACATTGACCGTGGCCGACGCCACCCCGGCGTCGCCGCCCTTGACCCCAAGGGTGCCGAGGCTGAAGCAGGGGGCGAAGACCAGGCCCAGCCCCACAGCCACCAGCAGCAGCGGCGGCAGGATGGTGGAGGCGTAGCTGGAGTGGATCCCGATCCCGGTCAGCAGGGCCATTCCGGCCGCGCTCAGCAATAGTCCCGTGGGCACCAGGAGACGCGGGCTGATGCGGGCCAGGAGGACCACGTTGGCCAGGGCGGCTACGACGATGACGGCGGCCGTCATGGGCAGGAAGGCCAGGCCGGTCTTCACCGGGCTGAAGTCGAGGATGGTCTCCAGGTAGTAGGTGAGGAACAAGAACACGCCGAACAGGCCGATGGAGGCCAGGAACATCGCCGCGTAGGCCCCGCCCCGGTTACGGTCGTTTACCACCCGGGGCGGCAACAGCGGGTGCGGCGCCCGCCGCTCCCGGGTGAGGAAACCGGCGAGGAGGGCCAGACCGGCGATGAGGAAGCCGATCGTCTGGCCGTCTGTCCATCCGGCGCTGCCAGACTTGGTGGCGGCGTGGGCGAACCCGTAGACGATGGCGAACATGCTGGCGCAGGCCAGCAGGGTGCCGCTGCGGTCGATCGGCTGGCGCTGCTCAGCCGAGTGGGGGGCCAGGACGAGCAAGCCACCGGTAGCGGCGATCACGGCGAAGACGAGATTGATGTACATCGTCCAGCGCCAGTCGAGGTACTCGGTGAGTATTCCGCCCAGGAGCAGCCCGATCGACGCCCCGGCCCCGGCGATGCCGCCGTAGATCCCGAACGCCTTGCCCCGTTCAGCCGGGTGGGTGAAGGTAGTCGTCAGCAGGGACAGGGCGGCGGGGGCGAGCACGGCGCCGAAGGCACCCTGGACAGCTCGGGCCGTCACCAACATGGCGAAGTTGACCGAGGCCCCGCCCACCGCCGAAGCCATGGCGAACCCGATGACCCCGGTGAGGAACAACCGTTTGCGGCCCAGGATGTCGGCCAGCCGGCCACCCAGCAACAACAGGCTGCCAAAAGCCAGCGAATAGGCGGTCACCACCCATTGGCGGTCGGCGTTGGAAAAGTGCAGGGCGGTCTGGGCGTGCGGGAGGGCGATGTTGACGACGGTGGCGTCCAGCACCACCATCAACTGGGCTACTGCCAGGACGGCCAACACCCACCACCGTCTGGCGTGGTGCGGGTCGGCGTGCTCGTTGACGGCCGGGGCCAGGGTGGCGTTGGTCAATGGAGATCCTCCTACCGAAGGTGATGCCTGCGTTTACAGTACCAGCAAACGCAGGTTGGCTCTGCGCTTATTCCCCGGCATTTCCACCTTCCTCTGGGGGGCGGCGAGCGGGTCGCGACGGGCCCGGTCGCTCGGCCCGGTGGTACTGGCAGGGGGCGATTAAGGGGGTTGCCCACCTTGGCCCGGCGTCGCCGACAGGCCAGAGTTTGGTAGAGCGACGGCTCTCAGGCCCATTGAGGAGGTTGCCGGCATCGTGGCTGGACAAGCATCAAGTCTTGCTTGGTACCGCTTGGCTGCCACAGCCCGGCGCCGGTGGGGGGCCTACCTCGGCCTGGTGCTGATAATCGGCCTGGTGGGCGGGGCGGGCCTGGGGGCCTTGGCCGCCGCTCGACGTACGGCGTCGTCGTACACGACCTTCCTAGCGAGTACCAACCCCTCCAACCTCACCCTCAACATCGACCAGGGCCCGGACATAAGCGCCCGGTTGTCCCGGCTCCCCGGAGTGGCCAAGGTCGCCACCGCCCTCTTCACGCTCAACGCGTTCCCCATGTCCCGTAGCGGGCATGCCCTCATCCCGACAGCCCTGGCCGAGGGCGAGGTGGCCCCCATCTCCGGCCTGGCCGGCGAGTTCTTCACCCAGGACAGAGCCACCGTCACCCATGGCCGCATGGCCTCCCCGGGCCGCCAGGACGAATTTGTCACCACCGCCCAGGCCGCCCGGCTCCTGGGCTGGCACCTGGGCGAGGTCGTCCCCATGGGCTTTTACCTCAACTCGCAGGCCTCTTCGGCCCGGCCCTACCTCGAGCTCAAGATGAAGCTGACCGGTTTTGTCATTTTCAACAATGAGGTCGTAGTGGACGCCGTGGACCGCTACCCGACCTTTTTCCTCTTCACGCCGGCCCTGGCCAAGGCCGTTGACCAAGGGCCGCAAGACTTCCTTTACGGCCTAAAACTGGTGGACGGGGCGGGCGGGGTACCGGCGGTCGAACGCGAGATAATTACCGAACTACCACGGGGGACGGGCTACACGTTCCACGTCACGTCGGTGGTGGAGGACCAGGTCAACCAGAGCATTGAGCCCGAGACAACGGCTCTTGGTGTCTTTGGGGCCATCGCCCTGCTCGCCGGCCTGCTCATCGCCGGGCAAGCCGTCGGACGCCAACTGGCCCAAAACGAGAGCGAAGCGGGCGTGCTGCGGGCGCTGGGCGCCGGCCCGTGGGCATTGGTGCTGGACAGCCTTGCTGGCATCATGATGGCCGTCGTGGCCGGGACGGCCCTGGCCGTCGGCGTAGCGGTGGCGGTCTCGCCCCTTTCCCCGTTAGGCCCGGTACGCCCGGTTTACCCGGGCCGGGGGCCGGTCGTCGACCTCACCGTGCTCGGCCCCGGGGCGGCGTTGCTCGTCCTGTGCACCGGCGGGGCGGCTTTGGCCTTGGCCGCCAGGTCCCTACGCTCTACCCAGCGTCAGTGGGCAGCGGGGGACCGGGCACTGCCCTCGGCCGTAGCCCGGCTGCTCGCTCGCGCGGGAGCGCCGTCGCCCGTCCTCACGGGCGCCCGCTTTGCCCTCGAGCCGGGCCGGGGCCGTACGGCCGTACCCGTGCGATCGGTGCTGGTCGCCAACGTGCTGGCGGTGGCCATTGTGACTGCCGCCTTCAATTTCGGCAGTGGCCTCAGCACGCTGGTCTCCCACCCTCGCCTTTACGGCTGGAACTGGGACTATGCCCTTCAGGGCTACCCCGTGCCGCCCCAGTCCGTGTCCCTATTGGCTAAGGACCCCTTGGTAGCGGCGTGGAGCGGCGTGCATTTCGCCGACGTAGAGATCGATGGCCAGACCGTGCCTGTGTTGATATCGCCGCCCCACGCCAGGGTCAGCCCACCCGTGCTTAGTGGCCACGCTCTGGAGGCCGGCGGCCAGGTCGTCCTGGGCGGTGCCACCCTGGCCGCTCTGCACAAGCGGGTGGGCCAGAGAGTATTGGTGAGCTACGGGGACCGGGCCGACGCCCCCCTCTACGTGCCCCCCACGTCCCTGGTCATCGTCGGCACCGCCACCTTGCCCACCGTCGGGGAACCCCAAGCCCTGCACACGTCCATGGGGACAGGCGCCATCATCGCAAGTTCCGCGCAGCCGCTTGCTTTCCGAAAGGCGACCGAGCAGCCGCTGGCCACCCTCAATGGGCCGGCTGAGGTGTTCGTCCGCCTGCGGGCCGGGGCCAACATGGCAGCCGGGCTGGCATCGCTCCGCCATATCGCAGACGTGGGCACCAAGGCCTTCGAGGACCTGCCGGCCCAGTACTACGAGGGCCAGAGCGTGGACGTCCTGAGCGTGCAGTTCCCCACTCAGATCGAGAACTACCGCTCTTCGGGCGCCGCCCCGGACCTGCTGGCCGCCAGCCTGGCCTTGGGGGCAGTTGTCGCTCTGGGCTTGTCCCTAGTGGCATCGGTGCGGCGCCGGCGTCGCGACCTGGCCCTGCTCAAGGCCTT
>CAYZVQ010000273.1:0-6968 GCA_964481925.1 uncultured Acidimicrobiaceae bacterium
CTAGAGGCCAACCGCCCCTTTGAACTCGGCCAAGCGGCTGGTCACCTCCCAGGTGAACTCCTTGTCCGGCCGCCCGAAGTGCCCGTACGTGGCTGTGCGCCGGTAGATGGGCCGGCGCAGGTCGAGGTCGCGGATTATGGCGGCGGGACGGAGGTCGAAGATGTCGTCCACGGCCTTGGTGATCTTGTCCGGGCTCACCCGCTCGGTGCCGAAAAGCTCGACCATCAACGAAACCGGACGGGCCACGCCGATGGCGTAGGCGATCTGCACCTCACAGCGGCTGGCGGCACCGGAAGCTACAACATGTTTGGCCACCCACCGGGCTGCGTACGCGGCGGAGCGGTCGACCTTGGACGGGTCCTTGCCGGAGAACGCCCCCCCGCCGTGGCGGGCAGCCCCGCCGTAGGTGTCCACGATGATCTTGCGGCCCGTGAGGCCGGTGTCGGCGCTAGGCCCGCCGAGCTCGAAGCGGCCCGTCGGGTTGGCCAGGATCTCGTAGCCATCGTCGGCGTACTCGGGAGGCACGATGGGGGCCACCACGTGGTCCCGAAGGTCCGGCTTCAGGAGCGTCTCCAGGTCGACGGTGGGCCGGTGCTGGGTGGAGACGAGCACCGTCTTCAGGCGGACGGGCCGGCCGTTTTCGTACTCGAAGCTGACTTGGGTCTTGCCGTCGGGGCGGAGGTAGGGAAGCACCCCGACCTTTCGCACCTGCGCCAGGCGCTGCGCCAGACGGTGGGCCAGCCAAATGGGTGCCGGCATGAGGTCGTCGGTCTCGTCGCAGGCGTAACCGAACATCATCCCCTGGTCGCCGGCGCCCTGGCTGAAGAGGGCGTCCTCGCCGCTCACGCCCTGGCGCACCTCGTAGGCGGTGTCGACGCCGATGGCGATGTCCTGGGACTGCTGGCCTATGGAGACGGTCACCCCGCAGGTAAGGCCGTCGAAGCCCATTTCCGAGCTCGTGTAGCCGATGGACGAGACCACGTCGCGGACGATCTGGGGTATTTCGACATACGCGCTGGTGGTGATCTCGCCCGCCACCATCACCAGACCGGTGGTGAGCAGGGTCTCGCAGGCGACGCGGGCCGGCGGGTCTTGTTCGAGTATGGCGTCGAGGATGGCGTCGGAAATCTGGTCGGCCATCTTGTCCGGGTGCCCCTCGGTCACCGATTCGGACGTGAACACCCAGCGTGTCATCCTTAGTTCCTTCCTGCCTCGTCTGCCTGGGCCGTCTAGCGGTCGGCCGTGGGCAGCGCCAGCAAATCGGTTATGGCGTCGACCAGCTTGGCGGCGACGGAGCCCTTGGCGGCCACACCGAGGTCGAGCGTGTCCTTCTTGGACACGATAACCGCCCGGCTGGCGTCCTCGCCGAACCCGAACGCGACCCCTCCTCCGGCCCCGACTTCCGCTGGGGGACCTGCCCCCGCCCCGGCCCCGCTCACGTCGTTGGCAACGATCAGGTCGGCGCCCTTGGCCGCCCGCTTCGCCCGGCCGAGAGAGACGAGCTCGCCCCCGGACGCCGTCTCGGCCGCGAAACCGACGATTACCTGGCCTTCACGACGTCGGGCGCACAGCTCGGCCAGGATGTCCGGCGTGGGGACGAGCTCGAGCAGCATGGGCTCGCCCGTCTTCTTCAGTTTTTGGCCTGCGACCACGACGGGGCGGTAGTCGGCGACGGCTGCAGCCATGACGACCACGTCAGCGGACGCGGCGGCGGAGAGGACGGCTTGTTGCATTTGGGCCGCGCTTTCGACTCGGACGACGTCGACCGCAGACGGCGGGACGAGGGCGCTGGAGGTAACCAGGGTGACGGCCGCGCCGCGGGCGGCGAGCTCGGCGGCGACGGCGTAGCCCTGCTTGCCCGAGCTGCGGTTGGCGATGTACCGGACCGGGTCGAGCGCCTCACGGGTGCCTCCCGCGCTGACCACTGCCTTCACACCGTCCAGAGACCCGGAGCGGGGCCCCAGCATGGCGGCCAGGGCGGCGACTATCGCCTCGGGCTCAGGCAGGCGTCCCTTGCCGAAATCCCCGCCGGCCAGGCGCCCTTCTGCCGGCTCCAGGACGTGCACCCCACGACGGCGCAGGAGGGCCACGTTGTCCTGGACGGCGGCGTGCTCCCACATCTCGGCGTGCATGGCCGGGCACACGAGCACCGGCGCCCGGGTGGCCAGCAGCGTGGCGGTCAGCAGGTCGGAGGAGATCCCGGCGGCGTAACTGCCTATCAGCCGGGCCGTGGCCGGCGCCACGACCACGGCGTCGATGCTGCGGCCGAGCTTCACGTGCGGGACGGGCGACCCCGGGTCGCCCGTCCCGTCGGGGCCGAAAAGCGACGTCCGGGCCGGCTCCGCGGCCAGCGCGGTAAAGGTCAACGGGCCTACGAACCGGGTGGCCCCCTGCGTGAGCACGGGGCTGACCAGTGCGCCGGCATCGCCAAGGCGGCGACAGATCTCCACCGCCTTATAGGCGGCTATGCCACCACAGACCCCCAGTACAACGCGCTTGGCGCGAAGGGGACCGCCGCCGTGTGCACCAGAAGGCGACGGCTCCGACCCGGTTGGTCCCGACGCTGGCGCCATACTGGCAGGCTAGTGCTGCGGCGCCCGACGGTCTTGGTTGCGCCTACTTGCTCTAAAGGCCGGTGACCTCTTCGGGCACTTCCTCTTCGCCTTCGACCGGGATGCGGTGATAGGTGATCTTCCCGGCGGCGATCTCGTCCAGCCCGATCGAGAGAGGCTTGCGGGAGATCGACGTCACCTGGGGCGGGACGATCGAACCGAGGCCCTCACCGAGCTGGTTGAAGTACGAGTTGACCTCCCGGCCTCGCTTGGCCGCCAGGCTCACCAGCGTGTACTTGGAGTCGACCTTCTCCAGCAGTGTCTCGATCGGCGGGTCCATCATCGTCGTCCGTCGCTCAGCCATAACCAGTCCTACTCTCTTCGTCCCTCGTCGGCGTGCCGCCGGCAGGCGTCCACTATACCGGCGAGCTCCTGCGCGGCTCGGCCAAGGTCGTCGTTGACCACGACAAAGCCCGCCATCCGCCGGCCCACCCGGTCCTCCTCCTCGCCCACGGCGAGGCGCCGGGCCACGCTCTGCTCGTCATCGCCCCGCTGGCGTAGGCGCGCCGCCTGCGCCTCCCGCGACGGGGCGGCGATCAGGACGAGCACCGCGTCGGGGTACCGCTCCTTTATCTGCGCCGCCCCGTCGATCTCGATCTCAAGGACCACGTCAAGATCCTCAGGCGCGTCGAGCGTCGGTGTGCCGTAAAGATGGCCGTTGCCCGCGAACTCGGTCCACTCGACGAACCCGTCGGCTTTTACCCTGTCCATGAAGCTGTCGCGGTCGACGAACACGTAAGCGTCGGCGCGTTCCGAGGCACGGCGGGAACGCGTCGTCCACGACCTCGACAACCACAGCTTGTCCCGTAACCGGAGCAGCCGGGCGACGAGCGTGCCTTTACCGACGCCGCCTACGCCGAATATGACAAAGATGATCCTGGGGCGCTGCCCCGAGGGAGGCGCCGGCCCGGGCCCCTCCGCCGTGGTCACCCGCTCTCCCGGTGACGGTGGCCGGCGCTAGCGATGATGAGCTGGAGGAAGGTGGGCACGCGGCACCGGCCCGTACTGACGTCGGGCCAGGTAGACAGGTCGACCGCTACCTGCATTGGCACGGCGCGGCCCGGTTCCCGAGAGAGCTTAGCCCAGCTTCTCGAGGAGCTTGCGGCGCTGTTGTTCCCCGAGGCCCTGGACACGCCTCGTGTCGCTGATGCCGACTTCCTCCATGACCCGGCGCGCTTTGACCTGGCCGAGGCCGGGCAGGCTCTGGAGAACGGCGAGGACCTTCATTTTCCCAACGACCTCATCGCTCTGGCCCTGGTTCAGGAGTTCGTTCAATGATACAGAGCCCATCTTGAGGCGGTCTTTTAGCTCAGCGCGTTGTTTGCGAACGGTGGCTGCTTTCTCAAGGGCGGCCTGTCGTTGATCTGCGGAAAGACTCGGCGGCAAAGGCATGGAGCGCACCCTAGCGCGTCCCGAAGGAGGGGGTGTGCGATCCCGTCAAAAAGCTGTGGCGGGGCGTGCCGGACCACTCTGAGCCCGCCGCCTGGGCCTTTACGGCGACGACGGTGGCTACCCGCACCGCATTTTGGGTCACCGCGGCAACCGGAACGGCCCTCTAGCGACCGGTCCGGGCGTCAGAGAGTTCCTCGAAGATAGCAAGGGCCGCTTTTTCGGGGTCATCGGCCTGCGTGACGGCGCGGCCGACCACGAGCATGTCGGCCCCGAGGCGCACGGCCTGCCCGGGCGTGGCCGAACGGCCCTGGTCGTGCTTCTCGGCTCCCGCCCGCCGGATGCCCGGGACGACGGTTACCAAGCTTGGCGCGACCCTCTTCACCTGGTCGAGATCGGCGGCGGCGCACACGACCCCGCCGCAACCTGTGTCCCTGGCACTCGTCACCAGGGCGCGCAGCAGGTCGACGGGCGCCTCGGCCTCGCTCGTGAGAATGGTCACGGCCAGGGCCATGGGCGGGGCCAGCCCGGCCCGGTCGGCCCCCTCGGCCAGGCCCTGCACGGCCGCTTCGAGGGTGGCCGCCCCGGCCGAGGCGTGCACGGTGAGGAAGGAGACCCCCAGGGCCCCGAGCACGCGAGCCGCCTTGCGCGTGGTGTTCGGGATGTCCGCCATCTTCAGGTCGACAAAGACCTGGAAACCACCCTCCAGCCGCGACCCGATGACCGCCGGCCCGGCGGCGCTGAAGAGCTCGAGGCCCACCTTGGCCACGCCGAACCAGGGCCGCAGGCGGGCCGCCCAGCGCATGGCGAGCACGGAATCATCGACGTCGAGGGCAAGCACGAGGCGCCGGCGGACCGCCTCGGGTGCCCCGCCCCCGACCTCCCGGGAAAGCACCGGCGCGGAGAAAACGTAACCCGGTTTCGACGTCCCGCCGCCGTTAGCCATGTCGCTTCCTTTCGGTCAAGTCCCACTCCAGCTGATCCCACTCCAGCTATGTCCCGCCATGGCGACGCTAGTCAACTCCGGCCCCGGCGGGCCTCGCGGCCATCACCCGGAGGGAGCGGCCCGACAGCTGGTCCAGCCGGTCGATCCCCTCCGACGCGCACCATGCCACCAGCTCCTCCAGCACCCGAAGGGGTGCCCTGGGGTCGGCGAAGGTCGCCGTGCCCACTTGAACCGCGTCGGCTCCGGCGCACAACAGTTCAGCGGCGTCGACGCCGGTCACGATGCCGCCCACACCGACGATGGAAGCCGCCGGGAGCGCTGCACGGCACTCGTACACGGCCCGGACGGCCACCGGGTGCAAGGCCGGCCCGGACAGGCCCCCGCCCCCGGCCCCCAGGCGGGCCAGCCCCGTCGAGGGGTCGATGGCCATGCCCATCAGCGTGTTGACCAGGGTGAGGGCCGTAGCCCCATTGGCCATGGCCGCTCGCGCGATGGAGACCAGGTCGGTGACATTAGGGCTCAACTTGGCCCAGATGGGCAGGCCCGTCGGTGCGAGGGCCCTCGCCAATGCCTGCAGCGCGGCCGCCGCCCCTTCGGCCGAGTGCGAGAACATACGCTGTCGGTCCTCGATGTTCGGGCAGCTGATGTTGGCCTCCACGGCCACCACGGTGCCACCCCCCGCTCGTGGCCGCGCCTCGGGCTGCTCGTCGGCCAGCCCCCGGGCCAGGCGCCGCCCCACCTCCGCGTACTCGTCGATGGTCCGGCCCCACACACTGACCACCACCCGGGCGCCGGCGCGGGCCAGGTCGGGCAGGTCATGGCGCAGCCACGCCTCCACGCCCGGGTTCTGCAGGCCGATGCTGTTGAGCATGCCCGCCGCCACCGGCAGCAACCTCGGTGCCGGGTTGCCCGGCCACGGTCCGGCCGAAAGCGACTTCACCACCACGGCACCGAGGAGGGACAGGTCGAAATATGCCTCCAGCTCGGCGCCGTGCCCGGCCGTGCCGGAGGCCGTCATTACCGGGTTGGGCAAGAGGGCCCCCCCGACCTGCGTCGTCATGTCCACGGCCGCGGCCGGTACCGGTAGGCGCCGCCGGGGGCTCACCCTGTCACCCTGTCAACCCTGTCGGCCTGTCAGTGCCCGGAGTGGTGTTCTTGGAGCGACTTGACAGTGAAGGGTTGCTTGCCCCGCTCGAGGACACCGGCGGCGGCGGCGCGCGCCGCCGCCACCGTGGTGAGCAGCGGGACCTTGTACTGGTGGGCGGCCCGGCGGATGTGGGCGCCGTCGGCCCGGGGCCCGCGTCCCCGGGGCGTGTTGACCACCAGCTGCACCTGGCCCGAACGGATCAGCTCCACCGCGTCCACCGCTCCCTCCGGGGCCCCCGGGATCCCCGCGGGCGAGGTCGCGGCCGTGGCTGCCACCTTCGCCACCACTGTGGCCACCGGTACGCCGGCCGCCTGGAGATAGGCCGCGGTACCCGAGGTGGCGGCGATGGAGAAACCCGCCTCCACGAAGCGCGCCGCCGCCTGCAGGCCGGCGCGCTTGTCGCGGTCGGCCACGGAGAAGAACACCGTGCCCCCATCGGCCAGGTTGTCGCCCGCGGCCAGCTGGCTCTTGGCGAAGGCCAGCCCGAACGTGCTGGCGATGCCCATGACCTCGCCGGTCGAGCGCATCTCCGGTCCGAGCAGGCTGTCGGCGTCGGGAAAGCGGTCGAAGGGCAGCACGGCCTCTTTCACGCTGACATAGCCGGTAACGGGCGGCTTGAGCAGGCCCTCGGCCCGCAGCGCGGCCAGGGTGGCACCGGCCATGACCCTGGCCGCCACCTTGGCCAGGGGCACCCCGGTGGCCTTGGACACGAAAGGCACTGTCCGGCTGGCCCGGGGATTGGCTTCGATCACGAACACCGACGCCTGGCCCTCGGTGGAGCGCTGGACGGCGTACTGGACGTTGAGAGGTCCCTGCACCTCGAGGGCATCGGCGATCTCACGGGTGTGGCCCTCGATCACCCGCACCACCGAGG
>CAYZVQ010000274.1:0-6927 GCA_964481925.1 uncultured Acidimicrobiaceae bacterium
GCCGGATGGCTGCGGCCGGCCTGGGTCGAGGTCGACCTCTCGGCCATAACGGCCAATGTCGTCCACATCCGCGCTGCGGTGTCCCCCTCCGCCGTCTGCGCCATCGTCAAGGCGGACGGCTATGGCCATGGGGCGGTGCCTGTTGCCCGGGCGGCGCTGGACGGAGGCGCTGCCTACCTGGGGGTAGCTCTGGCCGAAGAGGGCCACGAGCTACGCCAGGCGGGGATCGAGGTCCCCGTCCTCGTGCTCTCCGAACCGCCGGCAGAAGCCATGGGCCTGGTGGTCGAGGACAACCTGACGGCGACCATCTACACAGACGACGGCCTGGCCGCGCTGCTGGAGGCGGCCGCCTTGGCCCGGCCCAGCCGGGACACGGGCGGCCGGGACACGGGCACCTGGGGACGCCCGGTCCCCGTCCATCTGAAGCTGGACACGGGGATGCACCGCGTGGGGGCCAGCCCGGCGGCCATCGTCGGGCTTGCTCGACGGGTGGCGTCCCATCCCGCTCTAGCCCTGGAGGGCCTGTTCACGCACCTGGCCGTGGCCGACGAGCCCGACGACCCCTTCACCGGTGAGCAGCTCGACCGTTTTGAAGGAGTCGTCCGGGCCCTGGCGGCCGAAGACATCTACCCGTCGATGCTCCACGCCGCCAACTCGGCCGGCGCCTTGTGCCATCCGCGTTCCCGCTACCAGATGGTAAGGCCGGGCATGGCCGTCTACGGGCAGGCCCCGGCCGCCGCTTTGCAGGCGGCCCCCCTGATGGCGTCGCTCCAGCCGGCGTTGTCGTTGAAGGCACGGGTCTCCTACGCGAAGGAGGTGGGCGCCGGCGAGAGCCTCTCTTACGGCCTTCACTACCGGTTGTCCCAGCGTTCGGTAGTAGCGACCGTGCCGGTCGGCTACGCCGACGGGGTCCCGCGGCGCCTGTTCATGGTCGGTGGGGAGGTGCTGATCGGCGGCCGCCGGCGGCCCGTAGCCGGCGCGGTGACGATGGACCAGATCCTGGTCGACTGCGGTCCGGGGAGCGAGGTCACCAGAGGGGACGAGGTCGTCCTGCTCGGTCGCCAAGGCGACGCCGAAATCTCGCCCTGGGAATGGGCCGAGCGTCTCGGGACGATCGCCTACGAGGTGACCTGCGGCCTGTCGCCGCGCCTGCCTCGCCTTTACACCTCTCAGTGACGGCCTGTACTACCCTGCTCGTGTGGGCGCCGGCCGCGATATCGCCCGGGATCCATCCCTCGTTCCTGCCTTGCTCGAACTGGCCAAGGAGGCTTCCGCCTGCACGCGTTGCCGGCTGGCCGATGGTCGCACCAACGTGGTGTTCGGCATGGGCAACCCGACGGCGGCTCTCATGTTCGTTGGCGAGGGCCCGGGCGAGCAGGAGGATCTCCAGGGCCTGCCCTTCGTGGGCCGTTCCGGCCAGCTCCTCGACCGGTTGATCCTCGAGGAGATGAACCTGACAAGGGACGACTTCTACATCACCAACACCGTAAAGTGCCGTCCGCCCGGCAACCGCGACCCTCTGCCCGACGAGATCGAATCGTGCTGGTCCTATCTCGACCAGCAATTAAGCCTCGTCGACCCCAGAGTCGTGGTCACCCTGGGCAACTTCGCCACCCGCTCGCTCCTGGGCCGGACGGAGGGCATCAGCAAGCTGCGGGGCCGTACCTATCCCTACCGCTTGGGATACCTGGTCCCTACGTTCCACCCCTCGGCCGCGCTCCGGGGGGGAGGCGGTGTGGTGGCCCAGATCAGGGCCGACCTCGTGCGGGCCAAGGAAGCCCTGGCCGCGGCGCCCCTGCCGCGTCCAGCGGGATGAGCCCCTCGGTCACCCTTTCCGCAATAGCCGCCGGACCGGACGACATGAAGGCGCTCGGGGCTGTCCTGGGGAGGCTGCTGCGCTCGGGCGACACGGTGCTCCTCGGCGGGGAACTCGGTGCCGGCAAGACGACCTTCGTCCAGGGCCTGGCTGCGGCCCTCGGAATTGAGGAGGCCGTGACCAGCCCGACGTTCGTCCTCGTCCACAGCTACAGGACGGCTGCGGGCTGGGATCTCCTGCACGCCGACGTGTGGCGCCTGGAACAACTACAGGAGGTGATCGACCTCGCCCTGCCTGAGCAGGTCGAGGACGGCGGGGCGGCGGTCGTCGAGTGGGGCGAGATGGCAGCCCCGGCCCTGGGCCCTGATTGCCTGCACGTGGCCATCGGCTTCGCCGACGAGCAATCGTGCCCCGACGACAATGCCGGCGCCGGGGGGGCCCGCCGTGTCGTCTTCCGGGCCCTGGGCCCGAACTGGGAGCAGCGGATGGCCGGGTTGAAAACGGCCTTGGCGTCATGAAGATCCTGGCCATCGAAACTGCCACGGGCGCCGTGGGGTGCGCCTTGTGGGCCGACGGCGCCCCCCTGGCTTCGTTTGTGCTGGTGGCTCCCCAACGCCACTCCGAGGTGCTCATGCCGGCCATTGACGACTTGTGCCGGTACGCCGGTGTGCCGGTCTCGGCCATAGACGGCGTGGTCGTGGACGTCGGTCCTGGGCTGTTCACCGGTCTTCGGGTCGGCCTGGCCACCGCCAGGGCGATCGCCACCGCCTGCAACATCCCCACGGCCGGCGTGACAAGCCTTGAGGCCCTGGCCCATCCCCACCGCCGCCGGCCCGGATTGGTGGCCGCGGTCGTCGACGCCAGGAGAGGAGAGGTCTACTCGGCGGTCTATGCCGGGGGAGGGGCCCTCGAGGAGCGGCGCCCCGCCCGCATCTCCAGCCCCGAGGACCTGGCCGCCGAGCTGGCGGCCCTGAGCGAGCGCCCGCTGGCCGTCGGGGACGGCGCCTGGCGTTACCGGGAACTGCTGACCGCCGGCGCCGAGGTGGCCGGTCCGGCCGAGGCGTCGCCCTCGCCCCTGGTAGTGGCCGAGATCGGCGCTGACGGTCTAATGGCCCGCCTGACAGGCCGCCTGACGGGCTCGTTGCCCGAGCCTGTTTACCTGCGCCAGGCCGACGTGCGCATCGGCTGGGAGCAGGTCGGTGGCCGGGTGACAGGTACCGCTCCGCCAGCACCGGGGCCGCCATGGCCCGCCGGTTCGGGAGCCGTCCGTCCCAAGCTGAGCTCATGAGGCGGCGCACATTGCCGGTGGAACGCCCGGAGGTGACCATAGGGCCCATGCACCGGCGTCACCTGCCCGCCGTCATGCGCATCGAGCACGGGGCGCACCCGCGGCCCTGGACGGTCGGCATCTTCAACAGTGAGCTGGCCCAGGGCGACGCCCGCTACTACGCCGTGCTGCGGACGGACGGCAAGATAGCGGGCTACGGGGGCATCATGTTCGTCGCCGACGAGGCCCACGTGACCAATATCGCCATTGCCCCTTCTCTGCGCCGCCAGGGCCTCGGCAGCCGGCTCCTGGCGCACCTCGCTCGTGAGGGAAGCCGGCGCCATTGCGTGGCCATGACCCTCGAGGTCCGCATGGGCAACATGGCCGCCCAGCAGATGTACCGCAATTTCGGGTTTGTGAGCTCCGGCATCCGGCGCAACTATTACCCCGAGACCGGTGAGGACGCGCTCATAATGTGGCTTTATGACCTTCTGTCGCCCGAGGTGCAGGGGCGCTTGGACGAGTTGGAGTAAAGTCGGTGAAGATCCTCGCCATTGAGACGTCGTGCGACGAAACCGCGGCCGCCGTAGTCGAGGACGGCTACCGCGTCCTGTCGTCGGTAGTCAGCAGCCAGACGGAGATCCATGCTGATTTCGGCGGCGTGGTGCCGGAAATTGCCAGCCGGGCACACCTGGACCTGATCACCCCGGTGGTGGGCGAAGCTCTGTCCCGGGCGGCGACGGCTCCGGGCGAGCTCTCTGCCGTGGCCGCCACCATCGGGCCGGGCCTCATAGGTTCTCTGTTGGTCGGCGTGAGCGCAGCCAAGGCCTACGCCTGGTCCTGGGGCGTCCCCTTCGTCGGGGTCAACCATATGGAAGGCCACCTTCACGCCGCTTTCCTCGAGGACGCGGCGCTGTCGTTGCCAATGGTCGTACTTCTGGTCTCGGGCGGCCACACGATGCTGATATTGATGCAGGACCGCACATCGGGCGAGTACGTCCTGCTCGGCCAGACGATAGATGACGCCGCCGGCGAGGCTTTCGACAAGGTCGCCCGTTTCCTCGGCCTCGGCTACCCGGGCGGCCCGGCCATTGAGCGGCTCGCCCGCCAAGGGTCGCCTGATGCCATTGCCTTTCCGCGCGGCCTGGCCGGGAAGGGCTATGACTTTTCCTTCAGCGGTCTCAAAACTTCGGTGGTGCGCTACGTGCGGGCCCATCCCGGCGCCGACCTGGCCGACGTAGCCGCCAGCTTCCAGGAGGCGGTGGTCGACGTGCTGGCCATCAAAACCCGCCAGGCAGCGGCCGAAATGGGAGCGAAGGCTATCTGCATCGGCGGCGGGGTGGCCGCCAACACCGCCCTACGAGAACGGGTAGAACTGATTTGCCAGGAAGACGGCCGCGCTGGCTTTATACCGTCCCGGGCCATGTGCACGGACAATGCCGCCATGATCGGCGCCACCGCTTGGTACCGTTTGCGGACAGAGGGACCGACCCCGCTCGATGCCCCCGTCGACCCCAATCTGAAGCTCCGGTTGGTGCGCCGGCCTTGATGCTCAGAGACGATCATTTCCCCCGCCAGCAGGCCCGCACCCGCCGGTTTTCCTTGGGGGCGCCTCGCAACTTCACGGTCTCGCCCGATGGGGAGCGAGTCGTCTTTTTGCGTTCGCCCGCCGGTGACGACCCCGCCACGTCCCTATGGGCGTACGACCGCGCCAAGGGCTCCGAGCGCGAAGTAGCCAGCGCCGCCCGGCTCCTGGGGCCCGCCCCCGAAGACCTGGCCGATGAGGAACGAGCGCGCCGGGAGCGCAGCCGCGAGCTGGCCGCCGGCATCGTCGCTTACGCCTGTGACGAGAGAGTCTCTCACGCCGCCTTCTCCCTGGGCGGCAAATTGTGGTGGGTAAGCCTGGGCGGCGACGGCGCCGGCAAGACAGCAGAGCTCCCGGAGGCGGTCGAACTTCCCGGGCCCGGCGGGGTGGTCGACCCCCGCCCCAGCCCGACGGGCAGCCACGTGGCCTTCCTGTCCGGGCCGCGCCTTTTCGCCGTGGCTACGAGCGGCGTGGAACCTCATCGCGTATTGGCCGAGGAGACCGGGCCCGAGGAGACTGGAGAGGTCACCTGGGGGGCGGCCGAGTTCATTGCCGCCGAAGAGATGGGACGCTCCCGGGGCTTCTGGTGGTCTCCCGACGGCGGCTCGGTACTGGCCGCCCGCGTCGACAACAGCCCGGTGGGCACCTGGTGGACCTCGGACCCCTCGACGCCCGGCACTCCTCCCCAGCCCCACCGTTACCCCGCCGCCGGTACGGCCGACGCCCTGGTCAGCCTCTGGCACGTCCCGGTGGTCCCCAGCGGCGAACGGGCACGGGTGCACTGGGACGACCGGCGCTACCCGTACCTGGTATCGGTGCACTGGAGCGGCGGCGGCCCGCCCTTGCTGCTGGTGGAACAGAGGGACCACAAGGCCAGCGCGGTCCTGGTCGCCGACCTCGAGCAGGGCACGACGTCGGTCCTGGCCGAGGTGAGCGACGACGCCTGGGTGGGCCGGCCGCCTGGCGTGCCCGCCTGGACCGACGGCGGGGAGCTGGTCTGGGCCGGGGCCGACGCCGGCACCTGGCGCCTCAAACTGGGGGAGCGGTGGTTGTCCCCGCCCGGGCTCCAAGTCAGAGAGGTCACCACCGTGGGACGCTCCGTTGTGTTCACCGCCTCGACCGAGCCAGAGACCGTCGAGGCCTGGTGTTGGTCCCCCGGCGGGGCCGGGCTCCGGCAACTGACTTCGGTCGAGGGCGTCTCCAGCGCCTACGGCGACGGGGCCGTCCGGGTCGTGGCTTCCCGCAGCATGACGTGGGCCGGGCTGCGAGCCGAGGTGCAGCTGGAGGGCTCGGAGCCCCGAGCCCTGCGCAACCTGGCGGAGACACCGGTCGTCGACCCGGTCGTCCGTTTCCTCCGGGTCGGCCGCCGCCGGCTGAGCGTGGGCGTTGTGCTGCCCACAGGCCATAACGCAGACGGCCGTAGTGGGGGCAAACTGCCCGTCCTCATGGCTCCCTACGGAGGCCCCGGGTTCCAGCACGTCATGGCGGCAAGCTCGCTCTGGCTGGAGGCCCAGTGGTTCGCCGACCAGGGCTTTGCCGTTGTGGTGGCCGACGGGCGGGGGACGCCCGGGCGGGGGCCGGCCTTCGAGCGCGAGGTCCACCTGGACCTCGCCGGGCCTGTGCTCGAGGACCAGGTCGACGCCCTGTACGGTGCCGCCGAACAGGTAGAGGACCTCGACGTGACACGGGTGGGCATCAAAGGCTGGTCGTTCGGGGGCTACTTGGCCGCCTTGGCCGTGCTGGCCCGCCCGGACGTGTTCCACGCCGCGGTGGCCGGCGCCCCCGTGACCGACTGGGAGCTTTATGACACTTACTACACCGAGCGTTACTTGGGGCACCCCGAGGTCGAGCCGGCCGCTTACCGGCGTTCGTCGCTCTTGCCCCTGGCCCAGGGGCTTCAGCGTCCCTTGCTGCTCGTGCACGGCCTGGTCGACGACAACGTGTTCGCCGCCCACACCCTGGCGCTGTCAAGTGCCCTGCTGGCAGCCGGCCGCGCCCACTGCGTACTCCCCCTTCCCGGGATAACCCACGTGGCGGGCAGGGACGATGTGGCCGAGAAGCTCTTGTTGGCCCAGGTCGACTTCCTCCGCCGGGCCCTGGGCCTCCCCTCGGGGCCTTATCCCCGCTGACGAGCCGGGGGCTTCGGTCTGCGGTCTTTCCGAGAAGAGTTTGTGCTAACTCCCGGGGGCCGCTATCGTTAGCACTCGTCAGGTGAGAGTGCTAACCGGAGATCCGGTTGAGACCTATGCCAACGGAGGC
>CAYZVQ010000275.1:0-6917 GCA_964481925.1 uncultured Acidimicrobiaceae bacterium
CACCGGGGACAGGAGGCGCTGGGCGTTGGCGTGCAGGGCGACGACTTCGGCTCTCATGGCCCTGGCCACCAGGCCGTCGAGGGTCTCGGCCGCTCGCTGGGCGGCCTGCACGGCCCGGGTCTGCGCTCGCCCCTCGTCGACGGCCAGCACGAGCAGGCGGTTGGCCAGCTCGTCGTCGAGCTCGGCCGAGGTGGTCGTCATGAGCAGCGCCACCGGGCCGGCCACCTCATAGGTGTTCGTCACCAGGCGCCCGGTCGTTGGGTCCTTGCCGGCGGCGGCGATGGACAGGTGCCCTTCGGAGACGAGGAGCTTGAGCGGGTAGGCCGCCCGCGACGCTCCTTCCTCCTCGGCGATGGCGAGCACCTTGTGGGCCAGGTCGGCGGCCCCCAGGTAGTAGAGGGCCTGGCCTGTCATGGCCGAGTAGGCCACCTTGGCCTCGGCCGGCACCAGCGCCAGCGCGGCGTCGGCCAGGGTCGACTTGCCGGCGGCGGAGGAGGACTGGACGACGGCGCCCAGGGGCCGGTCCGACAGCCTGCTCGTGAGCGTGAGCCAGGCGGCCAGGGCGGCCTGGCGCTCGCCCACCACGCCGAGCGCCCCGAACGCGTCCGTCACCCGCTCCAGTAGGTCCGCCGAGCACAACAGCTCGAGCGCCGCCTCCCGCTCGGCCGCCGACATGGCCGGGGCACCCCCAGCCGGCTTGGCCTCCGCTGCGGCCGCCTGAGCATCCTCAGTAGCCAGCAGCACCCGGCCCAGTTCTTCTCTTAGCTGCTCGGCCTGGCAACGCAGCTCGGCCGCGGCCGCCTCGGCAAACCCCGCACGTTGGCGCGCCACATAGAGGTCAACCGTGTCGACATGGAACCGCTCTCCGGAGCCCACCATCAGGTTCACCCGCAACGAACCGGGCGTCGGGCCCTTGGGCACATGCCGCACCCGCCAGCGATGGCCCCCCGTCTCGACTACCAGCTCGTCATGGGCAGCGACCACAGCCGGGACCACCGGCGGCTCACTTGCCGGTGCCCCCTCGGCCCAGTCCCCCACAGACCTAAAAACCTTCTGCTGGACATCTTGCACTATTGACGGTGCTCCTCCCAGCCAGCGGGCTTCGGCCAGGTAGCAGCCGAGCTCGCGGTGGGGGTCGTCGGCGCCGACGGCGACGTCGTTGGCGTCAGCGCCCCAGGGGAACACCACCCGCAGGCACTCGATGCCGGTCGCCATCAGCTCGGCGGTGAGCTTGTCAGCGGCGGCATCGCCGGCGTCGTCGTGGTCGTAGGCGATGAGCACGCGGCCCACCTTGTGGTGAGCAAAGGCGGAGCGGTGGTCGTCACCGAAGCCGGCCGTGCCGTAGGCGGCGGTGACGTTGCGGAAGCCGGCGCACCAGAAGCTGAGGGCGTCGATGAGCGACTCGCACAGGACCACCTCACCACCGGTGAGCCCTTGTTCGTTCCACACGCCTCTGTGCGGACCGGGCAGGTAGAGGTGGGCGGGCTGGCCGGTGCGGGGGTCCCAGTCGAGCTTGCGGCCGTACATCTCGACCACCGCTGCGGAGCTGTTGAAGATCGGGACGACCACACAGCCGTTGAAGTGCTCGTGGCCAGAGGCCCGGAACACCCCGAGGCGCTGCAGCCGTCCCCGCAGCTCGGCACCGTCCTTGCGCTCCTTGGTGGGCAAGCGGTAGGACAGGGTGCGGTCGGCGTGGCCGAGGCGGAAGATTTCGACCGCCTCGGGGTCGTTGACGCGCCGGGAGCGCAGGTAGGCGAGGGCTGCGGGCGAACCGAGCAGCGTCGAGTGGTAGTACTCGACGACCTGGGCCAGGGCCTCGGCGTCGCCGGCGTCGCGCCCAACGGGAGGAGCCAGGCGCCGCACACTGGAGCGGGCCGGGGCCGGGCCGGAAAGCGGGCGGCCGGCCTGGCCGGCTCGGAGCAGCTCGACGGCGTGGCGGAAGCTGACGCCCTCGGTGCGCATCACCCAGTCGAGCACCGAGCCTCCGGCCTGGCACGCCCCCAGGCAGTGCCACAGGTTCTTGGCCGGGCTCACCACGAGGCTGGGCTCGCGGTCGTCGTGGAACGGGCAGCGGCCCACCAGGTCCGAGCCGGCCTTTTTGAGCTCGACACCGGACGCGGTCACGAGGGCCTCCAGGGCCACTTCCTTTTTCAGCCGCTCGACCTCCTGGTCGGCGATACGGGCCACTGGCCTCCCCCCGCTCAGCTGGCCTGGCCCGAGAGGGCGAAAGCCGCCGAGACGCCGACCCGGGGGGTGTTGAACCGCTCGGAGAGCTCCTCGACCAGTGCCGCCCTCAGCAGAGCTTCGTCCAGGCACTCGCCGGCCACATCGACCACCAGGTGGAAGCGCATGACCGCCGGGCCCTTGCCCTCGGCGCACAGGTGCAGGCCGGCCCCGGGGTGGTAGGTGCGGGCTGGGGGCAAAGAGGCCAGCTCTTCTTCGGACAGGGCATGGGGGTCGCCTGTGGCCTCGGCGTAAGCGACCGAGATGGCGGCGAAGGCGTCGGCGGCCCAGCGCCGGGCGTCGCCGGTGGGGAGCACCAAGCTGGCGTAACCCCCGGGCGACAGGGCCACCTCGAGCGCCAGGCACCCGCTGGTGTCGGGGTAGGCGAAGGGGGCTTCGGCGCCGTCTATGGGCAGGCGTAGCTCGATGGGGCCGGCAGTGGTCGGCGCAGTTGGCATGGTGGTCCTCCTCGGTGTGCTGGGCCTGGCCGAGAGCAGCCGTCTCGCCGGCTGCCGAGCGTCCTCCAGAAAAGTTCCTGTGACTGTTGTGCACAGAACCTATGACATACTTGCATGATAGTCAAGGACGGTGTGACTAGAGCGTCAAGGGAGGAGGCCGCCGTGGGGACAGAATGGCTCCGTTACGAAGAGCAAGGAGAGCCGTCCATGGCACTGGCCGACAAGGTCAAGGCTTTGCGCAACGAGCAGGGTTGGTCGCAAACCGAGCTGGGCGAGCGCATAGGCGCCGACCCGGCCCAGATCAGCCGGTACGAGAACGGGCGCATCACCCCGTCGGCCGACGCCGTCGCCCGCCTGGCCGAGGTCTTCGCCGTGTCCTGCGACTACCTGCTCGTAGACGACGCCCCCCGCCGGCCGTTCCGCTCGCCCGAGGACGCGCTCGGCGACCACCTGGCGGACTTCGCCGAGCTCGGCCCGGCCGACCGGGAGCTGGTGGTCCGCTTCATCGAGGCGCTGGTCACCAAGACCCGCCTCAAGCTCCTGGCCGGCGGTGTCAGCTGAGGGTGCCGGCACTACGCTCCTCTCCTGCGTCCCTGACGAAGGTAGAATTGGCTTGCTCATCGCAGTAGCGGTGGGAAGTGCACCCGGCGAGCTCCCCGGACGAGGAGTAGCCGGGTGTTGCGCGTCAGGGGCCGATGTCCCTCACGGTGACTACGCCGCCCAGCCGCCGCTGCCAGTCCCCACCGGCGCCGACCGCCCAGCAGATGGCGTCAGCGGCCCACAGCACCGGCTCCGAGCTCGCCGGGCGATGGTCGTAACTGGGATGGAGCCGGCGGTCGACCCCCTCCAGGGCATGGGCGATGCTGACGCGGTCGCGCACGACTTGAGCCGGGTCCTGGTTATCGAGCGCCCAGGCGGTGGCCCCCGAGCCCACGACGAGCCCAGTGGCGGCCTGGAGCAGCAGGTGCCGGGCTGCGAGCCGGCCCAGGCCCGCCGGCCGGCGGTAGCGCACCACGACCGCTGACATGCCCACGGTACGAGCCACTGTGTCGAGCACGACCCTGCGCCGTCGGTCGGACTCGTCGGTGGTGTGCACCCGCCGCTGGCCTGGCAGCAACAAGCCGGCCATCTGAGCACGAGCCGGCGCCAAGTCGCCTGGGCTGATGAGCACGACGCCCAGCAGCATCAAGCCGGCGCGCTCGCTCTCGTCGCTGAAGGCCCACACAGCACCTCACCGTACGCGAGCCCACAGGCACCACCCGGCGACCCAGGCCGCCGGTGACCGGCGCGCCTTCGCCACACGCCGCCGGGACTGGCATGGCAACAGCTCCCAGCGGCCGCCACCGATGACCCTCTTGGCCGTCAGCCACAACGATGCCGGACCGGCCGGCACACCCGCCCCTGAGGCCAGGAACGGCCACAGCTTCTGAAGCGCGAATGTGGACCTTACACAGTCGGCATTCGAGGAGAGAAGGTGGCATATAGCCGCCTTTGGGCCACCACGCCGGCTGCCGCCAAGGGACCCCTTGAAATCGTGTTCAGTACCTTAAGCCTTGGGTGTGACCGGGATGGTGGACCACTGGGCCGGGTGCCCAGGGCGGCTCTCCATAGGAGGTGACCGGGTTCCCGGGCGGCGGCCATGGGCACGGCGGCCGGGCCTGTTGTGCCTCCCCAATGGGAAGAAGTTGGCGGTCCGCGGCCCGGTCCGGTGGGCCTGCGAGGCTTGGCGGCATGGACGGGTTGAGCTTCGTGGCGTCGTTGGTGCGCTCATTAGCGTGGCCCGGCGCAGTGGTGATCGCGGTGGTGATGTTGCGCCGGCCGTTGGTGGGCTGGCTGGCGGTGCCGCCCCGACGAGTGAAGGTCGGCCCGGGCGGGGTCGAGGCCGAGTGGCCCGAGCAGGTAGCCCGGGTGGTGGAGAGCCTGACCCCCAAATCGAGTGGGGCTGACGCGGCGCCCGAGGCAAGCGACTTCGCCCGGGAGATGCTCGCGTTGGTCGACGCCGCGTCACCGATAGCGGCGGTCGAGGCGTCCTATCAACATGTCGGCCGGGCGCTGGCCGACATGGTCGAGAGCGCCGAGCCGGGGGCGGCAGCGGGGCTGAACGTGGCCCAACTGGCCCGCGCCGCGCACGCCCGGGGCCTGATCAACACGGCGAACCTGGACGCGGTGCAAGGCCTCGGGGTAATGCACACCATGGCGGTGCTGGACGGCAACGGCGAACGCCTGGAGCCGGCTAAGGCGCGAGAGTACGTGGCGCTCACCGAGGGTGTGTTGTACGCGCTGCGCTCCCAACCGCGACCCTGACGACAACTCGGCGACGCCCAGGACGGGCGGCGACGGGGCGTCAGCCGGCCGTGGGCCGGGGCTTTTCGCCATGGACGGCGACCCGGTAGCCGAGGCCCCTGTGGCCATGGGCCGGGCTAGGCCTGACGAACGCTGACTCCCAACCAGCGGTGGAAAACTGTGTGATAGCCAAAATGGCCTTCGTAGCCGCGGCGCTTGTGTTCGCGCGGAAACGGCCCGCGCGACAACCTGTCGGCCGGTCGGTCACGACTCCAGTTACCCCTATGAGACGAGGTCCTTCATGGCCTCGAGGTAGTTGAGCGTCGCCCTGTGTTGGATCAGTCGAGCCGTTGGCCCGATTGCCCACGTCAGCCAATGGCCATGTCGCGAGTAAGCGCGGACACGGAACCGGACCTTGTCGTCGAGCCCGTGGTGAACAAGGAACAGCTCCTCGCCGGTCTCTGGGTGGTGCTCGAGAGTCCCGTACGCGAACCCCCACCGCCGCTCGCCCTCGACCACGTACACCACGCGACACGCGAGTGTCACAAAGGCCACCGCCCAGTGGGCGACAAGCACGACGGCAGCGTCGACCTGTGCCGGCCCCTCGGCACGTACTTGAAGCCCCGACCGCTCGTGCACGCGCCAGTTCTGTAGGTGACTGACGGCATTGTCGAAGACGTCGCCGCCCTGGCCCACCACCACCTCCGCGACATCGGCAAGGAACCCGGCTGGTGGCCGGTCGTCGGAAGTCATGCCAGTTTGCTTGTAGCTAAAGGGCAGGCCCGCCTGGTGCTCCAAAAGCGCGCCGAGCTCGGGTACTCGTGGCCGCCGGAGCGAGACCACACCGTGCGTCACCCCCGACGCGGCCTCACATGGAGAAGGCAACAACCGCAATAGGCGCGAACAGGAGGTTGACCAGCACGCAGCCTCTGGCCCCGATGCCAACTGTCAGCTGCCAGCTTCCGACGGGCGAGCGAGGCCGTGAAGACAGGTACGACGAAGTGCCGCCGGCCGCTAAGGTTCTTCGGCGTGTCATAGTCCTCGCGACCGCTCCCGCCCTCGCGGACGCTCCGTTGGACCCTGGACCTGGGTCCTGCTCTCCCCGGGGGAATCACGATGGGGCGTGGTGATCACCGCTCCGCAATCGGCGACCGGCCATGGCCGCCAAGAGCAGACCACCCACAAACACTACGAGACCGACCAGCATCACCACATCCTTCGGACCTGCACTTCCCATGGCGAGCAACCCGACAGCGGCTGTCACTCCACCTACAAGAATGGCGCCAACACCAACCGCTATTAAGACCGAGGCCACAAAGCCGCGCACGCAGAAACTCCCTTCGAACCTGGGGTCCGATTAGACCGGCGTTGGGGGGCCAGTCGAATTTCGCTCAGCCCACCACGGGTAGGTCTCCTCGATATTCGACGCGAACTCGGCCCAAGTTTCGTGAGCGATCCAAAAGTCGACCGTCCGTAACCCGAACCAATGGGTGAGTGCGCTGCCGTTCTTTGACGTGTACACGTGTAGGTACAAGTCCTGGCAGGTGGCTTGCGTGAAGCTAAAGGTGATCCGACGACCCTGGCCCTCCGGGTGACCGGGCAAAGCTACGAACGAGAAGTAGGTACTAGCGACGGTTTTGACCTCGACCGGGAATGACTGTGTATAAACCCCGAACGGGAGCCGCTCCTGGAGCAGCATGTCCTCGCCCTGGCGGAAATTGTCGTCGCATCCGGAGATCGGGAAGACGTTCGCGCAATCCTCGTGGACAAAAGTCGCGATCGTCGTAGGACTGCCGAGGGTCCCCAGATCGAAGGAGTAATCGTAGCTGGTTGCCGACGGTGTTGGAGCCGGCGGTCCCCCCTGGCTAGCGTCCCCGCTCGGGTCGCTCTCGTTCACCGGGTCGTCGCCGGCATCTGGAGATCCCGACGCGTGTCGTAGCCGGCGGGAGGGGC
>CAYZVQ010000276.1:0-3874 GCA_964481925.1 uncultured Acidimicrobiaceae bacterium
GGAGCCCTCGGCCTGGTTGCCGGCGGCCTGCTCACTCAATGGGCTTCGTGGCGCTGGGTGATGTTCGTCAACGTCCCCATCGGAGTGGCCGTGCTCGTCGTGGGTGGGGCGGTGCTGGTTGAGACCGAGCGCCGGCGGGGCCACTTCGACCTGGCCGGGGCGCTGACGTCCACAGCCGGGATGACCGGCGTCGTGCTAGGCCTTGTCGAGGCCGGCGCCGCCGGGTGGACCGCTCCCGTCACCGTCGGACCGCTCGTCGGCGGCCTGGTCTTGCTCGGCCTGTTCGTCCGCATCGAGGCCAGTGCCACCGAGCCCATCCTCCCGCTGCGCGTCCTGGCCGACAGGACCCGGGCCTCGGCCAATGTGGCCCGTGGCTTGGGCTACGCCGGGATGTACGGGATCATCTTCTTCCTCACCCAGTTCCTCCAGGACATCCAGGGGCACTCCGCCCTGGTCACCGGTGTCGGCTTCCTGCCCACACCGACGTTCGTCTTCCTGTCGTCCCAGCTCACGAGCAGGGTGCTGGTGAACCGGCTGCCGGCCAAAGCTCTGATGGTCATCGGGACCACGTTCTCTGCCCTCGGGCTGGGGTTGGCCACCCAGCTACACACCGGCGCCTCCTACCCCCAGGTCCTGGTCAGCCTCGTCCTGATCGGGACGGGCATGGGCGTGTCGTTCGTCAGCCTCACCACCGCCGGCCTGGCCGGCGTGGAGCGCTCCGACGCCGGTGCCGCCTCCGGTCTCATCAACGTGATGCAGCAGCTCGGCGCCGCACTGGGCCTGGCCGTCCTGGTCACCGTCTTCGACAGCATCACCTCAGGGGCGCATACCGTCGGCCTCAGCCAGGTGGCCGGCCTCGGTGGAGCGGCCGGTGCGGTCGCCCGGGCTGCGCTGGTGCACGGGATGGACGAGACCTTCGCCGTCGGTGCCGGTTTCGCCTTGGCGGCCCTAGCCATCGTGGTCCTGTTCGTACGCACGCCGGCACGAGCCGAAATCGACCTACGGGCCCCCGAGGAGTTGCCCAAGGAACTCGAGGCGGTGGCCTGAGGCAGGACGGGCGGGGTGGCGCGGCGGGGGCAGGCTCAGAGCCGAAAACCGAAGGAGCGCACCCGCACGGTATGTGAAGCGTGGGCGTGGTGCGATGAGCCTCGCACCTGCGCCCGCACGTGGACAACGTACTCCACCTCTTGGTTGGCCTGAGCAAAATCGCCGAACGCCATTCCGAGCAGACCGGCGTGCGCCCGCATGGCGGCGGCGAAAATGTCCAACGGTACCTGCACGTTGATCGCGACCGGGACCTTCGGCTGCAGTTCGATGGGGGCTGGATCCTGGGCCACAACCTGCGTCGGTCCCTCTTGGCGCGTCTCCGTGTTGCCCATGCCGTTCATGCCGTTCATGCCGTTCATGTTGTCGAACCCGCCCATCTGCTGTTCTTCGACCTCGCGGGCCAGCGTGACGACGTACCCCTCGAGAACGGCGGGTTCTTCCTTAGCCGTGAAGGAGATGGCCAGGTCCATCCCCGGTTGATCGCTCGAGACCCAGCCCGGTCCATCGATCTCGGTGTGCACACCGCTCCCCTGTAAACCGTGCTTGAGCTTGTCAAAAAGGCCCATGCCGCTGACACCTCCAGGCTCGCTGACGCAGGCTGAGGTGCCTGCGGTGACAGGAAAACCTCTCTGACTCTAACTCGTTGCCGCTCTGGGGCGTGGCCGTGCGTTGGCGGCCGTGGCGCTCGCTCATGAACTGCTGGCCGGTGGATCAGTTGCCGCCGTCGTGCAGGGTGAAGCGCGGCACCGATGTCCCGGTGAGGCCGGACGTCTGCCCTGTCAGCAGGTAGATCGTGTAGTCAACTTCCTGCTTCGTGGGGACGTTGCCGTCGGTCCACTGTTGGCACGTCGAGTTGATCGCGCCCACCTGGTTGTGCCCCCACACCCCGTCCCAACAGCCCTGGAGGTTCTTAATACCTTGCTTGGTGTCCCGGCCCCAACGGGCCGCCCACAGCATGGTCCATATCTGGCCCTCGTCGGTCCCATTGGCCAGCCAACCGTTCCCTATGTAAGGGACAAGCGTCCCCCCATTGTCGCCCCACCCGTCGAAAACGTACTGTAACGCCGTGGGGGCGTATATGGCGGCGTTCTTGGCCGTGCTCGTGCGGTTTGCCAACATTTGGTCGGAGAAGGCGCCGGCCAAGATGTTGTCCTGCTTGAAGGCGACCGCGCTCGTCGCGTCGACCCGGAGCAGGTTGTAGTAAACTTCTTCAGCAGTGACGGTGGGCTTGGCCAGCATGGCTATGGTGTAATCGACCATTTTGGCGTCGGTCTCGCTGACCGCAGGTACTCGCCAGGCGAAATAGGCGCGAGCGTCGATAGCCTCACGCAAATAAGGCGTGTAGTCGGTGTTGCAGGCCCCGACGAAGACCAGGCTGTGAGAAAAACTGGCGCCCCGCTTGTCGTGTAGCCATGTCCAAAAGGTCGGCGTCAGCTCCAAGTAGTAGGCACCGCCGTTCCCGGGGAGGTCCTTTTCCTCTGTGTCCAATGCGCCGATGTCGGTAGCGGCAGCCGGCATCCCGTATTCGGTCGCCAGCTCGGCGTTCAGCTTGTTCTGCGCGGCGACAGCTTCTCCCAGGTTGGAACCGAGGCTGTCATTGGTGAACAGGTCGCCACTGGTGTCGCCGTGGGTCCGGACGATCAGTACGCCGGGGGTCGGGCCGCTCAAGGCCGTAATCAACCCGGAGATGCCGGCGTCGGCGGCGTCCAACCATTGCACCTCGTACCCGGCGCTTTCCAGGGTCGAGATCTCGGTCTTCCGGTACGCTTCGTCGGGGAAGGGGGTTACCGTGGCCGTCACCGTGCTCCCGTGCCAGGTCCACGTGTTCTGCGCCCCTAAGGCGAACGGCTCCCAGAACACTGCTCTTTTGTTTGGTGGGTCGTCCAAGCTGTTGTGCGGCGAGTCAGGCACAAAGTCAGTGCGCGGGTCCGAAGCAAACGGCCCCAGGGTAAGGTTCTCAGCCGGGCCGGCGCCGGAGAGCTCGGTCGCCAACAGCACTCTGACGGTAGTCCCGCGGTAGACGATCTCGTAGCCGTCGGGCTCTAGGTCCACTTTCGTTATCCCCGTGTCGAAATTCCGCTGCGGGACGAGCCGCCCGGTCCTCACCAGGGCGGCGCCAAGATAGCGGCCCGGCGCCGCCGCGGCGCCGGCGAAGTGGCCCAATTGGAGCCTTGTCCGGTCGAAGGGCCGAGACGTAGTCGCGCTGGTCGCCGCCTGGGCGGCGGGGGTAACGCCGGTACTTTCGCCGCTCCCGAGCGTTGCCCCGCTGATGCCTGCCACGTAGCTGGCGGCGTCGTCAATAAGCGAGGTGATGGACAGCCCGTTGGCGGTCGCGGCGGCGTCTGCCTCGGCCACCATGTAGGAGCCGATCACCGGGTCGGCTGCGTGCTGGTCCCACGTCGACGTCCCTCCGGACCCGCTGAACACTTGAAAGGGGATGACCACCTCGGCCCGACCGAAGTCCGGGTCGAAGGTGCCGCGTCGGTCAAAGCCGCCACTGTCGATGCTGACCGTGAGCTTGCCTCCGGCATAGGACCACGTGCCCTGGTAGCTCAGGTCGCCCCCGCTGCTGGTCGCCAACAGCCATAGGACGCTGTACGGCGCGAACAGGAGGTTGACCGAACTCCCGGTGACCGGCCCCTTGTGGCTCGAGTCGCTGACGAGCGAATAGGTCAGTTGCTCTGGCGACGTGAAAACCCCGGTAGTGCTCGGGGCGGCCATGGCCGGCGCGGGGGCAGCCACCACCAGCCCGGCCGTGCCGGAAAGGGTGCTGGTCAAGATCCCCGCAAAAACGGCCAGGCTAAGCGGTCGGTTCACGTCGGCTACC
>CAYZVQ010000276.1:3974-6849 GCA_964481925.1 uncultured Acidimicrobiaceae bacterium
TCCTTCGATCAGGCTCCTTCGATCAGGCTCCTTCGATCAGGCTCCTTCGATCAGGCTCCTTCGATCAGGTTGTCAGAAGGTTAACCGGTAGTCCCTGCTCACCCACGACATGGCTGAGGCGCGTCCGTCGGCGGGGCGCGCAAAGCTGGCGCGGGGGAGGGGAGCGCCGCTGGCCGGGCACCCGGCGCCACAGCGGCATAGCCACCTGCGGGGTTTGCGGGCACACCCTGGCGACCCGACCCAAGGCTGACGGCAAGCCCGCGTACGTCTGCGCCAGCGAACGACGTGGACGGCGAGAGCAGGCGCCACGTGGTCCAGGCCCTCGCCGAGCGCATCGAGGTGGGGCTAGTGGTGAGGGGCAGGAACATCTACTCGCGGGACCGGGTGAAGATCGCGTACCGGTAGCTGCTCGGCCGTTCCCTCGACGAGGGACGACGGAGCGCCCGCCCGTGAGATAGCGTCATGCCCACCTCTAGGAAAGGATGCTTTTGTGCTCTTTCACGTGACGTGGGACAACATCGACAACAGCGATGAAGCGCAGAGAGAGGGCCTTGCCATGCTTGGGAAATGGCAACCGCCAGCCGGTGCCGAGTTCAAGGGCTTCTACGGCTTCGCCGGCGGCGGCGGGGGCGTCGCCATCATCGAGGCTGACAGCGCTGCAACGCTTGCACGCACCACGGCGCCTTGGACAACGCGGTTGAGCTTCACGGTGACCCCGATCCTGCCGATCGAAGAGTCGAGCGCCATCGGTGCCGAGGCAATCGCCTTTCGGGACTCGTTGAGCTAGGCGCAAACTGCGAGGCCCGGTGGAGGAGTGGGCCCTCCTCCACCGGCGAGCCGTCGGCAGCCCTGCGATGAGGGTCGTCTGCTGGACGGGGTGCCCGTCCGCCCGGAAGGTCACGTGCTTGCCAGTCGGGCCGACGAAGGATAATGTGGCGCTTGCGTTTGGCGCCCTGTGACGAGCCTAACGGTGGTCCCGATATTGGTAGTTCTGGCGCACTACCGATCATCGAAGCCAGAGGCGACTAGTTCTTATGGCCAGCTAACGCTGTTGGTTGTGTAACCAAGGGAAGATGAAATGGCAGCACGGCCGGCCGGGGAGGGACCCCGTCTGTCCCCTTCCTCCCCACTGAGAGTCGCCCCTGAAGCGGCGTAGCTAACCAGGTGGCGTATGCTGTGGTGCCACCAGGACCGGTGACGGGGAGCCCCTTGACGATGATGGTTTCCTGAGCTTGCGAAGCTCGGCACGCCGCTTCCTACTCGTCGTAGGCCCAGCCCATCAAGGTGGACCTGCTTGCCTCACGTCAAATTGCGGGTTGGCGTCCGGTTTGGTCGTTCTATGTCCCAGTGGCGACGTAGAGGTTGTCCCAGTCACCCTCGGAGTGCACCACTTCCACCGAGGTGAACCCTGCTTTGGCCAGCATGCCCAATGCGAGTTCCTTACCCCACATGGCCCCGAGCCCCATGCCGCCTTCTGCCAACGACACCGTCATGCACTGTAGGCAGGAGAAGCCGTAGAGAAATGGCCCGACTGGGTGGTCGATATTGTCAGCCAGCGTGCTGGACGCGGCCGTGTCCACGCAGAGATACGTCCCTCCCGGCCTGAGCAAGCGGGCAATCCCGGCGAGGACCAGGTCAGGACGAGCCTGGTCGTGGACGGCGTCGAAGGTGGTGATGAGGTCGTACCGCTGGGAGCCCTCCAGGGAGGCGGCGTCTTGCTGGACAAAGGTGGCGTTGGTCACACCGAGCCTCTCGGCTTCGGCCCTGGCCGCCGCCAGTGCCGGTGCCGAGAAGTCCAGGCCGACGATATGGCTTGCCCGCGAGGTTGTCCGAACCCGCCTCCCGAGTGAGCGATCTGGCGTGCTCTGGCGGCAGCGCGAAGGTCAACGAAACCGGGTCGTGGTCGACGATCCTGCCCGTGGTCATGGCCCCGAGCCACTCCCGGACGTAGCGCTCGTCTAACCCAGCGGCGTGGGCGATCTCCCAGGAGCTGGACGGGGGAAGTGACGCCATCACGTCGAACAGCCTGGCCCGGTGGCCAAGGCCGATCAACAAAGTGAGCATGGCGCCGTTGAACATGCCCACGAGGCGTGCAGAGAACTCTTCTGTTGTGCCCGAGCTCGTCCCAGCGGTCATCTCGAGCCTCCGATCGAAGGGGCCGGGAGCCCCCTGCTCAGGTATCCCTAAGAGCAACTCTATGGCTTTCCATCGCACCCGTCCACGTCCGCCAGCCCTAGCCGGTGCGGATCCAGCCGACACCACCCGACCAACCGGCCAGGTGGGAGCGGCGGGGTCGAGCGAGCGCTCGTCCCATGCGGTCGCCTTAGCCCATACGTCGCCGTCCCGTCCCGGTCCGGCGGAAGGTCAGCCCACCCTCCCCTTTTCGTCCTATCAAGTGGCTGGCTTAGCAAGGTGCGAAGGGGGAAGCTAGGACAGTGCAGGCCCACACGCGCCGCCGATCTCCCTCAATAAGACAGCTGCGCGGTGGTCGCCTCGCTGAGGTGGCCTCAGTTCAGGCGGCCACGAAGGAGCGCTACCCCCTCGCCGCTCAGGTCGCTGAAGGCGGCAGCGCGACCGAGGATTGCAAGAGCAAGGGCCTCGCTTGGGCCTTGTATGTCGGCGCCGTCGCCGTACGACCAGTCCTGGTCGGTGGCCCGGACGCGGAGCCCGCTCGTGCGGCCTTTTGGCACGAAGCCGCGCGACGCCGTCGGCGACGTGAGGAAGGTGAGCACGACCTTCCAGGTGGAGAGCGGCCCCGAGACGTCGAGGCCGAGCGGCCGTGCGACGTCTCGTGTGTGGACCGAGATGTCCGTGAGCGGGGCCATCGGCCCGTTGCCGGGCGGTGTGAAATGACTTTCGGCGTTCTTACGCAGGA
>CAYZVQ010000277.1:0-6834 GCA_964481925.1 uncultured Acidimicrobiaceae bacterium
TCCGCTCGGTCATGTCGACCGACGAGCCCGAGGGCACGTGGCAGTAGGCCCACAGAGTGTGCTGGCCGTCGGGAGCGCGGCTCGGGTCGACCACACCGGCCTGGGCCACCAGGCAGAAGGGCCGTTCGGGGTGGCGGCCGGCCGCCACCTCGGCCTCGCTGGTGGCCACTTCTTCGAGCGTGCCGCCCACGTGGACGGTCCCGGCCTGCCGGCATGCCGGCGCCTCCCAGGGCACGGGGCCGCTGAGGGCCCAATCGACCTTGCAGACCCCCGGGCCGTAGCGGAACCGCCCGAGCGCCGCCCTGTAGGTGGCACTGAGGCGGTCCTCAGCCAGGTTGGCCAGGTGGCGGGGGGAGACGTCGAGGAGCACGGCGTCCGCCTCGGGCAGGTCGGCCAGGCGCTTCACCCACCGGCCCGTCTCCACCTTCGCCCCGAGAGCACCGAGCTCGGCCACGAGGGCGGCGACGACGCGGCTGCTGCCCCCCTCGACGACGGGCCAGCCGTAGGCATGGGCCAGGGCGACGAACAGCATCCCGTAGGAAGCCGTCATTGGGGCGCTGAGCGGGAGCATCGAGTGGGCGGCGGCGCCCGCCAACAACCCCCTGGCCTCGTCGGTCCCAAAGCACCGGGCCAGCTGGGTGGCCGGCAATAGCCCGGGCAGCCCCAGGCGGGCCATGGCCAGCGGGTGCCGGGGCGGCGCTCGCAGCGGGGCCAGCACGGTGGGCAGGACCTTGGCTACGTCCCGGGCCAGGGGGGCGAAGAGGCGGCGGTAAGTCCGGCCATCGGCGCCCAGGGTGGCCGCCGTCTCGTCCACCGAGCCCAAGATGGCACCGGCACGCCCACCGTCGAGAGGGTGGGCGAAAGCTACGGCCGGGGTGAGCAACTTGACCCCTCTCGCCGCCAAGTCGACGCTTTGGAAGAACGGCGACGCCAGCACCAGAGGGTGGACGGCCGAGCACACGTCGTGCAGGAAGCCCGGCAGGGTCAGCTCCTCGGTGCGGCAGCCACCTCCCGGGGACGGTGCACCTTCGTAGACCTCGACGGCGCGACCGGTACGGGCGATGGTCAGCGCCGCCGCCAACCCGTTGGGACCGGAGCCGACCACGACGGCATCGAGATTGGTCATCGCCAGCCACCGTAGCGGTGCCCCAGCCTGATGGCACGGGTACTGCCCGTCAACCGGGGGTGCCCAGCACCCCCGGCGGGAATCGTGCCTCCATGGTGCCGGAGCCGGGCCGGAGCGGTCACGATGGGTACATGGGACACCCGGTGGGACCACCACCCGGTGGGACGGGCGCGCCATCGACCGGCTTGGCGGGCCAGTGACGGGCGGGGCGCCCCGGTGAACGGTGAGGTCGTCCAGCTCGGCTGGTACCGCTTCCGCCGCACCTTCTCGCGCCGGTGGGGCGAGTACCTGACCCTCGTGCTGCTGATCGGCCTGGTCGGAGGCCTGGCCATGGGGTCCGTCGCCGCGGCCCGCCGGACCGACTCGTCCTTCAGCGTCTACTGGGCCAGCACCAACCCGTCGGACCTCGTCGGAGGTACCGGTGTCCTCGACGCCAGCGCCGGGCTGAAGCCCTATGAGGCGCCGATCGTCGAGACGCTGTCCCATCTCCCTCATGTGGCGAAGGTGGAGAGCCAGTCGGGGATCAACCTCCTGCCCCTCCAGCCCGACGGAGCACCCGAGCAGAACGTCACCCAGTTCTCGCCTGGCCCGGGCAACGGCTACGGCAGTGTGGACGGCCTCTACTTCAACCAGGACAAGGTGACCGTGGTCGCCGGCCACCTGGCCGACCCTTCCGACCCCGACCAGTTCATGTTGAGCGAGGCGCAGGCGCAGGCCATGGGCCTGCACGTGGGCGATGTCGTGCGGTTCGGGATCTACACCAACGCCCAGATACAGCTGGGCGACTTCGGTACGGCCGCGGTCAAGCCCTACCGGGTCATCAACGCCAAACTGGTGGGCATCGCCGCGTTCAACAGCGCGGTCATCGCCGACCAGGCCGATCAGGGGTCAGCCCCAGACAACCTGTTCACGCCCGCCCTGACCCGCCCGCTGCTCGGTTGCTGCGTCAACTACACCGAGAGCGGGATCCGGCTGAAGGGCGGCACCCGCTACGTCCCCGCCGTCCTGGCCGAGATAAGCCGTGCCTTCCCCAACGTGCCGCTTTCTTTCGCCAATGTGGCCGCCGAGGTGCTGCCCAAGGCCCAGCGCTCGCTGAAGCCCGAGGCGATCGCCTTCGGCGCCTTCGGTGGCATCGTGGCCCTGGCCTGCCTGCTGATCGGCGCCCAGTTGATCGGCCGCCAGATCCGGCTCCGGGCCGACGAACGCGCCGTACTGCGAGCCGTGGGAGCCGGCCCGGGCCAGACGTGGGCCGATGGCCTCATCGGCATCTTCGCCAGCGTGGTGACGGGAACCTTGTTGGCGGTCGTCGTCGCCGTGTGCCTTTCCCCTATCGCCCCCCTGGGGCCGGTGCGCCCCGTCTACCCCGACCTGGGCGTGAGCTTCGACTGGACCGTCCTCGGTTGCGGGCTGGCGGTCCTTGTCCTGGTCCTGGGGGTCACCGCCGCGCTGGTGAGCTACCGGGGGGCGCCCCAGCGGGCGGCCCGACGCGGGCTGGCACCCGAACAGCCTTCCCGGATCCTGGCTGCGGCCGGGGCCGCCGGCCTACCCCTCCCCGCCCTCACGGGCGTGCGCTTCGCTCTCGTCCCGGGACATGGCCGCACCTCGGTGCCGGTGCGGTCCGCCGTCCTCGGCGCCGTACTGGCCGTCATCGCCCTGGTGGGCACGGTGACTTTCGGGGCCAGCCTCCGCTCCCTCGTCTCTCGCCCCGCGCTTTTCGGGTGGAACTGGGACTACCTGTTGGGGGCCGGAGGCGACCTCCCGGGCCCCAAGGTCACGGCCCTGCTCGACCATGACCGCTACGTGGCCGCGTGGTCCGGGGTGTACACGGGGACGCTCGACGTCGATGGCCAGCCGGTGCCCGTGCTGGGCGAGACGCCGGGGGCCACGGTGGCTCCGGCAATACTGTCCGGCCACGGTGTCCAGACCTCCGACCAGGTCGTGCTGGGGGCCTTGACCCTGGCCCAGCTCCACGCTCACCTGGGCAGCACGGTAGTGGAGAGCGCGGGCGCCGGCGGGCCGCACCCCCTCGTGGTCGTAGGCACGGCCACCCTGCCCGCCTTGGGCGGCAGCACCGAGCACATGGAGATGGGCGTGGGCGCCGTGCTGTCCTACCAGCTGATCCCCCTGTTCCAGCGCAACACCTTCAACACTCCCCTGTCCGGCCCCCAGTCCGCTCTGGTGCGCCTGCGACCCGGCGTGGACCGGGCCGCCGCCTACCGGTCGCTCGCGACCATCGCCCAGGAGACCACCAACCCGGACAACTTCGGCGTGACCGTCATCGGCGTGCAACGGCCGGCCGAGATCTTGAACTACCGCTCACTCGGGGACACGCCCGCCTTCCTGGGCGCAGGACTGGCCACCGGCGCCATCGCCGCCCTGGCCCTGACCCTGGTCGCCTCGGTGCGACGTCGGCGCCGGGACCTGGCCGTGCTCAAGACCCTGGGCTTCACCGAACGTCAGCTGGCCGCCACCGTGGCCTGGCATTCCTCCACGGCGGTAGCCATAGGGGTGGTCGCCGGGGTGCCACTAGGCATAGCCCTGGGCCGGACGCTGTGGGACCTGTTCGCCCACGACATCAACGCCGTACCAGCCCCGAGCGTGCCCGTCGGGCAGGTCGTGCTCATCGCCGCGGGCGCTCTCGTGCTGGCCAATGTCATCGCCGCCGTCCCCGGCCGGCTGGCCGCCCGTACGCCCACGGCGCTCGTGCTGCGCTCCGAATAAGGGCCTGGGGCACCCGATTTAGGGGTGGTGCTGGGCGCCAGAAAAATGGCGTGCTAGCACGCTGCGGGATACTGGCTAACCACCTTTTGGCGCCCGGGCACGGTTGTTAGGTTGACAGGTGACCGCCATAAATGGTCAATCGACAACAGGAGGACGAATGGTGAAATCTGTGCGCCGGCTGACCCGCACAAAGACGGTAATTTCATTGGCAATGATCGCTGCCGGTATGGGCATCGGCCCGCTGGCTGCCAGTGCTCCCGCGTTCGCGGCGGCAAAACCCACCGGCACCATGATCACCACGACGACGGGCCCCTTCGGGACCATGCTGATCGTCGGTTCGGGTAAATATGCCGGTTACACAGTATACCTTTTCACTGGCGACGGTCCCAATGACTATGCGTGCACGGCGACCATCGTCAAGAGCCTCCCCCAGGGCCCGGGCTCGTGCACGGGCCCGTCGAGCGACCAGAAAGCCGAGTGGCCGGCCCTAACGACCGTCGGCGCCGCCGTGGCCGGCCCCGGCGTAAGCCCGAGCCTGCTCGGCTCGGTGGACAGGACCGGGATCGGGGACCAGGTCACCTACGCCGGGCACCCTCTTTACCTCTTCGACCAGACCCCGGGCGCGCTCACGGGCGAGGGCTGGGACGAGCCCACCCTGCCGCCCTGGCACGGGCTGTGGTGGGTCGTGAGCCCGTCCGGCACCCCCCTGGCGTGGCCGGAGACGCTCACGACCACCCAGGTCGGCGCCAAGACCGTGCTGGCCGCCGCCATGCTCACGGGCATCGGTTGGAAGGACTTCCCCGTGTACTCGTACACCAAGGACACGGCGACTGCCAGCAACTGCACCGGGCCGTGTGCCATCGGCTGGCCGCCGCTGCTCACCAACGGCAGCCCCGCCATCGAGGGCGGCGCGGCGGCCGCTGACGTGGGCAAGCTGAAGCTGTCCGACGGGACGACCCAGCTCACCTACAAGGGCAAGCCCCTGTACCTGTTCGCCTACGAAGGCATCGCCCGCCAGGGCATGCAGATCGTGGTGACCGGTAGTGGCAACGGGGCCAAGGTCGGGGGAGGCGTCTTCGACCTGGTCACGCCCTGAGCAGGCTGGTCACGCCGTGAGCAGGCGCCTCTTCGGGCCCTGAGCGGGGCCAGGCAGGAAGCCCGCGACCACCACCCTGGTCGCGGGCTTTTGTCTGCCAAAAACTGACAAAGGGCCCGGGCGGGTTGCCCGGCGCGATGGCTAGAAAGGAAAGCGAGAATTCGACGAGCCTGGGAGTCAGCGTGGACGTGCGCCAATGGGTATGTGTCGACGGCAACGAGGCTGCAGCCCGTGTCGCCTACGCCCTGTCAGAAGTAATCGCTATCTACCCCATTACGCCGGCGTCGCCTATGGGCGAGTTCGCCGACGACTGGGCCACGGCGGGCAAACAAAACCTCTGGGGCCAGGTGCCCGACGTGATCGAGATGCAGTCCGAGGCCGGTGCCGCCGGCACCCTCCACGGCGCCCTGCAAAAAGGCGCGCTGGCCACGACCTTTACCGCATCGCAAGGGCTCTTGCTGATGGTGCCCAACATGTTCAAGATCGCCGGCGAGCTCACTCCGGCGGTCATACACGTGGCGGCGCGCACCCTCGCCACCCACGCCCTGTCCATATTCGGTGACCATTCCGACGTCATGCACGCCCGGAGCACCGGCTGGGCCATGCTGGCCGCCAACTCCGTCCAGGAAGCCCACGACTTCGCCCTGGTGGCCCACGCCGCCACCCTGAAGACGCGGGTACCGTTCCTGCACTTCTTCGACGGCTTCCGGACCTCTCACGAACTGGCGAAGATCACCCCGCTGGCGGCCGAGGACATGGCCGCGCTGATCGACCTCGACGCGCTCATAGAGTTCCGCCTCCGGGGCATGAACCCCGATGCCCCCGACGTGCGCGGTACGGCGCAAAACCCGGACGTGTACTTCCAGGGCCGGGAGGCCTCCAACCCGTACTACAGCGCCGTCCCCGGGGTCGTCCAGGCCACCATGGACGCCCTGGCTGAAAGGACCGGGCGCTCGTACAGCCTGGTCGAGTACCACGGTGCTCCCGACGCCGAACGCGTCATCGTGATGATGGGCTCGGGCGTCGGGGCGGCGCGCGAAGCGGTAGAGAGCCTCGTTCAGGCGGGCGAGCGGGTCGGGCTGTTGACAGTCCGCCTCTACCGGCCTTTCCCGGCCCAACAGTTGGTCTCCGCTCTGCCGCCGAGCGTCCGCTCGATCGCCGTGCTCGACCGCACCAAGGAGCCGGGCGCCATCGGCGAACCGCTGTACCTCGACGTACGCGCCGCCCTGGACGAAGCCATGGACGACCCTGAGCCCGCCTTCAGCCGGTCCCCACGCGTCATCGGAGGGCGGTACGGGCTGTCCTCCAAGGAGTTCACGCCGGCCATGGCCAAAGCCGTCCTCGACGAGCTCAGCGCCGAGCGGCCCAAGCGCCATTTCACCGTGGGCATCTTCGACGACGTGACTTCGCTGAGCCTGGCCTGGGACCGGGACTTCCGTCCTCCCCGGGCGGCCGGCGAGGTCCAGGCCGTGTTCTTCGGGCTCGGCTCGGACGGCACCGTGGGGGCCAACAAAAACAGTGTCAAGATCATCGTCGAAGAGACGGGCGCCTTCGTACAGGGCTACTTCGTGTACGACTCGAAGAAGTCGGGCGCCATGACGGTCTCGCACCTGCGGTTCGGGCCTCAACCCATAAATTCGACCTACCTGGTCAACGACGCCGACTTCGTGGCCTGCCACCACTTCGACCTGCTCAACCGCGTCGACGTGCTCGACCTGGCCAAGGACGGGGCCACTTTCCTGCTCAACAGCACTTACGGGCCGGACAAGATCTGGGACCAACTCCCCGGCGACGTGCGCCGCCAGCTGCAGGACAAGCACATCAATTTCTGGGTCATCGACGGCGACCGCATCGCCCACGAGGCCCAGCTCGGCAACCGGATCAACACGGT
>CAYZVQ010000278.1:0-6825 GCA_964481925.1 uncultured Acidimicrobiaceae bacterium
GCCTTCGCCGCGGAGTCTCGTTTTTGGGCCGCCCTGACCAGCTGGGAGCTGCGCCCCGGGTCGCGCCCGGAGTTCCGCTACTTGGCCCGGCCCGTCGGGATCCCCCTCCGGTTGCTGCTGCAACGCTTGGACAAGGCCGTGGCAGGGCACGGCCGGGGGCACCTCGACCTGGCGTGTAACGACGTACCCGCGGAGTGCCGGCGCCCCTAGGTGCGAGCCTGGTACGCGAGATGCCCAACTGGACGACGTTGGCTGACCCGACCGGTCTCGAGTATTGCGTGACAAGGCGCGACCCGACCACTGGGACGTTGTAGGCGGTCGGTCCCGCCCTTCGAGGTCTGCTCCGCCCGGGTTGGGGCCAGCTCGCCAGTCGTCATCGCCCTGGACGTGGAAGGTTCGTGTTTCGTAGTACGATTGCCGTGTGTGGACGTACACCCCTCGGCGCTCAAACACGGGGTCTCGCTCGAAGACATCGCGCACGCCGTTAGGAGCGCCATGGCTACCGACGACCTGGACGATGACCTACGCCTCTACCTCGGCCCGAGCGGGAGCGGCTCTCTGCTGGAGGTCATCGTGATCGTCCGGCGCAAGAAAGGTCCGGAACTGGTGATACACGCGATGGCGATGCGGGAGAAGTACCGGCGACTGCTCCCGGGAGGGTGACGATGGCAAAGAAGGACTACGGACGGACGCTCAGCGGGGCCACGATCACCGACGCGTTGGTGGAGACGTTGGCCGCCAGGGCTGAAGAGGGCTTTGACGTCGACGACATCATCCGCCGACGCGGTGGACGGCCGCCCATGGGTTCAGCAGCAGCGTCGGTGGAATCGGTCAGGCTCGACCCAGAGCTCAGCCATGAACTGCACGAGCGCGCCGAGATGGAGGGCCGTACGAACTCCGACGTCATCCGGGACGCCATCCGCCTGTACCTCGAAGCCAGCTAACCGAGGACCGCTGCGGGCACCCCCCCGCTGCGCGCTTTCTGGCTCTGCCAACCGGACGTTCTGTTTGCGGGAACAGCACAAGCGATTGCCGCGAGATCCGTCTGATATGGACGGATGTTCCTTGCGAAATGAGGGGTTCTCGGTTAGCGCATAAAAGACATTTGGCGCATGCGGTCCTCGACCCTATCGCATCGGCCTTGCCGTCAGAGCGTCCAAATTGGAGGCGTTCGCGACTCAGAGATGCGCTCGCTATTGGGCAAGCAGGACGGCGAGTTCCCGGTCGGGGTACACGTGGCGCTTGTACAGCGGCCCGCACGGTGTCCCGGCCAGCCGGACAGACAGCCCGAGCAAGTCTGGCTGGGTGCCGGTACCCAGGTAGGTGAACTCGTTCATCATGCCGACCACGCTGCGGTTGGAGGTCTTGGCGAGGCGGAGCCGTCCCATCTCGCCCAACTCTGCGGCGATGAAGCCGGCGTCGGCATTGTGAGCAGCGAGGACGTCGCCTAAGGCGGCCGGAAACCTCTCGGCCAGGGTGGTCGCTGGCGCCAGAGGGAGCAGCACCGGAAGGAGTCTCAGTTCGTTCACGAATAGGCGGACTTGTGGCCGCCAGAAGAGGCCGTGGCGTACCAGTCACCAAGTCGGGTAGTCGAGGTCTCCGAGGTCTGAGCGAGGACGGCCTTCACTCGGTCGCGCAGTTTCTTGGTTGCGTGCACGACAAGCACGGGCGCCTACTCGCTGAGCGGGCCCGGGTGCTGTGCCTGCAGCTGCTGGCACAGCTGACGCAAGGGCAGCCCACGCTGGTCCGCCACCGCCCGGACCCAGGCCACGGCGGCGAAACCGGCGTAGCTCCAAAAGTCGTCGGTGCCCCAGTTGGCGACCTCGTCGAGCAGCTCCACCTCGACGCCGCCGTGGGTAGCGGCAGCGGCCAAAAGGGCATAGCGGAGCTTGCTACCGTCCCGACCGCGGAACCGGCACTCGGGAAGGTACCGCTCGACAAGCCCTTCGCTGGACAGGGGCCGCTCAGCGCTCACCCCGCCCAGCCCCAAAGCCTCGGCGGCCACGCGCATGAACACCTCACCGGGGAACGTGTTGTCCTTCGGGTGCAAAGGACGGACCTGGTCCAGTGCGTCATAGATGTCGCCGGTCTCTACCGCCGCCAACAGGAGGGCAACCGCGGCGCGGGCATCATCAGGCGAAGGGCGTCGCTTGACGGCCACGGGACCAACCTATGCCCGCAACCCGCTCGCCCCCCAGCATTCTGCGCTTCCGATCGGCACCTGAGGGGCCCATGAACTGCGGGCCAGCGGCAGCCGTGTAGACGCCGAGCCCGAACGCGCGGTTCTGGTCGCCCCCCAAGAAGGACGGCTTCCTCGCCGGCTACAGCGGGCTTATCCGAGACGCCTACGCCTTGGACCGGCGCCAGGGCGGCCGCGTGGTCGTGGCCCGGCCACGGCACCCACCTGTTCGCGGCCGCAGAGCCGACATCGAGTGCTTCGGCCGGGAGCTCGAGGCCAAGGGACGTGCCCGGGCCACCGTCAGCCGCCGGCTTTGCACGGTGGCCGGCTTCTACTGCTACGCCGTGGAGGAGGAGCTCCTGGACTACTCGCCGGCGGTGCACATGCGGCGCCCCCGAGTCGACTACGAGTCCCACGCCACCGCTCTTGATCGCAACGAGGTGGGAGCGCCGCTCGTGGCCGCTGGCCTCGGCACGGCACCCGAGCACGCCCTCATTTCCTTGCTCTCCCTGAACGGGCTCAGGGTGTCCGAAGCCACCGGGGCCAACATCGAGGCGCTCGGACTGGAGCGCGGCCATCGGACCTTGACCATCCTGCGGAAAGAAGGCAAGGTCGTGACCATCCCGCTGGCACCGCGCACGGCCCGGGCCATCGACCTGGCTATCGGGGAAAGGAGCGAAGGCCCAGTCTTCGCTGGCCCCGACGGGGAGCGCCTCGACCGCCACGGGGCGGCACGCATCGTGCGCCGGGTCACCCGCGCGCCGGCATCACCGATGACCTGTGGGAAACTGCCAGGAACTACTCGCTCGGCACCAACGGCATCGACTGTATCGAGCTAGCGATCCCGGTCCTTAACTGAACGGTATTGGGCCTTTGCGTAAGGGGAAGTCTTGAACGTTCCGGACCCAGACGAGAGCTGCGCCGCGTACGCCGCGTTGCTCGTCACCGCGCCGGGCGCGAGCCAAGCCGTGCGAGTTCCATTGAACAGCGACCTTTGCTCGGGCCTTTTTGCACCCCGTGGTCCCGGGCACAAGCGGCCAGGTCTGGCGCGTTGCTCCCAGCCTCCCCGGGGCACAAGTGGCGGGCCTGCCACTCACGACGCTGTGCCTGTAACGCACCTCTTCGACCGGAGCGCTCAGCGGCTCGATAAGTGTCGGCCCCCCCTGGCGGCTGTTGGGACCATGCCCGGCTGTCATCACGACTAACACGGCCGACGAGACCACTTTAGCTCGACCGGTTCAGCTAATTAATTAATTACTTCCCGAAGTGCTGCGCGAAGAGGGCTTTGATGAGTGCCTCCGAGCGAGCGATGTCTGCCTCCCATCCCACGCCCACGTTGACCTCGAACCCGTCCTTCACCCCTTCCACGAGGATCGCTTTCGGATCGGTCTCCTTCGGCCCAGTAGCCTCGTAGGCTGCGTCACCGTCTACGGCGCTGCCCGGGAGCGGGCCTTGGCTTTCACAGCCCTCATTGCTGCAGAACGTGCCCGCGTTGAGCCCTTGTGCGGATTGACCGGTGGACTCGACGATCTCCACTATCTGACAGCCACCAGCGGCTCCGTTGACGAAGCTGCCGTCGCCTTGGGGGCATTCGATGAGCTCGTTGTCCGGAGGGACGTAGATGCAAGCGATCAGACCTGGGATCTTGTCCAGGGTCGTGCCTTCGAGCGAAAAGCTGAGCCCAGCTCTGATTCGACCATGTCGGCGCCCGGGCACACCAGCGCCTTGGTCGACGGGGTGGTGGTAGTCGTGGGGGAAGTGGCGGTCGTGCTGCAGTGGCTGGTGCTGGGGGCCGGGGAGATGACGGTTACATAGCCGGTGCCATTGAGATCGGTGAGCTTGTCCAGCGCACTGAGACAGCACTGGGCTGACGATGCTGCCCGCCACCCCAAAGCCATTGCTCACCATGTTGGTAACGACCGACTTGAGCTTGTCGGTACCGGGGCGGGTGACGGTGATGGTGGCCGAGCCGCTCTGGGGCGCTGGGGCGGGCCCGGAGGCGTGGCAACCGTTCCCCGTCGCCGGCGCCGTGGTGGCGAAGTTCAACCGGCCCTGGCCGAGGGGGGACAACGTGATCGAGGTGGCGGAGGTGGCCGAGACTGCCCCGGCCACCGACCAGGTGGCGTCGGCGTGGGCGGCGTCGAGGGGCGGCAGTTCGACCCCCCGCGGGCAGGCAGTCGACCAGGGCGGGGGGCCAGGCGGAAATGCCGTTAGACGTGTCGACCTTGGCGCTGAACATGCCGATGCCACCGGCTACTAGGGGGTTGGGTATGCCGGTCACCTTCACCGACCACGGGTTCAAGTAGGCGACGATGTTGGCGATGATGACCACCGCGCCGGCGGCGAGCCGGATCTTGGACACGATGTACTGCGAGACCTTGTTGATGAGGCCCTGCACCACCTGCTGGGCCAGGGCGACCACGCCGTTCCATAAGGTGACGAAGAAGTTGCCGAGGGCCGCCCCGGGGCCGCCGCCCGCGGCCGGCGTGAGCTTCAGGGCGTCGAACACCGACACGAGCGTGTCCTGCACAAAATTGGACACCGTCGAACAGGGAGCGTCGAAAAAGTCCATCGCCTGCTCGGCCCTCGTAGCACCGGCCGCGGTGGCGGCTTTGCCCGGACCCCCGGTGCCGGGGGGCGTGTGGGCGATGACGTCGGCCACGAACAGGGGCAGGTCGATCGTGGGGAAAATGAGCGACGGTGCCCGGCGCCAGTCCTGTGGCCCCATGAGGGCGCGTACCGCCTCGGCCCCGGGCGTTGCCTCGTTGCGCACCCAAGACGCCAGCACGTAGCTAAAAGGGGCCAGGCCCTTGGTCAGCGGGCCGACGGCGTCCAAAGCCGAGCCCGGAATGCCGCCCCCGTCGGCGGCCGCGATGGCAAAAGCCTGCACCTGCGCCCTGGTGAAGCGGAACCTCACCGGGCCGTTGACGCCGACGAGGGGCGCCTTTGAGGTCTCATTGGCCACGGTTGCGATCCCGCTACCGGCCAAGACCTCCTCGGCCGAGCGCACCGACGCCGCCGTGAACGGCCCGCCCAGCTCCCCGGCGGGGATCGGGGCCCGCTCGCCGCCCGCCAACTGCACGGGCGTCTCAGCCCTGGCTGGGACGGCATAAACCACCGAAGGGCCGAGCATGGACGCCACCAATGCGACCGCGACAACCACCGCCACCAGCGGCGCCCGCCGCAAAAAGCCGGTGTCGCCCTGGTGTGACAGCTTGCTCCTCGGGCCATCGCGCATGGGGCATCATTACCTGGCCCTCGGCCGAAGTGAAGGACAACTGCGAGGACGACGACTGACTACTTGGCGCCGTTTTCCGTTACAACGTTGCTCAAGGGCCTACTCGGCGTTCCACCCGGCGGTCAGGCTGCCCTCCTGCACCAGCACCAAGCCGAAGTTAAGCACGCCGATCAGGCCGCCCTCCTTCACCAGCACCGTGCCGTTAGCCAACAGGACCGCGGTGAGCGGGCCGTTCTTCGCGTCGGTATGCCTTGCATCACGTGTCCGATGCCTGGAAAGCCGTCGCTTTGGCCCGTTCACACGAGATCTTGAAGCCAGGTGGGATCCTCGCTTTTGGGCCGTCGTATACAGCTCGAGCCCAGCGAGGCCTCCGATCGGATCAAAGCATGGTGCCGCTCTGCTGGGACCGGCCCCGACGGCCGATGAGGCCGCCACGAGTACGAGGAGCATGTGCGAGACGAGCACTCGACATGCAGCTGCTCCTCGAGCTCATGATTGAACGTAAAGGTTTCGCCATTGCCGCTGCCGACTACGCCGGCGACGGCATCTTCGCCGAATACGTCCTGCGACGGCGGTGGAGGCAATCGGACGTTGCACTAAACTACTTGCTCCCGAAAAAGTGACCCCAGAATAGGCCTCTGACCAGCAGTGTTGGCTAGGAGGCTCCACTTGGGAAAGCCCGGATGGTGCGATGATGGCGCAAACCCCTTGTCTGAGAAGGGATTTGAGCCACCGTGCTACGTACCGTACGCCCCCAGCAGTCCCTATGGGACGCGATCCTGCCTGAGCAGGCCCTACGGCTGCCCCCCGGCCTCGCCGAGCTGGACCACTACGTCGACGACCTCCGTTTCTTCGAACCTTTCCGGCCCTATTTCCACCCGACCGACGGCCGGGATTGGGCCGCTTGGAGGACGACGCCCCACCTGGGTCAGTGGAACTGGTCGCGTGGCCAACTGGAGCTGGGTCATAAGGAACTCCTTGAAGGCATCGGCCAGTGCCATAGCCATACACATGAAGCGGTGCCAAGCCTCGAGCGTCAACGCCGTCGGCTGCTCGTGTCCCAGGCCGCGGGGCTCGACAGCGAGCGACATAGAGGCCACGTTGTCAGCCCTATGGAAGAGCTGTTGGCCGGTTGTGGGTGGCAGCAAAAAGGTGGATGCCGCTGGCGCCGACCCGTCGCTCTCAGCCAGGACGGCCTCTAGCCGAAAGGTGCCGTTACCTGCCAGACGCGCCCAGGCTAGCCGCGCAGTAAGTTGACCGACCCCCCCGACCAGGCCAGCTACTGGGCCGTCCTGCAAAAACCGGAGGAATTCCCTACCAAGCATCGAGCTGCTCGCGTCCGGCCGCACGGCGTCACAGCCCATGGCTATGCCCACGCGAACCACCGCCAGGGGCTCAGGGCCGTTAT
>CAYZVQ010000279.1:0-6810 GCA_964481925.1 uncultured Acidimicrobiaceae bacterium
CTCCCCCTAGACCGGGTCCACCTCGTCAACCCCGGTCAGAAGATCACCGTGGGCGACCGCACCCTGACCGCGATCAGACCACCAACGTTCGACCACCCAGCCACCACCGGTTTCCACGACGACAAATCTGGCGCGTTGTTCAGCTCCGACTGCTTCGGGGCACTCCTATCAGCCGTACCGCACGACGCCACCGACCTCTCCGACCAAGAATTACGGCAGGGACAGATCTTCTGGGCGACAGTCGACTCCCCCTGGCTGCACAACACCGACACCGCCCTGTTCGCGAAAGGACTCAACGCCATACGCGACATGAACCCCACCATGATCTTCAGCAGCCACCTACCCGCCGCCCCCGGCCACATGACCGAGCGCCTCCTCGCATCGGTCCACGACGTACCCACAGCACAACCTTTCGCCGGGCCAGACCAAGCCGCCCTCGAACAACTGCTGACCGAAATGACAGGTACGGAAAGTCGCCACTAGGCGAACCTTCGCCGCCGAACGTGGCAAGAACAGGGAGCTCACCAGCGCCTGCACGCGAAGGGGGTGAGCCCAAACCCTCAAGACTTATCGGTCCAGCTACGCATAACCGAGACGGCAAGCCAGTTGAAGCGCCTCTCTCAGCTCTTGTGCTTGTTACGTGTGGGCCTTGTCGGGTGCGGCTATGAAGGCAAGTGCCTGGCAGCGGCGATCGCTCGCACTCCCACCGTCCGCCTCGTCGCTTGCGCCCACCACCGCGCCACCGTGCTCGGGCGGGTAGACGACCACCCCGGCCGGGCCATGGAGTACTACGCGTTGCGGGGCGAGACACCGCTGGTCTGGGCTGGCCCGGGGGCCTCCTTTCTCGGCCCGGCCGGGGCGGTGGCGGCCGAGGTCGACGAGGCGGTCTTTGGCCCGGGCGGGGCCAGGGCCCTCGCACCGGCGCCCGGCTGGTCCAGACGCGCCGGCCCGGCGCTCGCGCTTGACCAGCCTCCTGGCGCTGATCTGTGGCGACCTACCCGGCGATAGGTGACAGGTCTCAGGAAACGAGTACGGTCGCACCCATGACTTGCTTCATGGTGATGGTTCACCGTGTCCGCGATCCGCGGGCCACGGTGGGGGTGGCATCAACTCGATAGTCGTTGGGTGCGCCGCGTCGTCGAAGACGCTGGCGTCGTTCCCGATGACCTTGTTCTCGACGTCGGAGCGGGAACTGGAGCGATAACCCGCGCGCTTGTCTCGGCCGGTGCGCGTGTTGTTTCGATTGAGCTGCATCCACAGCGCGCCGCGTACTTGAGGAATCAGTTCGATCAACGTGACGTGACGGTCGTTCGCGCCGACGCGCCCGATCTCCGTCTCCCGCGCCGTCCCTTCAAAGTGGTGCCGAACCCGCCGTTCGGGATCACCACGTCGCTCGTCAAGGGCTTGGTCAGCCCCGGTAATCGCCTGATCCGAGCGGACCTCCTCGCACCGTGGCATGCCGCGCATCGCTGGAGCTTGCAAAACGCTCCCGGCCGAGGACGCTGGACATCCGAATCCCAACAAGGAGAAAGTCATGAAACAGAAGTCATCGACGCGGCTCGTTCTGATATGTGGGCTTCCAGCCTCGGGCAAGACGACACTCGCTCGCCAGCTCGCCCCCCAGATTCCCGCGATCAGGTTGGATAAGGACCAGTGGACGACTCAATTGGGTCTCGATGTGTGGGACGACGAGTTTCGAGTCCGTCTCGAACGGCAGTTGTGGGCTCTTACCCAGGAGCTCCTCGCCCAAGGTCAGAGCGTGATCTTGGAGTGGGGCCACTGGGCGCGAGTTGAACGGGATGAGAAACGACTCGGAGCCCGGGCTTTGGGGGTGGGAGTCGAACTGCATTACCTCGATGCGCCTTTGGAGAAGCTAATCGAGCGAGCTCAGCGACGCAATGCGTCGGGCGAATGGAGCGCCTCGCCTATGACACGGGCTCACTTCGAAGGGTGGGCAACGATCTTTCAACCACCAGACGAGGAAGAGCTCGTGTTGTTTGACGAGCCTGTCACCGAAGCTTGATTCCACGAAGTCATCACGGCCTCTGTCAGTAGCGTCACCGAATTGCCGGCGGGGGCGGTCGCGAACACAGATTGCGCGCCCAAATGATAGCCGACTCTCACGAGGCGGCAGCGCAGATCGAGACCGTTATCGTTAGGCCGGTTTCCGGTCCTGAAGACGCCGAATATCCAGCCATAATATCGGCCTAACGTACGGCTCGGACCCATACTTTGCATACCACCTGGCAATGCTCTCGTTGAGAGCGTCCCCCACGATGAGGGGCATGGCGACGTGTTCGTCAGCCGCGACTATTTCGCGTACGGCGTCGGCCAGTAGCGCCCCGCCTAGCCTTTGCTTCTGGTAGCGGACATCAACAGCGAGCTGGCCCAGCAGCACGCACGGGATCGGAACGTGGCGAGACTGTCCCCGCCGCACGTCGCTCGGGACCTCCTCGAAGCGGATTGAAAGGCTGCTCAGCGCGTAGAAGCCGAGTGGACTGCGCCCATTGTCAATGTCATCATCTACGAGGACAAACACCCTGGCCGAGCCGTGACGAGCTTCGGCCTGTCCGGCTACCTCCTTGAACCAGGTATCTAGAACATCCTCCCCGCAGGAGAACCCCGCACGGTCATGGTGCCGTGCGAGCCGCTTGATGAAGCAAAGAAATTCTCAGCGTGCTCCCATGCCACAACGGTCTCCTGGTGCTGCCGCAAGACCGGTCCAGCTCGGAGAGTGTTGGCACATCGGGATTGGCCGCGCAGGGTCTCGCATTTGCTACGGCCTAACTGCCCGTCAGTGCCACAAGGGTGCCTTTGCGGAGCTCTCGGACGAAACCGGAGCGATTAGACCGCCACTCGGCCTATCCATTTGGGCGCGCTGCCGGTCAGGGCTGGTGATGGACGGTTCGTTGGACGACGACCTGACGGTCATGGGTGAAGGGAAGGCCTTCGAGGCGTCGTACTTGCCGAGAACTATTTAGATCACATACTATATATGGCGTGAACCATAGTGCACAAGAGGTGGAGGCTGTCGATCCCCATGTAGCCTCCACGTCGGAGACCCACTGCACGGACCCAGGCGGGCAGCCCCTCAGTGCGGCTGAGGGGCTAATCCGGCTCTCGCGCCTGGTGCAGGGCCTCTTCGGGCACATCTCCGAACGCCACGACCTGACGCCCGTGCAGGCCAAGCTCCTCTGTGTCCTGGCCACCGGCCCGAGAGGCATGGCCGACCTGGCCCGCTGCTTCGGTGTTGAGAATGCCGCCCTCACCGGCCTGGTAGACCGAGCCGAACGGAACGGTCTGGTCACCCGCTGTGCGGTGCCGGGTGACCGACGCGCCTTGCACGTCAGCCTCACCGGGCTTGGCCGGCGAGCCGCCAACGCCTTCCACGCCGACGCCACCGAGCACCTCGACGGTCTGGTCTCAGCACTCGGCCGCACTGAGCGCGAGCAGTTCCGCCACGCGATGCAAACCATCCTCGCCACCACCCAGGAGTTAACCCCAGCTTCCTGATCGTGGCCTCCGCCAACGGTGCGACAAAGAACCCGGCGTGGTACTACAACCTTGCCGCCAACCCCGACAGGACCCGCATCGAGGTCGACGGTCGCAAGATCGCCGTCACTCCCGAACAGCTCCACGGCAAAGAACGAGACGAAGCCTGGCAGCAGATAATCACCGCCGCGCCCCGCTTCGCCAAATACGAGCAGAAGACCGACCGGGATCTCCCGATCATCCGGCTGGTCCCCCGCCCCCAGTCAGCTCCTGCGAGCTAAAGGGTAGGGTCATGTTGAACCTCGGGATCCTCGTCGGCAGCACCCGGCCCACCCGGTCCGCCGACTTGGTCCGTCCCTAGGTCACCCGCAGGACTGGTCAGCACGGTGGCTTCGATGTCGGAGGCTTTCCTGCGGGACTGGCCTTTGCCAATGTTCGCCGAGCACCCGGGCACCATCGGTGACTTCCGGGACCGCCCAGGCCGGGTCCTTTGGCTTGCTGGGCTGCCTGTGCGCGGATTATCCGTTATGCACCAGCGGGGATTGACGGCCTCCGGTCAGGCGCGTGTGGTCGACATCGTCCAGCCCGCGCGCTGGAGCCGGTTGCATAAACCCCCAAGGCGGGCGGCCCTCGTCCAGGTGCGGAGCTGGAGCTGTAGGCCCGTGCCGCCTTGAGATGTCCCGGCTCCTCAGCGCAGCTGGTGGACCCTGCCCGCCGATCCCCAGCTGGTGTCGGCTGTCCACACGTCTACGTCGAGCCGTTCGCCGAGGGCAAGACAGAGCCGGTCGGCGAGTGACAGCCCCTCGCCCCTGCGCCACCGGCCGGCCGCCCATTCGGCGTCCTCCTCGATGACCGCTTGGACGGCGAGGTTGTAGCTCACAAGCAGCGCCCGCACTAGGTGCCAGTCCCGGCCCGCAGCCCGGACCTTCTGGGCGACCTCCGACCAGTTCGCTGCCCCACAGCTCGCACCTTCCCCGAGAAGGACCTCGGCCTGCCCGGCGCCCTCCTCGCCCTGGGCGAAGGCAAGCAGGACCGAGGCATCCACGACGCTCACGCGGCGTCCTCGTTGGCGGCGACGGCGCGCCGTTCGGCAAGGAGCTCGCCGACGAGGTCAAGACCTGAAAGTTCGTCCCGGACCCGGTCGCGCAGTTGGGCGCGGGTCATCAGGACGATCCCTGATGGGGTCTCGAGGAGCACCAGCGTCGTACCTTCGACCAGGCCGGCTCGCTCCCGTACCTCGGCAGGCACGACCAGGCGGCCCCTGTCGCCCACAACGACCGTGTGCGTACCACTCACGTTGAAACAGTACCACACATAGGATACGCGTGGGCCGAGGACGGCGGAAGGGCGGCAATTACCGCGACCACGATCACCCTCTCGACCCGGCCGTCACGGAGGAGGTCGGCGACCGTGGTCGTTGCCATCGGCTAAACGTCCCTCAGTGCCACAAGGGTGCCCTTGCGCAGCTCTTGGACGAAACCGGAGCGACTAGACCGCCACTCGGCGGGCGTCAGGACCACGGGGTTGACCTCTTGGCCCAATATGGCACCGGCCTCTCGACAGGCCTCGTAGACGGCGTCGACGTCTGGCTGGCCGATCAAAACCACATCGATGTCCCCCGGCGGCGGGCCCGGCTCACCCTCGTAGCGCCGGGCCCAGGAGCCGAACAGATAGGCCTCCTCGACGCCGTCCAGATCCGCAAGCCGTTCGGCCAGCACCGAGCGGGGCCCCAACGCCTTTAGCAGGAGGCCGGCGAGCTCGGGAAAGTAGGGTGACGCCTCGTTCGGCTTGACGAAGTGAAGGCGGCCGACCCGCCGGCCGGCGAGGAGGCCCGCGTTGAGCAGCCTGCCCACCTCCCGAGAGACCGTCTGTTGCGGGATGCCGGTCGCCTGCTCCAGCTCGGCGATGGTCTGTTCCCGCTCCGGGTGCAAGAGGAGCTGGCCGAGCAGCGACATCTGGCTCTCGGAGCGGAAGATGGGAAGGAGCCCTGGCGCAGAACGACTCACATAACGAGTATATCTACCCACTGTGCGGGTGCATCGTGGTGGGGAACAAGGGCTCAATGGCTGCTGGGCAGATTCCTGCTGGCCACCGGCCGCCGGCGGACACCGTGGAACTCGGTTGCCCTGCGAGGTGACGGAGAGGTTATTCAGTCACGGCCACCGGCACGCGACTGGAGTCGAGCCACGCCGCTATCGCTGCCGGGTCGAACCTGATGAACCTGCCGACCTTCAAGAACGGCACTTCCTCTCGGCGACCAAACGCCTGACATGGCGGTGGGTCAACCCGAGCCTCTCGGCGAGCTCGTCCATGCTCAACAGCTTCGGTAGTACGACAGGACCGGTCATCACTCTTCTCCTCGGGTTGGTCTTCTAACCCGTAGGGACCAAGGTGGCGATTTCTTGCTCACCCACGAACGCGCACACGTAGGTACCGCCATGCACCTCCTCACGAGCCGCCACCTCGCTCCCACTCGCAGCCACCACGTCCGCCCGCACCACCCCCCAAGGGCACTGCTCTCAAAGCCCGTCGCACCCGCCCACTACGCCGCTCTCAAAATGCATGCCACCAGTGCTCGGAAAATTCTCTCTGAAGTCGACCCGGTCCATGGTGAGGCCGAAGCACTCCGCCTGGCGCAGCCCCATGCCGGCGGCGAAGACGATCAATGCCCGGTACCGTTCGGGGACGGCCGCCGCCAGCCCTTCCACGTCGACGACACCGAGGGGCACCACCTTGGAGGAGGCCCGCTTGGGCAGCGCCACCCGAACGCAAGGTGACGCCGCGATGAACCGGTCCCCCACCGCGGCCTTGAAGATGGTCGACACCCACCGGTAGACGACCTCGACCGACCCGGGCGCCAGGGCGCCGCTCAGGGACTTCACCCAGGCCTGAATCTCGCTTCGAAGGATGGCGCCTATCGGACGTCGGCCAAGCGTGGGGTAGGCGTGGAGGCGGAGGTAAGTCTCGGCTTGGGTGGCCGTGCTGCGACGGTGTAAACATCATAGACCATGAAGTAGCAGCCACGGAGAGTGAGCCGGCCTGTAGGCGGGATTCTGTCCCTCGTGCCGTCTCCGGCACGGATGGGCGGTCATCCATCTAAGCGGTCTACCTGGGGACATCGGCCGGGCCGGCCGTCCCACGCTTGACCTTGCTCCGGGTGGGGTTTACCAAGCCGCCGGGTCACCCCGGACGCTGGTGCGCTCTTACCGCACCGTTTCACCCTTACCTGTGGCAACGGGGACCGTTGCCCATCGGCGGTTTGATTTCTGTGGCACTTTCCTGCGGGTCGCCCCGACTGGCCGTTAGCCAGCACCCTGC
>CAYZVQ010000280.1:0-6794 GCA_964481925.1 uncultured Acidimicrobiaceae bacterium
TTGGCGAAGGTGGCATAGGCGTCGTCGAGCTGGAGCGGGGTGACCAGGTCCTGGCCCTCGCCGATGGCCTCCTGGACCTCGAAGCCAGGCTCCCAGGTGCCGTCTGGGTAGTCCTTGGGGTACTGGGCGTGCATCTTGGCGATGATCTGGGCGTCAGGCACGAGGCCGGGCCCCTCGTTGGGGAGATCGATGCCGCTGAAGTGCCCCAGGCCGTACTGGGACGCCGTGCTCTGGAGGGGGTCGGGGGCCTTCAGGTCCTTGCCGAAGTCGTAATCCAGGTAGAACTGGCCCCCGACGCTGTAGAAGTACGTGTCGCTCGACTCGGTGATGGCCTGGGCCAGGTCGACGTCGCCCAGGGCGGTGTTGTCGTTGTCGTTGAAGATCTGGCCGCCGATCGTGTAGGAGCCGCCGTCGAAGTAGACCGTGCCGGGCGTCCGCAGGCCGTAGTTGAGCATGGCCGTGGCGGTGACCAGCTTCCAGGTGGACCCGGGGGCATAACCCGAACTGATGGCCCTGTCGATGAGCGGGTAGTTGTCGGCCGGGTTGTTGTAGTACGACCACCTGGCCTGGCTGATGCCCCCGATGAAGTCTGACGGGTTGTAGTCGGGATAGGTGGCCAGCGCCAGGATCTGCCCATTGCGGGGGTCTTCGACCACCATCGAGGCACCGGGGGCCCGGAAGTTGTGGTTGCTCACCGTGTCCACCATGCCCCTGGCCTTGACCACCCAGTCGTCGAGGGCCTGCACCGCCGCCTGCTGGTCCGAGAGGGAGATGGAAAGCACGAGGTTCTCCCCGGGCACGGGTGGGGAGACCATGTAGCTGTTGAGCACGTGGCCCTGGGAGTCGACCTGCACCTTGTCTACTCCCGGACGGCCCCGGAGGTAGTTCTCGAGGCTCTCTTCGACACCAGCCTGACCGATCACCGAACCGGTCCCGTAGCAGTCGACGCCGGCGCCGCACTTGTCGTGCTTGTCCTGGGCGTACTCGGCTGCGGTGATCTGGCTGACATACCCGAGGATATTGGCCGTCGTCTCGCCGTAGGGGTAGTAGCGCACGGGCTCGGCCTGGACCACCACGCCCGGCAGGAGGGACTGGTTCTCGTCGATGGCGAGGACGGTGGCGGTGCTCACGCCCTCGGCCACGGGCACGGGCTGGTAGGGGCTGTACTGGACGCTGTCGATGGCTGCCTTCACCTTGGCCACGGGCTCGCCCAGCAGCGCCGAGAGTTCTTCGACGATGCTCGGATGGGCCGCTTCCGCCCCGGGCAGGACGGTCACAACCTGTTCGATGCGGTTGCCAGCCAGCAACACGCCGTCGCGGTCGAATATCTCGCCCCGGGGGGCCGGGATGTAAACCGTCTGGATGCCCTGGGCGGCAACCTGGGCGACGGCGGGAGTGCCGGCCTCGACGCCCTGGAGGAACCACAGCCGGCCGAAAAGGGCGGCGAAGAGGCAGGCCACTACGACCAGCACGGCCGTGGCCCGCAGCCGCAGCGAGCCTGGCTCCGCCGGAGGCGGGGTAACCGCTTGAGCCATCCGCTTACCGTACCCCGGCCCTCGCCCGCCGCCGGGGGCGGGCGCGCGAGCTGGCATGACGGCGGTTCGGGAGGTCCCCGCTGGCTGTCCCGCCCGGCGTCGGTGCGCTGAGCGGCCCGGAGGCCGCGGCCGGCCCGGCCAGGGCCACGCGCATCAAAACGAACGCGGGCAAGGAGAACAGGGCGGCGTAACAGGCCTCCACCAGCGCCAGCACGGCCAGCCAATGGCCGCCGCCGGCCACCAGTTGGGACTGTCCTACCAGGTAGCCGAGCACGACGAAGAGGACGACGCCCAGTACCGTGCCGCCCGCCGCCACCAGCGGGACCATGAACAGCCGGGACCGCAGGACCTCGTTGCCGGCCCATCCGACGGCAAAACCGGCCAGGCAGGCCGCCAGGGCCGAGAGACCGAAGGGCGTGCTCTGCAGGAAAAGGTCGCTGACGAGGCCGGCGGCAAAGCCGACGACCGCGCCCGTGTCGGGACCGCCCACAAAACCGGCGCCGACCGCCAGGAGCATCATGAAGTCGGGGGCGAAGTCATCGACCCGCAGGTCGTTGCCGAAAGTGGTCTGCAGGAGGATCCCCACCGCCAGGAGCAGGGCTACCTTTACGACCGTCCGGGCCCAGGACGCTCTCACGCGACCGCTCCTGGCGTCCCGCTCACCCGGTCTGGGGCGACCACAACAGCACCCGGACGAACTGCAGGTCCACGAGGTCGGCGAACGGGCTCACCGATATGGCGAGCTGCAAGGCACCGGCCGGCGAGCTCACGGAGAGGACTCGGCCGACGGGGATGCCGGCGGGGAAATGCTCGAGCTGGAGACCGCTCGTCACGAGGTCATCACCCCGGCTCACGTGCGACCCCACATTGACGTCCTCGACCTGCAACGGGTTGCCCTCGCCCTCGCCCACGGCGGCGCCCACCACACCGGTGCCGGGCACTCGTACCCCAACCGTGACGCTGGGGTCATCGAGCAAGGTCACGGTAGACAGATGGGACGAGACGGCCGTAACGCTGCCGATCAGCCCTCCGGCCGAAACCACGGGTTGGCCGACGGAAAGACCATTGGCCGAGCCACGGTCCAATTCGATGGTCTGTTCGAAATTGGCGGCTCCGAGGTCGACGACCTGCGCCGCCACACTGGGGATGGCGGACAAGTAGGGGAGGTTTTCTTGAGCCAGGACCTGGGCCGCCTGGGCCTGTTCGCCCATCGCCTGCACGGCCGCGCCCTGGTCGCCGGCTACCTGCCGGCGCAGCAACTGGTTCTGTTTTTCCAAGGTCTTGTAATTGAGCGCGCCATAAAGGAAATTTCCCACTGGTTGCAGCACAGAATGGACGCCGGACTGGAAAGGGTTGGCGACGTCCCGGGCGTAGGTCCGGGCCCGGGCGAAAATGCCGCTGTTGCCGTTGCGGTCGGAAATGGTGACCAACGTCACCCCGACCAGGACAAGGACCAGGAGCAAGAACCCTCCGCGGGGGCGACGGGGAGCAGCCACTGCTGCGAACAGCCCTTATCGGGAACTGGTCATGAGCACGTCAGACAGAACACCCAGCTGTTCGAGGCACTGACCACTGCCGAAAGCGACTGACTGCAACGGGTTGTCGGCGATCACGATCGGCATGCCCGTTTCCGCTGCCAAGCGGGCGTCCAGACCGTGCAGGAGCGCGCCGCCCCCCGTCAGGACGATGCCCTGCTCCATGATGTCCGCCGCCAGTTCGGGCGGCGTCTTGTCCAGCGTCACCTTGACGGCGTCGACGATGGCGGCCACCGGTTCCTCGATCGCCTCCCGTATCTCCTCAGTATTGGTGACGATGGTCTTGGGCAGGCCGGTGATCAGGTCGCGGCCCCGGATTTCGGCGCTCACCTCATCCTGGAGGGCACAGGCCGAGCCCAGGGCGATCTTGATCTCCTCGGCCGTGCGCTCGCCCAGGGCCAGGCTGTACTCCTTCTTGATGAACTGGATGATGGCCTCGTCCAGCTCGTCACCGGCGATGCGCACCGACTGGCTGGTCACGATGCCACCCATGGAGATGACGGCCACTTCGGTGGTGCCCCCGCCGATGTCGACGACCATGTTGCCGGTGGGCTCATGCACGGGGAGCCCAGCTCCTATGGCGGCCGCCATGGGCTCCTCGATGATCCATGCTTGACGGGCGCCCGCCGCCTCGGCCGCGTCCATGACCGCCCGCTTCTCCACGCCTGTCACGCCCGAAGGCACGCATATGACCATGTCGGGCTTGGACAGCCGTCCCGGGTGTACACGGCGGATGAAGTAGGCGAGCATCTTCTCGCAGATCTCGAAGTTGGCGATCACCCCGTCCCGCAACGGGCGCACGGCCAGAATGTGGGCAGGAGTGCGCCCGATCATCCGCTTGGCCTCCAGACCGACAGCCAGAGGCCGGCCGTCGCGGATGTCGATGGCGACGACCGAGGGCTCGTTAAGTACGATGCCGCGACCCTGGAGGTAAACCAGCGTGTTGGCCGTACCGAGGTCAACGGCCAGACCCCGTCTAAAGGATGAGAACATTCTGTCGCGCACGGTCAGGAAGCCTCCTAGCATGACGCGGCACGGAGCCCGACCACAAGGCTAATGCGGTGGCTGCGCTGGTGCCAGCCCGAGTGCCTAACCCCAGGTTACGGAAAAAACAGGCCTATTTCGCGCCGGGCTGACTCGGCACTGTCCGAGCCGTGGATGAGGTTCTCGGTCATAGACAGGGCCAGGTCGCCCCGTACGGTACCGGGCGCGGCCGCCGCCGGATTGGTGGCGCCCATCATCGTCCGCACCACCTGCCAGGTCCCCTCCGGGCCCTCTACCACCATCAACAGGACGGGGCCACGGGTGATGTGGGCAATGAGGCTGTCATAGAAAGGTTTACCGACGTGCTCCCCATAGTGGGACCCGGCGGTCTCCGTGTCGACCTGACGCAGCTCAGCCCGCACCAGGCGCAGGCCGCGTCGTTCCAGGCGCCCGATGATCTCGCCCACCAGCCCGCGTTCGACGGCGTCCGGCTTGCAGATCACCAGGGTCCGCTCCGTCTGGGCGGCTCCGGCCCCGGCATCGGCTGTACTTGCTGCTTGTCCCTGTGCCACAACCGACCGAGGATAGTGGGCCCGGCCGGCAGGCGCCCCTCAGGTGTGACGCCGGCCCGTTTCGAGGTCCCGGTCACCGACCAAGGCGGTGCGGGCGGCCCCGACGGTGTACAGCGAGCCGGTGACGAGCACCAGGTCGTCGTCGCCGGCCTCGGCCAGGGCCACCTCCAGCGCCTCGAGCACCGACCGGGTGGCCACGGCCCGGCAGCCGAGCGAGCGGGCCACGGCGGCGACCTCGTCGGCCGGCTGGGCACGCGGGGATGGAGGCGGGCAGGTCACCACCAGCCGAGCCGTGCCGGCGTCGAGGGCCTCGAGCATCTCCAGGGCGCTCTTCCCGCGCAACATGCCCACGACGAGGATGTGGGCGCGCGCCGCCCCGAACTCCTCGCGCACCGCCGCCGACGACGATTGGGCGCCGGCGACGTTCTTGGCCCCGTCCAGGACCACCAACGGCCGCTGGCGCACGACCTCCAGCCGCCCGGGCGAGCTGATCGCGGCGGCCGCCGCGGCCACGATGTCGGGCTCGAGCGGGCGCCCGAAGAACGCCTCCGTGCCCACCAGGGCGGCTATGAAATTATCGGCTTGGTGCCGGCCGTGGAGGGGGAGGTAGATGCCTTCGTAGGAGGCGCCGGGAGTGCGCAGGTCGACCAGGCGCCCGCCCACCGCCATCACATTGGACTCGACGGCGTAATCCCGCCCGGCTAGCCACAAGGTTTCGGGTTGCTCGACCGTGAAGATCTCGTACAGGGCAGGGTCGGTCTCCCCCAGCACCAGGGTCGAGCCCGGCTTGACGATGCCGGCCTTCTCCCCGGCGATGTGCTCACGGGTCGGCCCCAACAGCTCGGTGTGGTCCAGGGCGATGTTGGTCACGATGGCCACTGTCCCGTCGACGACGTTGGTGGCGTCCCAGCGCCCGCCCATGCCCACTTCGACCACGGCGGCGTCCACGGGACGGTTGGCGAAATACCCGAAAGCGGCGGCCGCCATGAGCTCGAACCAGGTGGGCCGCAGGCCCTCGCCCAGCAACGGCTCCAGCGCAGCCAGCTCGCTCAGGACTTCGGCCAGGTCGTAGTCACCTATGGGCTGGAGGTCGACCATGATGCGCTCGTTGATCTTTTCCAGGTGAGGGCTGATGAAGGTGCCGACGGTGAGCCCTTTGAAAATGAGCAACTGGGACACGGCCCGGGCCGTGGACGTTTTGCCATTGGTGCCCGTCACGTGCACGGCCGGCTGTTTGTCCTGGGGGTCGTCCATCAGGTCGACCAGGGCGCGTACCCGTTCGGGCCGGGGGACGCGCAAGCGCTCGTCAGCGAGGATGCGTTCAAGGTTTTGGTGGCGGTCGAGCCACGCCAGAGCGTCGCCGAGGTTCATCTCTCAGCTGCCAGGGTCATCTCTTGAGCTACAGGTCCGGCTTCGCCTGGAGGGTCTCAGCTGGCTGCGCGGCGCGCCCTGGGCTCTTTGTGGACGGCCTCAGTGCGCGGCACGAGGGTCGGGTTGACCCTTTCCAGCACCACCGACCGGTCGATGACGCACTTACCGATGTCCGAGCGGCTCGGCAGGTCGTACATCACCTCGAGCAGGACTTCCTCCAGGATGGCCCGCAGCCCACGGGCACCTGTCCCCCGCAGCATCGCCTGTTCGGCGACCGCCTCCAGCGCGTCGGAGGTGAACTCGAGCTCGACGCCGTCGAGCTCGAGGACCTTGCGGTACTGCTTGACGAGCGCGTTCTTGGGCTCGGTCAATATCCGGATGAGGGCCTGCTTGTCGAGCGTCGAGACCGTCCCGAGGATGGGCAAGCGGCCGACGAACTCCGGGATGAGCCCGAACTTGAGCAGGTCCTCGGGCAGCACATGCGACAGGAGCTCGTCCTCGTCGGCGTCGTGGGCCCGGCGGATCTCGGCCCGGAAGCCGATGCCCTGTTTGCCCAGGCGGCTCTGCACCAGCCGGTCCAGACCGGCGAACGCCCCGCCGCAAATGAACAGGACGTTGGTCGTGTCGATCTGGATGAACTCCTGGTGGGGGTGCTTGCGGCCACCTTGGGGGGGTACCGAGGCGGTAGTGCCCTCGAGGATCTTGAGCAATGCCTGCTGGACGCCTTCGCCAGAAACGTCACGGGTGATCGACGGGTTCTCGCTCTTGCGGGCGATCTTGTCGATCTCGTCGATGTA
>CAYZVQ010000281.1:0-6770 GCA_964481925.1 uncultured Acidimicrobiaceae bacterium
GCTGACCGCAACCTTGTCTTTGAACTAAGGGACTGGCGGAACCGCTGGGCCCACAACGAAGCCTTCAACGCCGACGACACCTATCTGGCACTGGACAGTATCGAGCGGCTGCTGGTCTCCGTAGACGCCCCCCAGGCGGGGGAGGTAGGTCGAAGCAAGACAGAGCTGCGCCGTCTCGTCCACGAGGCCGAGACCAAGAAGGCCGGTCCGATCGCATCGGCAACGACCGGTGGGGTTCCCGGGTTGCGGCCGTGGCGGGAGGTCATCGTCCCCCACGACGACGTGGCCGCCGGGCGCTATGAACTGTCCGAGTTCGCCGCCAACCTCTACCAGGTAGCCGGTGGCCAGGGAGCCACCGAGTACACCGACCCGGTCGAGTTCTACCGCCGCACGTTCTTGACCGAGGGCCTCCGCCATTTGCTTGCCCAAGCCGTCAAACGCCTCGACGGGACCGGCGGCGCACCAGTGGTCGACCTACAGACGACCTTCGGTGGCGGCAAGACCCATACCCTCATCGCCCTCTGGCACCTGTGCTCCGGCCTCGCCCTGGACCAGTTCCCCCAGGAGCTGCAGGACGTGGTCCGAGGTGTGGGTGTCGACGAACTGCCCAAGGTGACCAGGGCGGCGCTCGTCGGCAACTGGATAGCAGCCGGGCAACCGACGACCAAGCCTGACGGCACCGAGGTGTTCACTCTGTGGGGTGAGCTGGCCTGGCAACTGGCCGGGAAGGACGGCTACGCCCTCGTCTCGGGGGCGGACCAGAGCGGCACCAGCCCAGGGGGCGCTTTGGCCGACTTGTTCGCCGCCTGCTCTCCGTGCCTGGTGCTCATCGACGAGTGGGTGGCCTACGCCCGCCAGCTGTACGGCTCGGAGAGCGGCCTGAGCGGTGGCAGCTTCGATTCCCACGTCAGCTTCGCCCAGGCCCTGACCGAGGCGGCACGGGCCACCGACGGCGCCCTGCTCGTCGTGAGCCTGCCAGCATCGGTGAACCTCGGCGAACGGGACAAGGAAGCACCGGGGTCGGGCAGCTCCAGCATCGAGCTGGGCGGTCCAGGAGGGGCCGAGGCACTGCGCCGGTTGCGGGCTGTCATGGGCCGTATCGAGTCTTCCTGGCGACCGGCCTCGGTCGAGGAGGGCTTCGAGATCGTGCGCCGGAGGCTCTTCCAGCCCATCGACGCCGCCAGGTTGGCAGACCGGGACGCCACGACGAGGGCGTTCGCCGATTACTACGGGAGGGAAAAGGCCGAGTTCCCCAACGACTGTCGCCAGGCTGGCTACGAAGCCCGGATGAGGGCCGCCTACCCCATCCACCCTGAGCTGTTCGACCGCCTCTACCGGGACTGGTCGACCCTGGAGCGTTTCCAGCGCACCCGTGGTGTACTGCGCTTGATGGCACAGGTGGTGGGGACCCTGTGGAGGTCAGGGGACGGCTCCCCGTTCATCCTCCCGGGCTCGGTGCCCCTAGACGACGCTGCTGTGGCTACCGAGCTGGCGAGGAACCTTGACGACTCGTGGAAGGCCGTCATGGACACCGACGTGGACGGGACGGGCTCGGTACCCGCCAGCCTCGATGCCGCCTTCCCCAACCTGGGGCGCTACGGTGCAGCTCGCAAGGTGGCAAGGACGGTGTTCCTGGGCTCAGCCCCGACCGTGCACTCACCACACCGGGGAATCGAAGCAGCACGGGTACGCCTAGGTTGTGCCGCTCCGGGTGAGCCCGTTGCCACCTACGCCGACGCCCTGGCCCGGCTGTCCGACAGGGCCACGTACATGTACGTGTCCGGGGAGCGCTACTGGTACGGGCTAGCACCATCGGTCTCCCGGCTGGCCCGGGAACGGGTCGAGCGGCTCATGTCCGGGGACCTGGCCGAGGTCGACGCCGAGATAGCCAGTGCGCTGGCCCGCCAAGCCGGTCCTGGCCGACAGCGGGACCATCATGAGAGCGGCTTCGCTGGTGTGCACTTCACCCCAGCCAACCCCTCGGACGTAGAGGACGACGACAGGGCCCGTCTGGTCGTCCTCGGGCCGAACCAGCCCTACGTCCCCAAGTCCGACCACTCCGAGGCGCTGTCAGCGGCCAGGACGATCCTCGAACAACGGGGGAGCGGGCCCAGGCACTACCGCAACATGTTGGTCTTCCTGGCCGCCGACCAGCGCCGCCTGGAGGACCTCCGCCAAGGGGCAGCAGAGGCATTGGCCTGGCGGTCGGTGAACGGGGAGGCAAGGGCCAAGGAACTGGACCTGACGGTCCAGCAGGCGGCCCAGGCACAAGATAAGGCCAACGAGGCAGAGGGCACCCTGAACCGTCGCCTGGCGGAGGCGTACACCTGGGCATTGGTACCGGTCCAACCCGATCCCACAGGGCCGATCGACTTCGAGCCAGTGCGGGTCGAGGGGACCGGAGACCTTGTCAGCCGTACGGCCCGCAAACTGGGCGACAAGGGCCACCTCTACCTGACGTACGCCCCGTCGATCCTGCGGACGCTGGTCCTGGAGGGGCCGCTGTCGAGCGTGTGGGAGCCGGGCCATGTGTCAGTAGGCGCTTTCTGGGACGCCCTGTCCCGCTACCCGTACCTGCCCAGGCTTCGAGACAGAGAAGTGCTGCTCCACTGTGCCGAGTCCGGGCCCAGTGGCTTTGCCTGGCAGGCCGAAGGGTTCGCCTTGGCGGACGGTTACGACGGGCCAACGGGCAGGTACCTCGGGCTGGTCGTGGGCCCAGCCAGCGCCTCGTCGGTGAACGACAAGACGCTCCTCGTCAAGCCGGAGCTTGCGGTAGGTCAAGCCGATGCCGACCGTGCTGCTGCCGCTTCTGCTCCTGGCGTAACCACTGAGGTGCCCGGGACGGCGGCGCCTCAGGGGGCAACGGGCTCGGACGGTGGGCCGGTCACACCAGCTCCAAGTGGACCGGCTAGGCCGAAGCGCTTCCACGGCAGCGTGGTCCTGCGATCTGAGCGGCTGAACCTGGAGTTCGGCCGGGTGGTACAAGAGGTGGTCCAACGGCTCGCCGACGCCGGTGCCGCCGTCGAGGTGACCGTGGAGGTGTCGGCGGGCACCCGTGACGGCTTTGAGGAGCCTGCCGTTCGTACCGTCACCGAGAACGCCAGGACGCTGCACTTCAAAGACCAGGGTTTTGAGGACGAGTAGCCCGGACCCTCACCGTTAGGTGCCTGCCTGTCCGGACCGGACAGGCACGCCGAGGTTGAGCCGGAGGTGACTAGTCAGGCTGGTCGCCTGGCCCGCTTTCTTCGGCAAGGTCTACGGTCGACCACCCCGTCTCGGCGGTCCAAAGACCGGCAGGACCGTCGCCGAACTGGGAGACGACCCAGACGTGGGTGATGCCAGCGGGGACGACGGGGGCCCGTCTGGGGACGGCCAATGCAAGTCTCCGGAGCCTCTCGTCAACCCCGAAGTCCGTCCGGCTCCCCGCCACCAGGAAAACGTGGCGCTCGTCGGCGTCCAGGGCGAGGAGCTTGTTGGTCGTGTCCTGGTAGTCGGGGTCCGCCAACACCCCCGACACCCAGGTCGCCACGACGTCAGGATCGGTGGGTACGGTGCCTCCGCCGGGGGGCATGAAGAAGACCGCCACGTCGGGCGTCTTGTCGATCAAGTCGACGTAGTCGACGCCTAGTGACCGAGCTGTATCAGCTGGCTCGCCCCTGGGCCAGGGCCCGGTGATGCTCAGTCGGCCCACGCCCCGTGCCGCCAATGAGGAGAGGAAGACGGGCAGTTCCTCATACAGCCGCTTGATGCTGGCACCCTTCACGAGTTCGACGATCCAGTGGCCAACACCTATGGGGAGGTCGATCTGTTGGTGCTTATCGTGCCGGAAGGCGTTGGACCACATCTCCCGCATCTGATGGTCTTCATACCAGGCGACCTCGCCCCAGGCGCTCCGGCCGTCACGGTAGAGAATGTGGAAGTCAGGGCCATGGCCCGGGCTTGTGTCTTCCACCGTCGCTCGGTCACCGACCCAACTCCTGACCAAGGCTACAGCGAAGGCTTCAGCATCCCTCGCTGGGTTACGGCGGTAAAGGCCCTCCGCAGACATTGTCGTGCTGACGATCAGCCAATTCCGCAGGGGTTCGATCACGGAATCCCGCACCCGGTCCTGGGTGTCATGGTGCGATAGGCGGCTCCGGTTGTCAAGCTGAATTGTCCGCCTCAGGTTGCTCTGAGGCGATGGGGCCCCCATCGCCTCGTTGGTCGCCCCCCGCCGCACCCGTAGCCCGGGGTCAAGGGCGGGCGTAGTCCGTCCCGGAGGGACCGCAGCGCAGCGGAGGCCCTTGACGCCGGGCGTAGGGTGTGGCACTTGGATTAGCGGTCGGCCTTAGGGCTGCGACCGGGACGGCGGTTGGGGCGGTAGCTCCTGCCCTCCAGGAGCAAGTGGTGGCTGGAGTTGATGACGCGGTCGAGCACGGACTCGCCGACCACGGCGTTGGGGAACAGCGGGTACCAGTCCGCCGGTGAGCGGTTAGATGTAAGCACCAGGCCGTGGCCGGGCTTGCCTACCCTCTCGCACACGAGCTCGTAGAAATCGTCCGCTTGGGCAAGGGAAAAGTCCCTCATGGCAAAGTCATCGACCACGAGGAGGGCGGGCTTGGCCAGGGTCTTGAGCCGGGTGGCGAAGCTGCGGTCGGCGTGGCCGCCGGCGAGGTCGGCCAGCATGCGGCTGGCGGTGACGAACAGGGCGTCATAGCCCCGCCGGCACGCCTGGTGGGCCAGGGCCACGGCCACGTGCGTCTTGCCCACCCCGACCGGGCCGTAGATACAGAGCCCCTCCCCGGCGGCCAAGAACTCAAGGCGGGCCAGGTCGCGGATCTGAGCCGCGGGTATTTTCGGGTTATAGGAGAAGTCGAAGCCCTCCAAGGTGGCGGCGCTGGGCAAGTGGGCGGAACGCAGGCGCCGGGAGATGGCGGCGGCGTCGCGCCGGGCCAGCTCGTCCTGGCACAGGACCTGGAGGAACTCGACATGGCCGAGAGTGCCGGCGCGGGCTTCGGCCAGGCGGGCATCCAGGGTCTCTAACATCCCGGTGAGCTTGAGCGATCTCAGCACGGGGGCCAGTTGGGCATGGGGCGAGATCGTCATCGCTGTTCCTCCCCGAAAGCGTCCGGGCCTCTCAGCCACGCCGGGGCGGCGGTGCCGGGCAAGCGGCCCTGGACGGGCGCGTTGTCCGTGCCCGCGGCCAGGATGCCCTTCACCGTCTTGTACGACGGGTCGCCCGCCTCTATGGCCCGCCGGCAGGCCGCCTCTAAGCGGTCATCGCCATAACGCTGGGAAAAGCGGAGCACACCTTGGGCTTGGCGCAGCCGGAACAGGGCGTTGACGGCTAATAGCTCACCGACCAGGGCGTCGCACGCCGGGCCCACCACGGCGGCCTGGGCCCGGCACCAGTTCGGGTTGCGCATGAAAAAGCCCACCCGTTCTTGGGGCAGGTCGGCCCAGTCCGTGCGCCGGCCTTTGGCTTGGAAAGGGTGGGTCTTGACCAGCTCGCCGGCCAGGAAGAACTGCACCGTGGCGGCGCTGGCCCGGGCGTCGGGGCGCGTGCCGATCAGGCGATAGGGCAGCGAGTACAGCGTGGCCCCCACCTTGGCGTGGGCATCGGGGCCGACCTTGGGCCGGCTCCATCTGGCAAGCTCGAAGGGCACCACCGGCAGCGGCTGGAGGGCGCCAGCCTCTTCGGCCTCGAAAACCTCGAGGGGAGTGCGCCCCTCCAGGGCTCGAGGCGTCCTCCGCCCTGCCACCTCGGCCGACCAACGCCGGGCCTCGGCCACCATCCCCGGCAAGGAGACGAACTCTCGCCCGGCGAAAAAGCTCCGTTTTATATAGAGCTGGACGGCCTCGATCCTCGGCTTGTCCTTGGGTTTGCCCACCCTGGCGGGGTCGACGAGCAGCCCATAATGGGCGGCCAGCTCGGCGTAGGCCCGGTTTATCTTGGGGTCGTAGATGTCGGGCTTTAGCACCCCGGCCCGCAGGTTGTCGAGCACTACCCGGGCCGGGGATGAACCGAAGAACTCCAGCGCGGCTATGTGGGCGTCGACCCAGGCCTGCTGGTCCATAACGGCCACCGGGTAGACGAACAGGTGCCGGGAGTAGCTAAGGACCATGGAAAAGGCCCATATACGCCGGCGCCGCCCGCTGGCCGGGTCGGCCCAGGTGCCCATATAGCCGTAGTCCACCTGGGCTTCCTCGCCCGCTTCTACCGGCGGGCGCCAGACGACCACCTCGCCCCGGCGCACCTCGTCGGGGAAATGAGCCCGCAGGTAACGGCGCAGGCTGGCCACGCTCGCCCCCAGTCCCTCCTCGTCGACCAGGCGCTGATGGATCACCGAGGCCGGCACCACCCCCACCAGGGCCTCGATGCGCTCGCGGTGGCGCTCGATCTCGGGCCAGGTTGGCTGGTTGAGCCGGGTGCCGGCCAGTTTCGGGAACCACTGCCGAACCATGGCCCGCCACTGGTCTTCGCCGACCGGCGGCCCGCCGGGCACGAGGCCAGCAGCGAGGGCCGGGGCTACGTACTTGGCCACCGTCGAGCGGTCCACGCCCAAGCTGGCAGCTACCTGCTTCTTTGATCGGCCCGCGTACCAGTGGGCCAGGATTTCGACGACATCGATCACTGTGAAAGTCCTCCTTGCCATGTCTGCCTCCGTCTCTCGGGGGACGGAGGAAAGCTTCGCTATCGGAGGACCGGGTGCGGAAAACCTTGATCGAGGGGGTGCGGGATTACTTGATCGTCTCGCACCTTCCCGTGCGGGATTGCGTGATCGTCAACA
>CAYZVQ010000282.1:0-1615 GCA_964481925.1 uncultured Acidimicrobiaceae bacterium
CTGCTTGCCGTCCGGTCCGGCGCCGGCGGCGAGGATACGCCGGCCGTAGCGCACGCATTGCGCGGCCACGTTTTGTTGGGCCCCGCCCTCAAGGCTGAGCGACGGCCGTACGGCGCCGAGATCCCAGCTCCAGCGATTGCGGAACCAGATCGTGGGGAGCACGTCGAGGGGTGCGGCGTCCGGTCCCACGTTTTGGACCTCGATCTGCCACAAGATGTCCTCCGGGGCGGCCTTGGCCCAGGTGACCGTGACGACGAAGAAGCGGTCGGCTTCGAAGATCCCCGTAGCAGTGAGCTCGTACTCGGGTTGGTCACGGCCGCGCCGGGCGTTTTCGGCCCGTAGCTCCTCGTAGGGGAACTTGGCCTGGGGGTAGTGGTAGCGCCACTGGAGCCAGGTCGCCGTCGGCGTGGCGTCCAGGTACCACCAACATTCCTTCACGTCTTCGCCGTGGTTGCCCTGAGAGTTGGTGAGGCCGTACATCCTCTCTTTCAGGATGGGATCTTGGCCGTTCCACAACGACAGGGCGAGGCAGATCACCTGGTCTTCGTCACAGATCCCGCCCATGCCGTCCTCGTTCCAGCGGTAGGCCCGAGAAACGGCATGCTCCCAAGGGAAGTAGGACCAGGCCGAGCCGTCAGGCGAGTAGTCCTCCCGCACTGTGCCCCAGGCCCGCTCGGCCAAGTACGGGCCCCACCTCCGCCACGGGACCCCGTAGGCATCGGCGTCATGGAGCCGATGCCACTCGGCGGGTTGCGCGTTGGGACTGGGGCGGTCCGGCTTGGAACTGGCGCTGTCCATGCCGCCATCATCCCAGATCTGAGGTGAAATGGGCGGTTCTCGGCCCTGAAAGCCGCTCCGGGAGGTCGTTCGGTGCGCCGAAGATAGGAACAAGCAGGGCGAATACTTGACTTTGCGGCTCACAACGTCTTTGATGATGTTTTAGAAAGTGCGAAACATCCAACTTCCCCGCACGTCCCCAGGAGGTGGCGTTGAACCGATCTCAGCTTGTAGACGAGATAGCTAGTACGACAGGCCTTACCAGGCGCCAGGCCGAACAGGCCGTCGACGCGTTCGTAGGTACTATCGGCGACCAAGTCAGGTCCGGTACCAAGGTGACGATTTACGGTTTCGGGAGCTTCAACCCGACGTCACGCAAGGCCCGCACCGGTCGTAACCCACGGACAGGTCAGCCCGTCAAGATCGCCGCTTCGAAGGGGATCCGTTTCAGCCCCGCCACCGGCTTCAAGGCTGATCTCAACCTGAAGAAGGCAGCCGGTCGCAAAGCCGCTCCCGCCAAGGCGGTGGCGGCCAAGGCGACCACCGGTCGCGCTACGGCGTCCCGGGCGACGGCGGCGAAAACCGCAGCCGCCAAGGCGCCCGCGGCCAAGGCCAACAGCACTGTCACCGGCCGGACCGCATCGGCCCGGGCGACCAAGGCCGTCAAGGCCGCTCCCGTCAAGGCAAATGGCCGTAAAGCCGCAGCTGCCGCCAAAGTCACCGCTCCCCGGCCCGTAGGCCGGCCCAAGAAGGCCGCGGTCGTTGTAGCCAAGGCCCCGGCCAAGAAGGCTGTCGCCGCCAAGGCGACGACCAAGACGGCGACGGCCAAGAAGTCCGC
>CAYZVQ010000282.1:1715-6727 GCA_964481925.1 uncultured Acidimicrobiaceae bacterium
GGCAGGTCGTTGGCCAAGGGCAGGTCGGAATGGGCGACCACGAGACGGCCGTAACCTTCGGCGCACAATTGGGCTACTGCGGTATTTACGGCGCCGTTCAGCCCGAGGCCGGGCTCGGGCAAGGTACGTGCTCCCCGGCTGCGTGCCCACGTGGCCACTTCCTCGTCGTCGCAAACGACCACGACCGGTAGAGGCGCGGCGGCAGCCAGGACGTGTTCGGCCATTTTGCGGGCCAGAGCGGCCCGTTGCCCGGGCCCCAGGACAGAGGCCAGTCGCATCTTGGCCTGAGAAAAGGCCTTTACGGGCACGACTACCACAGCGGTGGCACCTGAGCGGGCAAGGTCGTCGTCGGAGCCCGCCACAACGGCCACATCGGCGCCTTCGCTCATCGGGCCATGATACGGATAAGGAGAGCCCAAGCTTCTCATGCTGGCGTCCCGACGCTCATCGCCCCCAAGCCATAGCTCGGCCGCCGCTCACCCGGGTGTTACCGTCGCACTCCATGGGGCCTGTCATTTCCCCACTGCGGACCGGTTTCCCAGCCCAAGCTGATGCGGCGCCAGTTCCTCACCTTGGCCCAGCGGGTCAGCGCCGCCAACCGAGCCCAGGCCCTGTTCGACGCGGGCGTACAGACGGTGAACGTGGGCGCCGATGCCGTCTTCGTGGTCCTGGGGGCGGCGGCCGTCGGCGCCGGGACCATTTCCGTGGGCACCTACGTGGCGTCTATCGGGCTGGTGCTCTTCGTCTCGTCACCCCTGGTGCGCCTGATGCTCATATGGGACGACGTCCAGGCCACATCTGTCCTGCTGGCCCGCCTCCATGACGTACTCGACCACGAACCCGAGCAGGGGCCCGACCACAGCGCCCTCGTGCACGTAACGTCGTTACAGGGCCACGTCGAGTTGCGGGGCGTCGAGTTCCGCTACCGCGATGGGGACGACGCCATACTTTCGGCCATCGACCTCGAGATCGGACCGGGGTCGACGGTGGCGCTGGTGGGGCGGTCGGGCTCGGGTAAATCGACCAAGACGACATAGACATGGACGAGGTACGCCGGGCGGCCGAGGCGGCCAATTTCCACGAGGTCGCCGCCCGCCTCCCCCTCGGGTACGAAACCTGGGTGGGTGACGGGGCGCGGCGGCTCTCGGGGGGCGAGGCGCAGCGGCTGGCCGCCCCTGCTCATCCTCGACGAAGCCACCAGCTCCCTGGACGCCGAGTCGGAACTGGCCTTCCACGCCAACCTGACCCGACTGTCCGTCGGTCGCACCGTCGTCGTCGTCACCCATCGCCTGCGCAGTATCCGCCACGTCGACCGCATAGTCGTACTGGAGCGAGGCCGCATCGTGGAGCGGGGCACCCACGACGAGCTGATGTCGGCCGACGGCGTTTACGCCTACCTGCACCGCTTGCAGTACTCCGACGAGAGCTGACGAGAGCTGACGACGGCTCACGAGGGCTCACGAGGGCTCACGAGGGCCGAAGAGGGCCGAAGAGGGCCGAAGAGGGCCGAAGAGGGCTCACGGGAGCTGACGAGGGCCGGGCGGGACCGAGCTGGACCGGACCTGGCTTCAGGCCTGCGCCCGGTCGAGCAGGGCCGCCTCGTCGAGGAGGCGGAGGCGGCGACCTTCTCCCTCCACCCACCCGAGCCGCCGCAAGGCCTTGAGCCCCTTCACGACCGCCTCACGCGACAGCCCACCCCAGGCGCCGACATCTCCCTGGGCCATGGGGAGAACGACCTCACGGACGCCATCTGTCTCCTGGGCGTAGCCGGCCGACCCCCAGTACCGCCTGGCGGTCGGCCTCGCCGATGCGGGCCAGGAAACCGGCTTCGAGGCCGTAGTGCCGTGGCCGGTGCTCAGGGGGCAGGTGCTCAGGGGGCAGGTGCTCAGGGGGCAGCCATCCGCCCGCCCATGGCCCCTGTCGGGTCGGCCGGTCCAGGTTGACTAGCGTGAAGACCATGAGAGTGGCCTTCGGCACGGACGAGTCGACGCCGGTGACCGACGAGCTCAGGGAGGAGCTCGTTCGCCTCGGTCATGCTGTTTTGGTGGTGGCCGACCCGCTCAGGTGGGCTGAAGCGGGCCGTGCCGTGGGCGAGGCGGTGGCGTCCGGCCAAGCCGACGTGGGGATCGCGTGCTGCTACACCGGCACCGGTGTGAGCATGGCCGCCAACAAGGTCCCCGGCGTGAGGGCGGCCTTGTGCGGCGATGTCGAGACGGCACGCGGCGCCCGGCAATGGAACGACGCCAACGTGTTGGCCTTGAGCTTGCGGCTGACCACGCCCGAACTCGGCCGTGAGCTGATGGAAGCCTTTTTCGCCAACGCCCCCGACGGTTCCGAAGCCGACCAGATCGCTCTCCTGGCGTAGGGCGGGCGAGCAGAGGTGACCAACGGCCCCCGCTACGGGACGGCCCCGACCCTGGCTTTCGAGCGCAACGCGTGGGCCTTGGGCCACGAGGTGGTCGTCGGTGTGGACGAGGTGGGCAGGGGGGCCTGGGCGGGGCCGTTGATGGTAGGGGCGGCCGTACTGCCCCGGGACCGGCGTATGTACGGCGTCAGAGACTCCAAGGCTCTGCCCGAGGACCGGCGTGAGGCGTTGTTCGAGCGGGTGGCCGGTTGGTGCCGGGCGTGGGCGGTAGGAGCAGCCACGCAGGTCGAATGCGACACACTAGGGATGGCCGAGGCGCAGCGGTTGGCGACGCGCCGGGCTCTGGCCGGGCTCGGGCTGGTGCCCGACATTGTGTTGATAGACGGCAATTGGGACTTTGCCGGTACCGGCAACACGGTGCGGATCGTCCGTGGCGATGCCTGCTGCCTCTCCATCGCCGCCGCGTCCATGCTGGCCAAGGTGACACGCGACCGCCAGATGAGAGCAGTGGCGCCCAACTATCCCCATTACGAGTTCCAGGCCAACAAGGGTTACCCGTGCTGGCGCCACAAAATGGCCCTCCAGGCCTACGGCCCCTGTGCCATCCACCGGCGCACGTGGGTGTTCATGGACTCGCTCAGCTGGGACATGAGGGCCCGGCGGCCCGGCTGGGCCGAAGATCAGGATGACGGCGAGGTCGACGTCGAGTGATCATCGAAGTTGAAGGGCTGCGCAAGTCTTTCGGCAGCGTCGAGGCGCTGCGCGGCATCGATCTATCGGTGCCCGAAGGCAACGTGCTGGGCCTGCTCGGCCCCAATGGTGCCGGCAAGACGACCGCCGTCCGCATCCTGACGACCTTGCTCGTGCCCACCAGCGGACGGGCGCGGGTGGCGGGGATCGACGTCGCTCACCATCCGGGGGCGGTGAGGCGGGTGATCGGGCTGGCCGGTCAGGCCACGGCCATAACGCCCGACCTGACCGGCTTCGAGAACCTCGAGATGGCCGGCCGTTTGTACCACCTCGGGCGCAAGACGTCGCGCCAGCGAGCCGGCGAACTGCTCGAGCGCTTCGACCTGAGCGATGCACGAGGGCGCCAGGCCAAGACTTATTCCGGGGGCATGCTGCGGCGCCTGGACCTGGCCGCAAGCCTCATCGGGCGGCCGCGGGTCCTGTTCCTCGACGAGCCCACGACCGGCCTCGACCCCCGCAGCCGGATGGGCATGTGGGGCATTATCCGTGAGCTGGTGTCGGTGGGCACGACTCTGCTGCTCACGACCCAGTACATGGACGAGGCGGACGAGCTGGCGGACAACATCGTGGTGATCGACCGTGGCCTGGTCATCGCGTCCGGCACCTCGGAAGAGCTGAAGGACCGCATTGGAGGCGACGTGGTGGAGTTCTCGGTGACCGACCGGTCGCGCTTCCAGGCCGCCGTGGACGCCGTGTCCAGCCTGGGCGACGGCTCACCGCTGACAGATCCGGGGGAGGGACGGGTCCAGGTGCACGCCGGGGGCCAAGGTTCGCAGGTGCTGGTGGAAGTCGTCAGGCGCCTCGACGCCGCCGGGGCGCAAACGACCGGCTTGGCCCTCCGGCGGCCGTCGTTGGACGACGTTTTCATGGCGCTCACCGGGCACGTGGCCGAGGAGGTGGCGGCGGCCGGCGGTGCCCGCCGGGCCCGGGGCCGGCGGGGCAACGCGGGTGATGGCTCAGGAGGCCAGGGCTGATGTCTGACAGGGGCACCACGGTGGGTACGGGCGACGGGGCGGTCGGGGCACGCGGCCTTGAGGTGGTGGCGCCCGTGGTGGAGGGGGGCGACCAGCTCGGGACGCCGAGCCTGGCCCATCGGGCGCGCTGGGTGTTCGAGGACTCGTGGGTGATGACCAAGCGCAACCTGATCGTCTGGTGGCGGGTCCCCGCCTACATCGTCTTCACGGTCGTCCAACCCCTCATGTTCGTCCTACTTTTCCGCTACGTCTTCGGCGGGGCGATCAAGGTGCCGGTGCCGGGCGGGTACGTCGACTACCTCATCCCCGGGATCATCGGCCAGACGGCCGGTTTTGCCTCGTTCAGCACCGCCATCGGGTTATCGCGGGAAATCTCGCGGGGCGGGATCGACCGGATCCGGAGCATGCCCACGGCCCGGTCGGCGTTCCTGGTGGGCCGCCTGACGGCCGACACCTTGCGGTTGGTGTTGACAGTACTGGTGATGGTGGGCGTGGGCTATGCGGTGGGTTTCCGTTTCAGCGGCGGGGTTGGTTACGCCATCGCCATGATCGCCCTCGCCACCCTGCTGGCCGTGGCCGTTTGCTGCGTCTCGGCCTTCATAGGCCTGGCTGTAAAGGACGAGGAGGCCGTGCAGGCCTTCGGGCTGATCTGGGTGTTCCCGTTGACTTTCGTCTCGTCCGCTTTCGTGCCCATCCAGAGCATGCCCTCATGGCTCCAGGGCTTCGCCCGCCACCAGCCTTTCACCGAGGTGATCAACGCCCTGCGCATCCTGGCTCTCGGCCAGAAGGTCGCGCCTGTCGTGGGCCAGAGCCTGAGCTCGGCGGTCTGGCAAAGCCTGGTCTGGATAGCGGCTACCATCATCGTTTTCGTCCCGCTGGCAACGCGCGCCTACCGGCGGGCGTAGGCAGGCCGGTACCTCGTT
>CAYZVQ010000283.1:0-6719 GCA_964481925.1 uncultured Acidimicrobiaceae bacterium
GCGGTCAGCTCCCCGTCTCGGCCCACCAGGGTCGCCCCACCGACCAGGCGCCGGCGCGCCGCTCCCCCGATAGGTCGTGGCCGGGGCCGGTCAAGGTAACGGGCCGAGACCGAGCTCTCTCCCGCGGCGACGGCAACCTGCTCGGCCCCGCCAAGCTCAAATATCCCTTCCACTGCAACCAGCGTTGCCGGGCCCACGAGGACCGACGAGGGCTTGGCGAAAGATTGGAGAGCTGCCGCTATACCCACGGCTTGGCCTACCGCCCCGTAGTGGGAGCCCTGCCCAACTCCTATGGAGCCGACTACCGCCGGTCCGGTCTCGATCCCCACTCGCAGATAGAGGCCTTGGCCCAGAGCGTCCACGCGTCCAACCGAGCGCAAGGCAGCCCGCACCGCCCTTTCGGGGTCGTCTTCGTGGGCTTCAGGGGCACCGAAAAGGGCGACCAACCCCGTCCCCGAAACGGAACTGACCAGGCCCCCGAGCGACTCGACCTGGGTCATCACCTCAGCCAAGGCGCTGCCCACTAGCTCGCCCAGGTCCTCTGGGCTGTGCACGTCGCCTCGAGCAGGCCTCCCGCCGAGCTCGGCGAATAGCACGCTCACCAACCGGCGCTCTTCGGCCCGGGCGGCGGGCGCGCTTGGCATGGGACGTCTAGGGCTCGGCGAGCCTGTGGCTAGGGCCTCCTCGAGGCCAGGCGAGGTCCCAAGACCCAGTTCTTCCAACGCTTCGCGGCAACGCCGGTACGTGGTAAGGGCTAGGGCGTGATGACCTTGCGCCGAGTAGCCCCGGACAAGGCCGGTGGCCGCCTCCTCCGAAGAGGGGCCAGCGCGGAAGCACGCTTCCCAGGCTTGGACAACTTCAGCCAGCCCAGACCTCCCATAACCCCTGGCGCGGTCCCTGGCCAGGGCCAGGCGAGCCTCCTGGCGAAGGGCCTCCAGAGCCTCCCTTGGGCGCAACGCCCACTCGGCACAGGGCTCGTCTTCCAGCAGGACCCCCTCCGTGCCCAACGACAGCGCGAGCTGGTTGTCCCGCGCCGCGCCGGGTGCCATCGATAGCCCCGAACAGAGCGCCTGGTGGTGGAGCTCGTAATCGACCTCCAATGCAGTCTGCGGCTCGGCCCAGATGAAGGAACGGTCCGCCACGAGCAGCCCGCTCCCGCCCTCGCCCAAGCGCGACAGGGCGCGCTTGGCCATGGAGAGCACCTTGCGCAGCTCGTTGGCCGCCGCCATTGGCCCAAGATGGGGGAACAATGCTTCACAGGCCGCCTCACGGCCGACGCGCTTCGCCGGGCTCATGAGCACCAGCTGGCACAGGCGTCGAGCGCCGGGCCGAAGCCACGGGCCAGCGGACCGCTCCCCCTGGGTCACCGAGAACGGGCCCAGCAGCCTGGCCCGCAAATCGCCTTCGGGCGGCACCTCTCTCGCTGGGCTCGCGCTGGCCGGCACGTGCGCATTATCGCACGGGGTGGCGGGGCCAGGACCGTGCTTTGCCGCGTGGGCTATCGCCCTCCGCGCCCCTACCTGCTGGCGTGAGAAGAGGTCTTATTGGTGATCTTCCACTCGCCGATGACGCGGGTAAGGGCGAGAAAATCAAGCCAATCATCCCCCCAGGCGGTGGCCACCTGGGCGACGTCGCCCATCTGGGCCACTGACAGGACGCGCAGTTCGGTCCACCCCTCCGGGTGATCAGCCCATGATTTGAACTGGGCCTCGGTAAGGGGGCGGGTGTGCAATATACCGTCTTCGTCGACGAAGAACATCCAGGCGTCCTCGTGGAAGGCTTCTTTGAACTTGTCGATATCGCGCTCATTGGCGCCGTCCACGTAAAGGGTGACAGCGTGGACGATCTTGTCGTACTCGGCGGTGGTGATGGCCATTATCGTCTCCTTCATGTGGGTTTCGTGGCGAGGAAATAGTCGTGGAACACGTCCCGGGCAATGCGCCTCACCTCGACGGTGGCGAACCCGGCATCGGCGAGCATCTGGAGGGCAGTTTCCCGGCCCCACATAGCCCCGGCACCTACGCCGCCCGCCCCGAGGGAAACCGTCACGCAGTGCATACAAGAGGCCGCGTACATGGCTGGCGCCCAAGGGATCTCTAAATTGTCGGCAAGGGTGCTCGAAGCGCCGATTTCGACGCAAAGGTAGGTACCTCCAGGTCGAAGGGCACGGATGATGCCGCGTAGCGCGATGTCCGGCTGGGCTTGGTCGTGTAGCGCGTCGAAGGTCGCAACGAAATCGAACCGCTCGTGCTCGTCAATCGCCGCCGCGTCGCGCTCTTCGAAGCGCACATTGGCAAGCTGTCGTCTTCCCGCCTCGGCGCGCCCGGCAGTAAGTCCCGTGGCCGATATGTCCCAACCCACAAAACAGCTGGCGGGGAAGGTCTCAGCCATAATGTTGACCGCGTGGCCAGAGCCGCAGCCTACGTCAGCGACCTCGATACCGGCTCGCAGGCGGTCGGTGAGGCCCGGCACCAGTGGGAGGATATCTCGGAGCAAGGCGGCGTCGAGGCTCGCCCAGTTCATTTCGGCGCATATGGCCTGGAACCGAGGAAAAGCCGAGTAGGGCAGGCCCCCGCCCTGACGGAAGCACTCGACGACCCGGTCCTCGACGGCCCCGAACATCCCGATCAACTGGAACCCGACCGCGCCGTTGTCGGCACCCGCGGCCCGTGTCAAGCGGGCGGCATGCGCGACCGGCAACACAAAGGTCCCGATGGCTGGGTCATGCTCGACGACCCGGCCCGTGGCCATGGCGCCGAGCCACTCTCGGACGTAGCGCTCGTCCAGACCGGCGTTCTCGGCGATCTCCACGCTGGTGGCGGGAGGCAGCTTCGCCATGGCGTCGAACAGACCTGATCGGTGCCCGAGGCTGATCATCAACGCTAGCGAGGCGCCGTTGGACAGGTCGGTGAGGCGGTCGGCGAAGGAACGCGGCCCCCGTGCCCTCAGCACCTCGATGGCCTGCGGCCCATCGTCGGAGGTCAGATCGGTACTCACCCGATCACTTTCATACCGAGTCGTTCCCAGACCGTTCCCGCCGCCCTTGTGAGCAACAGCGGGGACTGCCGGGCCTGCCCGGGAACGGTGTGGGAACGTTTCGGTAACGCTTCGCAGTGATGATCAGCCTACCCACGCGCGATCGAACGGGACGCTACGAACTGGCAGTCCAACCGTCCCGTTGTACGGGGCACTCGTGCAGAAGTCTTGAGCAATCCAAAGAACACCGATCCAAAGAACAACGAGATCCCACAAGGAGAGAAATGAACGTCCAAGAGCCAACCCACGATTGCACCGCTCGGAACCCGAGCGGAGCGCCAAATGCTCGACCTCAAGAGACCAAAGGGCCTGTGCTCAGAAGGAGCGCGAAGGCCGGAACGCTGTGCGCGCTCGTCGGCTTGGCGGGTTCCATGCTGGTGGCACCGACCGACGCCTCCGCCACCTCGTTCGGCGGAAGGGCCTTGGCACCGGGGAGCGTCGTCGTCTCCCAGGGTGGCACCATCTTCGGGGGTACTAATACTGGGGCCCGCGTCGAGCTCAATGGCGATGTGGACGTGTACCCGCCCGGCGCCAACGGTGACGTGGCCCCCGAGGCCAGTTCCACCCATGGCATGTACGGCCCCACCACCATGGTCTTCGACTCATCAGGCGACTTGTGGGTGGCCAACGAAAATACCAGCGACCTGTTCGAGCTCACCAAGGCCCAGCTGGCCATGCCCAACCCGGTACCGGCGGTGACCATCTTCGCGGAGTCCGGGGCGCTCGCCAATCCCTTCGGTATGGCTTTTGACCCATCGGGCAACCTCTGGGTGGTCAGTAACGCTTGGAACCGGGTCTACGAGTACACCAAGAGCCAATTGGCCAGCTCGGGCGGGCCCACGCCCCAGACCACCATCTCGGACTTCACGAGCACCCCCATCTTTGGCGTCGCCTTTGACACCTCCGGCGACCTGTGGGTGTCCACTGTCAACAGCGTGGTCGAGTTCTCTAGGGCCGAGCTGGCCACGGCCAAACCAACGCCCTCGGTCACGATCTCGTCGAGCGGCGGGGCCCAACTCGTCTTCGATACCTCGGGGGACCTGTGGATGGTCACCGGGGGAGGACCAGACTGCTTCGGCACCCCCTGTACCAACGAGGTGGTGGAGTTCACCAAGGCCCAGCTCTCCACGTCGGGTTCTCCCACGCCCGCCGTGACGATCAGCTCGACCAAGCTTGGCGCCACCGGGTCCCTGTACGGCCCCTACTCGCTCGCCTTCACCCCCTCTGGGGACTTGTGGGTCGAGAACTTCGACAACAACACCACAGTCGAGTTCGGAAGGGACCAGCTTGCCACTTCGGGGTCGCCCGCCCCTCTGCGGGCCATCGTCGGCGCGGGCACCGGGATGAACTTCCCGTCTTACGTAGTCATAGCGCCGTGAGAGGCCTTTCAGGGATCCTGGCCCTCGGCGCGCTACCGCCCAAAGGGGGGATGGGCTCCCGAGCCATGTAGCGGACGAGGAGGGGGCTGGGTGTTCAGCTTCCACGGTCACCTCGCCAGGTCTTGTCTCCCGCTCGGCACAACGAGCCCCGACTCGTAAGCTACGATCACGGCTTGGGTACGGTCGCGGAGACCAAGCTTGTTGAGTAATCGACTGACGTGGGTCTTGACGGTCTCCTCGGTGATCACGAGGCGGCTCGCGATCTCGACGTTTGAGAGGCCCTCAGCGACGAGTTGGAGTACTTCGGTTTCGCGCCTCGTCAACAAATGGAGAGGCCTAGGCTGCGGCTGGCTCGCTCGCCGCTGCGTCACGAACTCTCCGATGACCCGGCGCGTGACCGCCGGGGCAAGGAGCGCCTCGCCAGCCGCTATGACGCGAACAGCATCGAACAGCCGCTCCGCCGTGCCGTCTTTGAGCAAGAACCCGCTGGCTCCGGCGGCCAGGGCGTCGTAGACGTACTCGTCCAGATCGAACGTCGTCAGGATGAGGACGCGCGGAGCCGCAGGCCTGAGTTCCCCGAGCCGGCGGGTCGCCTCGATGCCGTCCATTCCCGGCATGCGGACGTCCATGAGCACGACGTCGGGATGTAGCTCACCACAGATGCGAACCGCCGAGGTCCCGTCCGACGCCGTGCCGACAACGTTGAAATCGGGTTGGGTGTTGAGCAGCTCGGCGAAACCATCGCGTACGACCTGATGGTCGTCGACGACGACGATGCGGACTGGACGCTCTTCCGTCACGCCAGCTCCTCAACCTTGGCCGGAAGAACAGCCTCGACGAGGTACCCGCCGCCAGTTGCTGGACCGGTCGTTACCGAACCCCCCACGACCCCGGCGCGCTCGTGCATGCCCGTGACCCCATGCCCGCCGGGCGGCACGGACGGGAGCGGCCCGGGGCCGTTGTCCCGAACACGGACCCGCAGCGCCGCGTCGGCGTAGGCAATCTCCACGTCGACGGCGGCGCCGGGGGCGTGCCGTCTCGAGTTGGTGAGCGCCTCTTGGACGATGCGGTAGGCGACGAGCTCGACGTTGGCGTCGACGGCGATGGGCGCGCCGCGAAGGATCAGCCGCGTGGGACAACCGGACGCCTGTCGTGCTTCGTCGACCAGCTCGGTCACCTGCTCAAGGCCGGGTTGGGGGCGCCGGTCGGCGACCTCTATGCCCGCATCGTCACGCAGCACGCCGAGCAGCAGGCGCATCTCTTTGAGTGCCTCGCGGGCCGTGCCGGCAATCGCAGAGAGCCGCTCGGCCCCGGCGGCCGGAAGTCCCGGGACCGCGAGCCGGGTTGCCTCCGCCTGGAGGGCGACCATCGAGATGTGGTGGGCGACCACGTCGTGCAGCTCCCGGGCGATGCGGGCCCGCTCGCCCCGTGCGGTGTGCTCGACCTGCGTGTCGGCGATGACTTGGCGCGCCGCGCGGTTCTCTTCCGCCTCGCGCCGTGACTGCATGGCGATCCCACCGATGGCGGCGGCGGGCCCGAGCGCCGCCAGCAGCACGGTGAGGGTCGCCGGCTCCGATGACGCGGGGCTCGGCCCGCTGAGGGCCAGGACGAGGAACGGAGCTGCGAGGCCTATCGCCAACAACTGGGAGAGCCAGCGCGGCCCACGGCCGAGCCGGAACAGGGCTATCAGCACCGCGGCGACGCTGGCCACGCTCAAGAGATGGAAACCGGCCAGCGACAACACGCTCGCCGCGCAGGCGAGGACGGCAGCGGCCGCCGCGCCCAATACCGCCAGGGGCAAGGTGCTCCCCAGGGCAAGAAGCCCGAGAGCCAGTGCAGGTCCGACCTCCAGCTGACTGATCGCCGCCCGGGTTAACACCTCGACCAGCCCGAGGACAGCCAGCGACGGTCCGAGCACGGCGACAGACCGCGGCGAGGCCGCCAACGCCCAGGCCCTGTCGGCCCGTCTGCCGTTCCAGCTGCCGACGCGGCTCACCACACCATTGTCGCTCCTGACCGGGCGACCGGCGTCCCTCTCAGCAGGGATTGCGGCTGGCCCGATGTCGCTCCTGAGAGCTACAGCAAAGATCACTCCCCGGCGTGACGACAAGACGGGCCGCGTTTCGTACCGTCTAGAGGCATGGATGCGACCATCGAAGTCTCGGGGCTCCGCAAGCGGTTCGGGCCGGTCGTCGCCCTGGACGGGATCTCGTTCCGGGTGGCACCGGGGCAGGTGACCGGGTTCGTCGGGCCCAACGGGGCGGGCAAATCCACCACCATGCGGGTGATCCTCGGCCTCGACGC
>CAYZVQ010000284.1:0-6667 GCA_964481925.1 uncultured Acidimicrobiaceae bacterium
TACGCCATAGGAGTGTTCACCGGGTTCACCATGGCCGGGGCGGGCATGAGCAAGCACCACCTGCTCCACCGGGCGCCGGGCTGGAAGCACAAGCTGGCCATCAACGCCAGTGCGTCCGTCCTGTCTTTTGTCGTAGTCGGCGTCCTGGTCGTGGCCAAGTTCACCCAGGGGGCGTGGACGGTGGTGGTCTTGTTCCCGATCCTGACGGTGGCTCTCATACGGCTGAACCGCCAGTACCGCCTGGAGGCGCAGCAACTGGAAAAGGGAGCAGCCGAAGCCTCCGAGCTGCCCATATTGCGCCGCCATGTCGTATTGGTGTTCGTGGACCGTCTGGACCTGGCCGCGGCGCGCGCCATCCAGTACGCCCGCAGCCTCAACCCGGACGAGGTCCGGGCCGTCCATTTCCTGCTTGACAACCAGGCCGCTCAACAGCTCCGGGAAGCGTGGGAACGGCTGATGATCCGCCGCCTGCCGCTCGAGATCAGGGAGTGCCGTGACCGCCGTCTGGGCCGGGCCGCCGTGGAGCTGGTGGCATCGACCCTGGCTGACGGGGACACCGAGGTTTCGGTCCTTCTTCCCCGGCGGTTGTACTCCTGGGCGTGGGGCCATCTACTTCACGACCGCACGGCCGACCGCCTGGCCGCCGTCGTCGGCCGCCTCCCCCACGCCAACGCCACCGTCGTACCTTTCCAGCTGAGCAAGTCCCGCCCGGGGCGGCGCCGCACCGGGCCGGGAGGCAAGCCACGCCCGGAGCGGGCACAGAGACGGCGGGCCCGGGACGAGATGGGCGACGACGGCATGCTGCCGGTCGAGGGCACCCTGGCCATGGGCCAGGTCCAGTGGAGGCAGAGGGCCAAGATCGCCGGGCGGGTGACCTCGGTCGAGGTCCAGCCCTGGCGGGGCGCTCAGGTCCTCAGCTGCACCATGGTCGACAAGACGGGCCAGATGACACTGGTGTTCACACGACGCGACGTGCCTGGCGTCGAAACGGGTGCCCAACTGGTGGCCGAGGGGACGATAGGCGAGCACGAAGGGCGCCTGGCCATGCTGAACCCGCTGCACGAAGTGCTGAAAAGGGCGCCCCAGGACCCGATGCGCGACTGAGTGCGACGACGGGCCTCAGCGGCGCGCCCCCGGCGTGGGGACGATGGCGTCGACCTCGGCCAGATCCTCTTCGGTCAAGACCCAGTCGGCGGCTTTGACGTTGGCCCACACCTGCTCAGGCTTGGTAGCCCCGGCGATCACAGAGGCGACGGGGCGGTGGGCCGCCAGCCAGGCGATGGCCAGCTCCAGGATGCTGTGACCCCGGTCCTGGGCGAAGCGCTCGAGGGCGCCCACGACCTCCAGGTTGCCCGCCGTGAGGACCGCGGCCTGGCGGTCGGCGGGCATGCCCGCCAAACGGGTCCCGGCGGGGGGTGGCTCGCCGGCGCGGTACTTACCTGACAGCAGGCCGGACTTGAGGGGGAAGTAAGGGATGAAGGCGATGTCCAGAAGCTCGCACTCGGGCAGGACCTCAAGCTCGGGGCTCCGCTCGAGGAGGCTGTACTCGTTTTGGACGCTGACGAACCCGGGGGCGCCCGGCTTCAGCGCCTCGTGGGCCTCCTGGAGCTGGGCGGCGGAGAAGTTGGAACACCCGATCTCGCGCACCTTGCCCTCTCCGACCAGGTCCGCCAGGGCGGCAAGAGTGTCGCCTATCGGCGTTGCCGGGTCGGGCCGGTGCAACTGGTACAGGTCGACGTAATCGGTCCCCAGCCGGCGCAGGCTGTCTTCCAGCGCCTTTTTCACGTAGGCCGGGGCCGCCCCCTTGCGGTCCTCGTCCAGTGGGGAACCGAACTTGGTGGCTATCAAGACCTCGGAGCGCTCCTTGCCCAAGGCCCGGCCGAGGAGCTCTTCGCTTTTCGTGCCGCCATAAACGTCGGCCGTGTCGAACAAGTTGATGCCGGCGTCCAGGGCCGCCTCCACCACCTCGGTGCTCTGGCGCTCGTCAATGCGACCGCCGAAGTTGTTGCAACCCAGCCCCACGAGCGAAACGTCGAGGGCCCCGATCTGACGTACCGGCATCATTGCGCTCATAAGGGCAAGCTAGTAGCGGCCTCGCCTGGTTAAGGGCCGGCCTCAGGTCAAAGGGCCCTCGTCATTGTCGTCGTCGCCGTCGCGCCCAGGCCTCAGCCAGTCCTCCAATTGCCGCAGCGCCCGGTCGACGCCGCCCGAAGCAACGTCCAGGATCCGGAAAAAGCGTTCGCGGTAGTGGGCTACGGCCTTTTGTACCTCCGCCGTGACTGGTGGCTCCTGGCCGCGATGGATGTACGTCCCGCTGCGGACCAGGTCAAAACTGCCGTCGTCCACCCAGCTCATAAGCTCCCGCGTCCTCTTTACGGCAAAGGGGTGGGTCAGGCTGGCCTCGACCCACGCCCGTGACCATCGGGAGACGACGTCGTCTTCTTCGGCATAGCGAGCCGCCTGGACCAGGAAGGCGTCCAGGCTCATCCCCTCGAGCGCACCACCGGCGATGCGCATCAACATCTGGCAGGTAATGAGCGGGTCACCCACGACCAGGGCGCTGGCCCGGTCCGAAGACAGCTCGGCGGCCCGGGACCACTCGAGCAGGACCAGGTAGATCGCTTTCAGGGGGAGGCCGGCCAAAGCGCCGGCCGCGCTGCTCGAGCTCATGACGATCATCGACAGGAACTGCAAAGCCGTCTGGTAGTAGTAGTGCTCGGAGAGGACGTGGCCCATTTCGTGGGCCAGCACAGAGTCCACTTCGCTCGAGCTGTAATCCCTGGCCAAGCCCGAGAATATGATCACCATCGGTCGTTGCGCGCCCACCGTGAGGGCGTTGGCCAATGGCGTCTGGGTCACGAACAGCGGAGGGACGGGGGCGACGTCGAGCACGGAGGCGGCCCATTGGTGGCGCGCCCACAGTTTGGGCACCTGCTCGTCCGATATCTGTACCGCATTGCCTATGAGCACCTGGCGCAACCGGCGCTCGTGCCCGAAACCCACCAGACGTTTGAGCACCTTGTCCATGAGCGGGATCGACCGCAGGGCTGCGGTGGCGGCCCGGTCAGCCGGGTGTTCATAGGACTTAGGGCTGAGGCCTTCGTAGCGCACGGTCTCCTGAAGAGACATAAGGCGAGCTTAGGCCTCGCTGGGACTTCTCAAGGTGGCGGCATGATAGCGCCGACACTCTAATGATGGGGACCGATCGCTTACTGTGCCCGGGGTGCTCCGGGGACCTTATGGCCAATCAGGTCAGCGGGCTGCGCCAGTACGTCTGTGCCGGATGTGGCGGCACCGTATTGACCATTGCCGTGCTTCGCCAGCTCGAAGGCAGCCTGGCCGAGCACTTATGGACCGAGGCCCCCGGGGAGGGCACCGGTGGCGGGGATGCCCGCTGCCCGTTCTGCTCTCGACTGATGCAGCCGAAGACCATCCCGGCCGGGCGCGCCGCCATGTGCAAAGGGTGCGAAGCGGTCTGGCTCGACAAGCAGGCTGTCCAGTCCCTCCCGGACAAAGCCGCCACGCCGGGAACAGGACCGACATTGGCGTCCGAAGCGCTCAAGTGCCCCCAGTGCGGGGCGCCGTTGGCCAACAGCTGGGACGAAAGGTGCCAGTTCTGCGGCTCAGCTCTCCACGCCCCCACTCAGGTCGTCGTCCTACCGGAGCCCGGGCCCGAAGAAGCCGGGCTGGAATGGGGCCACAGCTGGTTGTCCCACCGCGGCCGTCTCTTCGGCCCTCCCGACTAGACGGCCGCTAGCCGACGCTCGTCAGTCGGCCGTCGTCAGTCGGCCGTCGTCAGTCGACGGTGGCCGGAGGGACGTCGCCCTGGGCGAGCACCGGTAGGGTCGGTTTGGCCGTGCCCCCGCTGGGTTCGGCCGTCACCATCACCGTGGTAATGGTCGCCTCGATCCGGAAGGGGGCGACCGAGCGCGGGTCGGGGCCGATGAGCCCCAGTGACACGATGTTGCCCCGGACCAGGCCCCACAGCTGGTACGTCTTGGAGCTAGGCAGCTCCCGCAGCGAGGACTGGACCCAGAAGGCTGTGCCCGAAGGTCCTACGACGACCTTGGCCACGTCGGCTTTGTCCGCCGTCAGCACTATGGTCCGATGAGGCCCCAGTGCCACCTGCGCGGCCGCCCCCGACAAGCCGTACTGGCCGACGGCGGTCCGCAGCGTCTGCACCTGCGAGTCGAGATGGGAGACTTGCGCGCCGAGGACGGCGATGACCGCCGCCGCCACCGCCGCCACCGCCCCCCAAACGGTCACCTGCCAGCGTCGGGAGCCTCGTTGTCGCATAACGGGGACCGCGCCTAGGGGGTGCACGACGGACAACTTGTCGGGGGCCCCGGGCAACGGGATCTCCCCCACCGACGCCGCGATCTTCTCCCACAGACCGGCCGGGACCTCTGAAGCGGAGCTGCCCAACATGGCCGCCACCTCCAGGTGGGCTTGTACCTCGGCCCGGCAGCGAGGGCAATCGGCCAGATGGGCTTCGATCTCCCGGTCCTCTTCGGGCTCGGTGGCATGGAGGGCGTACGCTCCGAGCAGCTCCTCGATCTCCTCGTGCATCATCGGTCTGTCCCTTTGACAGCCGCGTCGAGCTCGCGCCCCATGCGGCGAAGGCCAGACCGGATGCGGCTCTTGATCGTCCCCTCCGGCTCGTTCTCGATGACGGCCACTTCGCGGTAGGAGTGGCCGCCGAAGTAAGCGAGCTCGATCGCTTTGCGCTCGACCCCCGGGAGCTTGGCGACGGCCTCGCGCACCCGCTCGGCGGTGGTCAAGTCGAACACTTCCTGCTCCAGGTCGTAACCGGCCTCGGCCACGGCCCGTGAACGCTCCTCCCGGGCCCGCCGGCTCATCTCCGAACGCAGGATGTCGATGGCCCGCCCATGGGTCACCGACAACAAGAAGGTGCGCAGCGAGCCGCGTGTCGGGTCGTAGCGTTCCGGTTCGCGCCACAACCGGACGAAGACCTCCTGAGTAACCTCTTCGGCCAGCACGGCATCGAAAATGAGGCGCTTGGCCAGCCCGAACACGGCCCCCGCATGGCGGCGGTAAATCTCGGCCAGCGCCTCCTCCTGCCATCTGGCCACGGCCATGGCCAGGCTGGCGTCGCTGGCGCTCGAGAGGTCGGAGATCACCGCCATCTATTCGTTGCCAACTACGAGGGCGGATGAGCTCACAAGGTGGCGAGGTACGACTGGCGCCACGCAGCAATGCGGGCCATCGCCTGCTCGTCGCGCGCCACAGGCTCGAGCAGGAGCCCACGCCGCGCGCCCCACCGGTTGGCTATGTCGGCCAGCGGCTCTCCCGTCAGTAGGGCGGCAGCCTGGACGGCAGCGCCGTAGGCCACAAGCTCCGACAGCTCGACGACCAGGACAGGGCGGCCGGACAAGCGGCGCACCGTCTCCTGCCAGGCCCGGCCGCGCGCCCCGCCGCCCAAGAGGAGCAACGGCGCCTCGCGCGACTGCGGCGCCCACTGGTCGAGGAAGGCGGTCGCCTCGAGCAAGGTGGCCACAAGCCCGTCATAAGCAGCCTGCAGGATGGACCGCTTGTCGGTCGAGTACCTGACGCCGGTCAAGGTGCCCGACGCGCTGGGGGCGTTAGGTGTTCGTTCCCCACCCAGCCAGGGGAGGAACACGACCTCGTCCGCGCTCGCCACGTCCTCTCTGCCCAGGCCGAGCCATTCGCTGACCTGGTCGACGGCCACCGTGGCGTTGAGCGTGCAGGCCAGGGGCAGGTACCGGCCATCGGCACTGGCGAAACCGGCGACGGTACCGGTGCTGTCCGCGCTAGGTCTGGCGGAGGGGGCGTAGACCGTCCCCGACGTGCCCAGGGACATGGCCGCTTCGCCGGGCGCAAAACTGAGCGCCAAAGCGCCGGCAGCGTTGTCGCCGGCACCGCAGGCGACCGGGGCGCCGGGGCGCAGGCCGAACTGCTCGGCCGCGGCGCTGGTAACGGTACCTGCCGACGCCGTGGGGCCCAGTACTTCGGGTAGGTAGGCGGGGTCGAGCCGGACAGCGTCAAGTTCGAGGACGTCGGCAGCATAAGACTCTTCCGACGGGCTCCACCAACCTGTGCCCGAGACGTCGCTGCGGTCCGTTGTCATCGTGCCGGTAAGGCGGAAACTGAGGTAGTCGTGAGGCAGGAGGATGTGGCGGGCCGCCGCCGCCACCTCAGGCTGAGCCCGGCGCAACCAGGCCCAATGCGCCACTGTGAACGAGCTCGTCGGCACCGAGCCGATGCGCAGAGCCGTCGCCTCGGGGCCACCGAGGGCGTCAACCAGCGCTTGAGCGTCGGCGGCGCCACGGGTGTCGTTCCACAACGGCGCCTTGCGCAGCGGGCAACCGGCGTCGTCGAGCACGACCAGGCCATGTTGCTGGGCACCGACGGACAACGCCCCGACGTCGGGGGCAAGACCGGTCTGGCTCAGGGCGTGGGCCAGGGAGGCCTCCCAATCTCGGGGGTCGCTCTCCCTGGCGCCACCTTCACCCTCTACTTCATGGGCCGCGCCCCCTGAAGCCACGACACGGCCATCGTCCACATCGACGATCAGGACTTTGGTCGACTGGGTCGAACAGTCCACCCCGGCGACCAATGGCATCCTGCCCTCCCGGTCCCGGCCGTCAGGCCCAGATGGCCGACCCGGTGGAAGGGTCGAAAAAGT
>CAYZVQ010000285.1:0-6659 GCA_964481925.1 uncultured Acidimicrobiaceae bacterium
CCCACCAGCATTTTCGCAGCTCACGTTGTGAGTTTCACGCTTGTCAACATTGTACGGGGATGACACTGAATGCTCTCCACGTACCTCCCGTAGCACTGAGTTAGTCCAGAGATAGTCCACGACAGGAGTGGCGCGAAAGAGCGCCACAATGAGGGCAAGGCCCGGATAAACCACCCGCAGTGGCAAGTAGGGGCGCAACCAAACTCAGGCCGGGTCGCTGCAAGAGCTGGGCCATGCTGAGCGCAGGCATCGACCACGTACCAGCGCCCATGCCCATCCCGCCTCCATCCTGACCTCACGGGCGCTTCGGGGCAGGTGGCAGTCGCCGTCCAACAAGTCCACCGAGTGCCACCACAAGCCCGGCTGGTTCCGACCCCTAGAGCCGACCGTGGCAGAACCATCACCGACACGGAGCGGAAGATGAAGCCCATAATCGAAAGAGCAAGCCGGACTGGTGCAAGGTCGGTGGAAAAAACACTGGCGCTGTCAGAAAACGGCTTCTCGAAGCAGGATGCAGGTTCAGTTGATTAGCCAGGGGCGCTATACGAAAGAAGGCTGAAATGAACCGTGGTGGTTTTTCATGGGCGCGTTTGTTTGGTGTCACGAAAGCCAAGCGCCGGGTGAGCCGCGCTACGGGTATCCCCTGGACACGGCAAGGACGGAATGCGAAGGTAGGACGCATGGTGCTTGGTCAAAGTCGTCGTCGTCAGAGGCACTGAAATCTGCGGCAGCTTGGGCCTTGAGGCCTTGTACGATCCCGGCCCTCGTGACCGAGACGGGGCATGACGTGGTCCAGGTCGACTCTGCCTGCCGGGCAGCCCCGGCGGCTTCGGCACACTAAGGCGCCTCCACGATGACGGGCTTGAGTCGGTCCCAAGACACCTACGACCGCTTTGCCATTGCCGTCGAAGTGCCCATGACGGTCCTCGCCATCCTCTGGTTGCCGGTCCTGGTCGTGCCCTTCGTGGTGCACCTGTCGGCAGGGCTCGCCGCGACGTTCAACTTCATCGACTACTTCGTGTGGGCTCTCTTCGCCGTCGAGTACCTGGTGAAGCTCTATCTCTCACCGTCGCGCTCGGTATTTTTCAAGCACCACCTCTTCGACCTGGTCGTCGTCGCCGTCCCGGTGCTCCGTCCGTTGCGGGCCCTCCGTCTGCTTCGGCTCTTTGACTTCGCCCGGGCCGGCGTGGTGTTGGCGAACGGCTTGCGGCGCGCACGGAGCGTTCTCACCCACCGAGGCCTCCACTTCGTGCTTCTAGCGGTGCTCGTAATCGTCTTTGTCCTGGCCGTTTTCGAGTTGGGCTTCGAGCAGAACGCTCACGGCTCCAACATCCACAACTACGGCGACGCCCTGTGGTGGGCCATCGTTACGGTCACTACCGTCGGCTACGGCGACAAGTACCCTGTCACGGCTGGTGGCCGGGGGTGGCCGTCGTCCTGATGCTCGTCGGGATCGGGCTCATCGGGGTCCTGACGGCTACCGTCGCTTCTTACTTCGTCGGGGAGCAGGCCGACCGGGACAAGGACGACCTAATTGCCCGGCTGAACCGCATTGAGGCCATGCTGGAGCAGGCCCTCGGCCAGGCGAACGGACAAGTACAGAGCACGGCAACGCCCGACCGGTCTGGTGCCTCGGCTAGTGACGCCACTGCCCCACATCCGTGAAAAACACCCTGATGTTCACGGCTGCGGCCGCAGAGGCAACAAGGACATCGTACGAACCGGGCTGCCCCTACAGGGCGGGCGGTGAGACAGGAGGCTTGTACTGCTAGCGACGAGGACGTGGCACGCTTTCGGTATGAGCAAGGGCCTGCCGCGCCCCAACCGATGGGCCAAGCCTCCGATGCCAGGCCTGGTAGTAGACCTGGACACTGCCGAGATCGACCGGCGCGAGACCGAGGAGCTTACCTACCTCATCGCTCGTGATGAGTGGCTCAGCACTCATGCACCCAACCTTGTTCACTGCGCGCCCTCACATGAGTGTCGCATCCTTGTCCCCGGCACCGCCTACGGGGACGAGGTCCATTTCGAAGAGCTGGACGAGGACGGCTTGGTCTGCGGCGCACGCTGGCTCTCCCGAGGCCGATATGCCTTCGGCACGCTCCGCGAAGTGATCGGTACCGTCGTCGCCGCAGAGGCGGAAGAGGATTGGGTCGGAGCCCTCGTGAGGGCGCTCGATGGCGAGCGCACCTGGGCCCGGCGGTCCCGTCGCCCGGACATCGAGGTCTGGAAGGGAAACGGGGAGCTGGTCCACATCACTGCAGCCGTGAACAGGGCGTCCATCCAGCGCTGGGGGCTCGATTGGTCTCGGATGGGTGTGGCGCGGGGCATCGCTGGAAGTGCCCAGCCGGAACTGCCGGCGAATTTCCTGGACACCGTCGACTCAATCGGCTTCTTCCGGCGGATGGCCAGGGAACCTGTCGACGTGTGGGCTGTCGATGTCACCGACCTTTGGGTCGAGAACGGCCCGGACGGGTGGTACATCCATTGCTCGCCCATCGGGTCCAGCCGCCTAAGGCTCTTGGAAAGCGGCGAGCCCGGTTCAGCCTGAACCTCTCGTCGTCGCCGCCTCTGTATTTTGATGGCTTAGGAACTATCAGAAGGGAGCCGAGGTGGCTGCCCCTGCGACGCGGATCGTTCAAGTCGGCGGCAACCGCAGCGCAGACCGCACTCCAGTGTTTATCAGGAGCGACAGAACGGGCTGAGCAAGCTCCCATCCCTTCGGCGCCAATTGCTTGACCCGATCTCCAGCCCGAATACGCTTTTTGTCGTCGACCTCTGGCTGCGCCCCACTTGGTGGATGTCCGTCAAACCGCGTTAACCCCAGCGGGGAACATACCCCACTAGCGCAGCCGCCTTCTGATCGGTGAATTCGGCATCGCTGAGGACGCCCTGCTCGTGCAAGCCGGCGAGCTTTGCGAGCTCGTCCACGACCGACGGGCGGGGGCTTGGGCTCCTCGGCTAACGGTGCGATACAGACATCGGTAAGCGAGCGCGATGAGAACGTCGCACGGCGCGGCCCGCCGATCTCCATCAATGACGTTCGTGTGAGATACCGAAAGCGGATCGCCGCCTGGCTCTCTGAGCCATCGCATGCCTGACCAGGTCGCCGAGCCATCGCGGACGCCGTCCCCCATTGGGACTTGCAGGCCCGGCTTTAGCTGAGCTGGCTCCTTAGCTTCTCTTCAAGTCCCCCGAGCTTCCTGCCGACGAGAGCCTCAGGGAGGAACGTCGGGTGTTGCATGACATCTGACCGTTCACCAGGGCGTGTGGCTGTTCAATAGTCGACTCGACCAGGACGAAGGCGTGCCTGGCGATGACTTGCCCGTCGTAATCCGCGCCTTCCCGCTAACGATCGTCCTAGGAAGGACAACGATGAACAAGGCACTCATGAGCCTCGCTGGAGCAGTCTGCCTGTTGGGAGCACCTGCGGCCCTCGCCGCCGTCACGACCAGCGGGAGCGGGTAATGACCCTCTGGCGCCCTGAAGAGCCAGCGGGCCACGAGCCGTGGTGCGTGTGGCCCGAAGTCCATTCAGCTTCGGACTGGTGTGCATCTGACCCGACCGAGGCGGGCACTATGGAGGGCAAACCAAGCAAGGCGTGGCTGGCCGCTCATCCCGGCATTGAGGCAACGGCCGACGGTGGCGCGGCCAAGGGCACCGCCGTCGTGACGGTGAGGTTTAGGCAGAGGTATGTATAAACGGCAGCTTCACAACGAGAAAGCCAGTCGAGCTGTCAACGAGATCGTTGCCAGGCATAGAGGTGTTCGCCAACGTCTCACAATCGTCACGTTGCTCCCGAGCGTCCTGGTCGTGAGCGAGCCGATGAGCTCGGCGTCAGGATGAGGATGGCCCGCGAAAGCGTGAGCGCCGTTCGCCGGCTGCGATGCGGATATCGCTTATTCCTTCAGCGAGGGCCGGGGACGCCCGCTAAGCGTCGCTCCCATGGCGGGGCTACCGTCTTTGCTGTGAGGGAGGACCGATCGGCCGGCCGTGCAAACGAGGCTCCCGAACGCCCGGCCAGGGCCGGGAGGCGGCACAGGTCTGGCGCTCGCCGTGAAGAAGACTCAGGAGAGGACTTTGGAAGACGGATCCATAGGGAGGTAATCGGAGATTGGGCACATAGGCCTGATCCGAGGTCGCTTCCCCCCGGAGCGGAGACGGCGCAGGAGACGTATGCGCGCTTCCTGCGTGAAGACTTGGCACCACGTTTACGTGCTCAGGGCCTGAAGGGTTCTGGTGGCCACTTCCACCTCGACCGCGGAGATCTGAAGGGATCGTTCGGTTTCCAGAAGTCAACGCACGACACTAAGGCCTTGGTGGAGTTCACGATCAACGTGGACGCTCGCCACGTGCCGGACCACCAGGCGTTTTGGGGTGACCGCATTGGTCTTCTCCTCCCCGAGTACGAGGACACCTGGTGGCTAGTGCCCGCGGGTGCCGATACGACCGACCTCCTTGCCGATGTCCTGGAGGCCATCACCGACTATGCGCTGGTCGCCATGCAGGCGGCCATGGAGCTGTACCAGCACCCTCCTGATCCTGGGCGCCGGTGGCGCCGGACCTTCCCGGAACCAGTGCGGAGAAGCAGTGGACTCACGGTCCACCAGTTGCTTCAGCAGCCGGTCCCGACGGTGGAAGAAGCCTTCGGCGTCGGTCTTTGACCCTGCCAACCCCCAGCCGGGCAGGTGGGTGTCCCTGCTGTGCGAGAGGGTGGCCCAACGACCCTCGTTTGCCCATGGCGATGCAGTCCGCTATCGAACGCGAACCATTTGCGCCGTCCCGCGCTTCGACCGCGATGATGCTCGGGTTCGTGCCCTGCGACCCCTCAGTTGCGCTTCCTGTCCTGCGCGCAGTGGTGGCCGAGGACGAGAACTTCCGCGTCCGGGCAGCTGCGAACTATGCGGTCCGGCTCATCGAGCGACGTGGACCACCGGGCGCCGGCCCCTCCTGATTGTCAGGCGTAGGTACACCTTCCCCGCCCGGATAGGCGACGCTGCGAACCATCGGGGGAACCATCGTCGCCCGAGTGCAGGAAGGGACCAGGGCACTATGTGTCAACCTTGGATCGTGGTTGGAGCTCTGAGAAGCCTCTCGCTTGTGGCGATCGCTTTGTTGGTGGCGTCAGGCAGCACGGTACACACAGCGGGACCGTCGGGGCCGATGTACCAGGCGCCTTAGCGTCTCCTGCTTGGACCAGGAGGAGCGTCCTACATCGCCGCGAAGCCACCCCGGCACGCGTCTACCGGGCGGTTGCGTGATGTTGCGTTGCGCTTTGCCTAGAAGGAAACGGTCCCCGAACCCGTCACAATCTGTGCCTGACCAACGCTAGTGTCCTGTCAGGTTGTTTCACTAAGCAAATAGGCGAAATAGGGAATTAACCCTTGCGTGGGCGCGTTCTGGCAGTTAGAACCCTGACAGAAGGAGCTCTGTATGGCACGCCTTGGCCGCCCCACCGCCCATGTAACCCTGACCGACGACGAACGGGCGACGCTGGCAGCGCTGGGCGCGCCGGCCCAGCTCAGCCCAGGTGCTGGCGCTGGGTTCGCGGATCGTGCTGGCCTCGGCCGAAGGACGCACACTGAGGTCGCCGCCGAGCTGAAAGTGCACCCCGTCACGGTGTCCAAATGGCGGCGCCGCCTTGCTGGCGAGCGGCTGGAAGGACTGAACGACGCACCTCGGCCGGGCGCGGTCCGCACCATCGGCGATGACGTCATCGAGGCGGTCCTGGTCGACACGTTGGAGTCGGCCCCGCCCGACGCCACCCACTGGTCCACCCGGGGCTTGGTGCTCCTGGCGGTGACCCCCGGAGTGCTTCGGGAACCCAATGATCACGAGGGACACGGGCCCGGTCTTCCCTCACGCTCGTCTCCCAGCCTTCGCGAGATTACGCTCACCGGGACTGGGGCTTCGATCCTCGTGGCGCCCAAAGTGCCTTCGATGACAAGCACCTCGGCGGTCGCCTCGCCTTTCTTATCGGACCCCTTGAAACCGCCGCCCCAACCCTTGCCATGTGACCAAAAACAGCAAAAGTTTCTGCCGGTGAACTTGGGATCGAAACGGATCACGCCCCGCGGAAGGTCGACCTTGAAGCCGAGCATTGCGGTGATGAGCCCGTAACTCGCCAGCGAGCGAGCGTAATGGTGCCCGGCCTCGCTCTCACTCCACGGGTTACGGCGGTAGCCGTCGTGGCGCGACCTGACCGCGTCTACTAGCACGAGCGCCTCGTCCAGCAGGCCCTCATAGATCAGGCTCGACGCCACCTGGTACTCCACTCCGGTCCACACTTCGTCGCTGTAGCCGAAGGGAACCGGGGCCGTCCGCCGCGGGGCCACGTGCACAGAACCAGGGCCGATTCATCGTTTAGGGCGTAGACGCGCTGCATTGTGGCCACGTCCTCCATGCGACGGGCGAAGTTGTTCCGCGACACGGCGCACAGTGGGTCCCGCACATGCTCGGCCGGGAGCAGGTGCCCAAGCCCAGTCACGTGGGCTAGGAACTGGCCTAGGAGTTGGTCCGAGTGGCACCCTTTGCCGAACTGGTAGGGGAAGGCATCCGGGTCTTCGAGGCGTTGCTCGTAGTAGCCGCCGTTCCAGCACAGCTTCCGGAAAAAAAGGTGCACGGCGGCGGCCGCTGGCGCCTCTATACCTTCGTGGGGA
>CAYZVQ010000286.1:0-6654 GCA_964481925.1 uncultured Acidimicrobiaceae bacterium
ATGCCCCAATAGCAATAGAGGTAGGGCCGGTGGCCGTGAGGCAGCCGCCACGCGATCCCGATGGCTGCCGCTGTCGCCGCGTTGTCGATCAGGACAGGAAGGTCGAAGGCTCGGCCGAGCTCCTTGGCGACGTCGACGTGCTCCCAGCTCGGGAAGTTGGGCGGCCCGATGATCGTGCCGGTCGTGACGTCGAGCGGCCCGGGAGCGGCCACCCCGACGCCGCAGAGCCTGTCACGGCGGGCCGACCACTCGGGAGCTCTGAGAAGGCTGCGTATGTCCTGTTCCAGCAGGCGAAGGGTGTTCTCCGCCGTTTCGCCTTCGGCCAGGTGCCTTGACATCTGCCATCTGATGTTGCCGCCCAGGTCGAGGGCGACGCCGCTCAGGTAGTCGCGCTCGAGGCCGAAGCCCAGCGAGAAGGCTCCTGCAGGGCGCACCCGTAGGCCGATTGGTGACGCCCCTGGCCCTTTGGAGCGAGCGATCTCGGTCTCCTCGACCAGGCCGGAGCCCAGCAAGGTCCGCGCCACGCGCCCCACTGATTGGCCCGACAACCCCGTCAGTTCGGCCAGCTGCGTTCGCGAGATGGCGACGTTGGCGCTAATGGCCCGGAAAATGATCCGCTCGTGCTGTCGCCGCAGCCTCATCTGAGGCGACAGTGGGCGCTCCTCAGCTGACCATGAGGGCACTTTGGCTACCATCGCTAGCGTCACGTTGTCTGTCTACGAGGCTCCGCAACGCGACGCAACAGCTGGCGTAGCTGCCGAGTAGCGCGCCCAGCTCGGCGGGTAGGACCCTGCACCCCGCCACCAGCTGGGGATGGGCCTCAGCCAGTAGGGCCCGCTCCGCTCCGTCGCGCAGGAGGTCATTGGCGTATACGTAGATCCCCCCGATAACCACGACCTGGGGCGCTAGAGCGTCCACCAGCAGGGCTACGCCTCGCCCGAGCCGGTCGGCCGCCTGGGCGAACACCTCCGTGGCCACCGGGTCGCCGTCGCGCGCCCGGTTCGCGACGACGAGAGCCGAGATCCCCTCCTGGGCGTCCTGTCCGCTCAGCTCCCGGTACCACTCGACTATGCCGTTCCCACTGCAGAAGGCCTCAAAGCTGCCGCTCTTCCCGTACCGGGCCGGCCCGACGTCGCGCCCGATGCGCCAATGCCCGACCTCTCCGGCCAAGCCGCCCCTTCCCCCGTAGGGCGAGCCGTTGAGGATCAGCCCGGCGCCGAGCCCGGTCCCGAAGGTGAGGAACACGAGGTCACGACAGCCGCGGCCGGCTCCGAAGGCCCACTCAGCGGAGGCGCTCGCATTGGCATCGTTCTCCAGCGCACAAGGGCGCCCGAAGCTCTTCTCGAACCGAGAGCTGATGGCGATGTCGTCCCAACCGGGGAGGTTGGGCGGCGACTGGATGACCCCGTTCGTCGCGTCCAGTGGGCCGCCGCAGCTCACACCGATGACTGCGGGGAGCTCGACGTCGGACAACAAGGCGGCCAGCCTCTCCTCGACCTCTGCCAGTGTGGCCTCCGGGCCCCTTTTGACTTTGGTAGCGAACTGCCGACGGGCGATGAGCTGAAATTGCGCGCCGCTCACTTCGGCCAGGCTCACAGAGCACTGTGTGCCCCCGATATCCACCCCGGCAATGAGGAACTTGCTACCAAAGACCCATTCCCGCGGCAACTCAAAAGTTACGCGAGACCAGGCAGCGCGCCCCACGTCGAGCTCCCCCTTCTCGCCCGAACGCCCGGGCAACCAGCCACGCTGAATAACTAACGTGAAGGAACTAATGTACCGAAGGCCGGGACAGATGTCAAAGGCTTCCTCGTCTGGGTGCCCGGGGAACGTCGGGCCGAGGAGGTCGGCTAGTAGGCGGGGTCGAGCGTCTCGTACCATCGGGGACCGGCGCCGAGAACCTCGCTGGCGCGCTCCCAGGCGAAAAGGTCCAGCGAGGTGGCCGGCCCGATCCGTTGCACCAGCCCGTGCTCGGCCTTGCTGACGCCTGTATAGAGAGGTGCAGAGGTCGTCGTCGCCCTCTGAGCCCGCGGGTAGGCAGATGCTCGTTTAGGGGCCGGCACGTGGCGCCCATGCTGTCACCCTGGTGCTTCTCGCTCTACCGGAGACACGTTCATCCTCGCCATCTGGCGCCTCGCCAGTGCCCTGGGGGTGCGCCCCACGATTGTTGGCACTCTTGTGGGCCGCCTTGTGACCAGGCTGGCCGAGCTCATCGTGGCCCGATCTTGCGCGATCACACCTGTGGTGATTTCATGTTACCATCCTATACTGTCAGGCGTACAGGAGGAAGATCCATAACAACCAAAAGACTGAAACCGTAAGTCTGTAGGGCCCAAGTCTGTTGATCCTCACGAACTATGGAAAACCGCGACGCGGTGTCTCCTGCCGCGCTTCATCGAGTCCCGGCCCCCGGGCGGGCGACATTCCGTGGTCCACCACTTCCTATTTCAGCCAACATTTGAAAGGAGAATGGGGACTAGACCCGTTCGGGCCCGGCCCCCGACCCATATATGGAATACGCCCATCTCGGCCGTAGTGGCCTGTCTGTCAGCCGGCTGTGCCTAGGGACCATGAACTTCGGTCCCGAAACGGACGAGGTCGACGCCTTCCCGATAATGGACCGGGCTCATGAGGTGGGGATCAACTTTTTCGATACCGCCAATATCTATGGCTGGAAAAAGGGCGAGGGGGTCACCGAGAAGATCGTCGGACGCTGGTTTGCCCAGGGTGGGGGTAGGCGGGAGCGGACCGTCCTCGCCACCAAGGTCTTTGGGGCAATGGGCGACTGGCCCAACGAGGGCAGGCTGTCTGCCCTCCATATCCGCCGCGCCTGTGAGGACTCACTGCGCCGCCTGCAGACGGAGTACATCGACCTCTACCAGATGCACCACGTCGACCGAGACACCCCCTGGGACGAGATCTGGGAAGCCATGGAGGTGCTCCGTCATCAGGGCAAGATCCTGTATGTTGGTTCGTCCAACTTCGCCGGTTGGCACATCGCCAAGGCCCAAGAGTCTGCCGCTCGGCGCCATTTCATGGGCCTGGTGTGCGAGCAGTCCCTCTACAACCTTTTTGTCCGCGAGGTTGAACTGGAGGTCATCCCCGCCGCCCGGGACTACGGGCTCGGCGTGATCGCCTGGTCACCTCTGCACGGCGGGCTCCTAGGAGGGATCCTTCGCAAGCAGCTCGACGGGGCCCGCAGGGTCCGTGACGGCGAACGGGCCCCGGAGGCTCTCGTAGCGGCCAGAGCGCAGATCCAAGCATACGAAGATCTGTGCGCGGGCTTGAGTGAGGAACCTGGCACCGTCGCCCTGGCTTGGTTGCTTCGCCAGCCCGGCGTCACCGGGCCAATTGTTGGTCCGCGGACAATGGCCCAGCTGGAAGGTGCCTTGCGGGCGTTGGACGTACACCTCGACGACGCCACCGTGGCCCGTTTAGACGACCTGTTCCCGGGCCGGAAGCCGGCCCCGGAAGACTACGCGTGGTGAACGTTGCCCTGTTTGGCCCTCCACACGAAAATCTTCCCTAGCTGCCTTGCTTGCCGTAGGTGAGAGCGCTAACGTCACTGAGACCCTATCATCCTAACCTCCTATCATGCTCATCGATTAGAGCCCTGTGACTACAAGGAAGCGTCAAACAGAGGGCCTGTCCCGCCTTGAGGGGAGGGCGCCAAGCCTGATGGGCGCGCGACCGCAGGAAAGAGAGCTATCAGTCTTTGCTTGACCCATCGGAGCGGACTGAGATGACTTGACTTGAACAACCCCACGAAAGGAAAAAGGTATGAGCAAACGATCGAACCAGCCACGATCGAAGACGACCCGCCTCTCGGCCCTTGGAGCCGGCGTAGCGATGCTCGCCATGATCACCGTCCCCGCGGTTACCGCGTCAGCGTCCTCGGTGACTCAGCTCGTTTTCTGGGACTGGTCCCCGGGCCAGAACCGGTTGGTCGCGCTGTTCAACAGCACCCACCCGAGCATCCACGTGACGTTGGAGGACGTCGGTGGTGGTAACGCGGAGTACGTGAAGCTGGCCGACGCCATCAAGTCCGGCACCGGCATCCCCGACGTCGCTGAGGTGGAGTACGACGAGATCCCCTCGTTCGAGATCACCAACAGCGTGGCCAACCTCGCTATGTACGGGGTGAACAAGTACAAGGCAGACTTCCCAGGGTGGGTCTGGAACGATGTCAGCACAGGCGGGGGAGCCAACGTTTGGGCTGTCCCCGACGACACCGGGCCTCTGGCCGACCTGTACAACGCCGTCGAGTTCGCAAAGTACAAGCTGACCCCCCCCACGACGTGGGCGCAGTTCGCCACCGACGCGATCGCCCTTCATAAGGCCAACCCCAACGCCTACATAACCAACTTCTCCGCCACCGACCTCCAGTGGGTACTGAGCTTGATGGCGCAGGACAATGCCTATCCGTTTACCTACACGGGCGGCTCCACGGTGGGCATCAACTTCACCGGGCCCAAACAGATGGCCTTCGCCGCCTACTGGGATAAGTTGCTGGCTGCTCACGCAGTCAACGGGACCAGTGATGTCTCAGTCACGTCGTTCACCGACATGGACAATGGCACCGATGCGCTCTGGCTGTCCTCAGGGTGGGGGCCCTCGTACATGCAAGCCGACCTCAAGGCGACCTTGGGTGATTGGCGGGCGGCAGCCCTTCCGCAGTGGACCATGGGCGCCAACGTCGGTGCCAACTGGGGCGGCTCCTGCTTCCCCGTCCTGGCTGCGTCCAAGGACAAGGCCGCCGCGGCCGAATTTGCTGAGTTCGCAGGTGCCACCCTGGCGTCATGGAACCTCCAAGTAACTAACCCGACACTCAACTTCCCAGGTTTCATCCCGGAGCTGAACTTGCCGAGTTTCCAGAACCTAAAGCTGACCATGAGCGGCAGCGCCAACATCCACCCCGCCTTCATCAACTCTGCCAAGACAGCCAGCCTGGTCGAATGGCCGCCGTTCATGACTGCAGCCCTGACCGATTCGGCCACTGCCTTCGCCAACGTCATGAACTACAAGCAGACCCTGGCGTCAGCGTTCGCCTCCTTCCAGACAACCCTCGTGAACTACGCCAAGAGTGAGGGCTTCAAGGTCACGACCTAGCTATTCCAGTACACCAGACCCGCATCCCGGTCCCGGGCGGGGCGTAGCAGCTACCCCTTGCTACGTCCCGCCTCGGCCAACTCGGGCTTGGGGCGACACAAGTCGCCGACGACGAGCACTTGGTGCCTCACCACGAGTGTGCCATTGCGGTGTGCACGGGACATCAAGCAACGGGGACCAAAAGGTGCTTTGATGGTGCGAAAGTCCTGTCAAAAGGAGGACAGCCAATGCCCACCGTGAGCCTGGAAGCCCGCCAATGAGCGGGACGGTCACGCCCACCGCTGCTCCCCGAACGGCCGGCCCGGCCCGAAGGGCCGGGCCGGGCGGGCTTGGGAGCTATCTCGTCCGTTCTGATGCCCCCCGACAGCGATCTCATCGCAACTTCGTCCTCCGGCGTGACCGGCGAGGGGTATGGTTCGTTGTCCCATTTCTCGTTGTCTTCCTTCTGTTCCTGGTCACCCCTCTTCTCTACGCCGTCTACCAGAGCCTCTATACGAGCAAGCTCGTGGGTGGGACCAGCTTTTCCGGGCTTGCTAACTATAGACAAACCCTTGAGAACGGCGCCTTCTGGAGCGGCTTCCTGCGCGTCTGCATATTCGCAGCCATTCAGATACCCGTAATGCTGGTGATGTCTTTCTTCTTCGCTGCAATGTTCGACCTCGGCGTAGCGCGCTTCGGCAAGTTCTGGAGGACAGTCTTCTTCATACCCTTTGCCGTGCCGGCGGTCGTGGGGACAGTGATGTGGGCCTTCCTATTGGACCCCTCGTCAGGGCCGTTCACTCACCTGATCCACGAACTAGGCTTCAAGGGCAGCAATTTCTTTTCGAGCTCTCTCATGGTGCCCACCATCATTGTCATCGCTATTTGGGAGTGGACGGGCTACAACATGATGATCCTCTACACGGCGCTGAGAGCCGTGCCTCGCGAGGTGGTAGAGGCGGCCGTCATGGACGGCGCTTCGTTGTCCCGCCTGGTGCTCAGGGTCAAGTTCCCCATGGTCAGACCGGCGATGGTCATGCTCGTCTTCTTGAACGTGATCGGCGCGCTGCAGTTGTTCACAGAGCCTTTGCTCTTGGGGGCATTCCAACCCCAGGCCATCAGTGACGCCTTCACTCCGACTCTCTACATATACAACACCGGGATTGGGGGAGGCCAGTACGATCTGGCGGCGGCCGCCGCCGTCGTACTCGCTCTTCTGGTCGTGATCATCTCGGTCGGCTCGCTCGCCTTCCGCCGTGGCAAAGGAGAGAGGGAATGACTACTACGGCACCCGTCCCCGCGACGACTAACAGCGGTTTTCGGTCGAGGCGTGCGGTCCGCCGTGAGGCCCAGCGCCAGGCAGATCTTATGGCGACGGTCCCTTTGCGCCTGTACGGCCTGAGGAAGGGCACCGTGAACTTCATTACCATTTTGTGCGGCCTGTTCGCCATTTTCACGCTCGCCCCGATCGTCTGGATCCTCATTAACTCGACGAAGAACCAGGCCAATATTTTTGAATCGTTTGGGTTCTGGTTCTCTCGGCCATTCGTACTATGGCACAACTTC
>CAYZVQ010000287.1:0-6646 GCA_964481925.1 uncultured Acidimicrobiaceae bacterium
TACAGGGAGTAGGAACGGGCGCCCAGGTAGCGCAGCGGCTTGGCCGAGAGCAGGCGGCCCACCGGTCCGGGGCGCACCGCGACTGTGATGACAAGCCCCGTCAACGCCGAAGCCAGGAAAATGCCTCCCCGATAGGTGAAGCTGGCGTCGGCCCCCAGCATGACCATCAACACCGCCAACCCGGCCAGGGCGGTGGCACCGATGACCGCTCGGGGCCTGGCGCCGTAGTGGTCGGGTGCCAGTCGCCTCTTGTAGCTGGCGGCGGCCAGGGCCGCCCCGATCATCAGCCCGGCCGAATGGGTGAAAGTGTCGTAGTAAACGGTGGACGGGTCGTGCCCGGCTACAAATAGGGCGGCCATGAGCGCGGCCGAGCACACCGAGCCGGTGCCCGCTACCCAGCACAGGGCCCTGACGGGCCGTCGGCACAACTGCACGGCGCCGAGCACCACGAACGGCCAGACCAAGTAGAACTGCTCCTCCACGCCTAGTGACCAGAGGTGGAGCAGGAGAGGTGGCCGGCCCACGGACTCGAAATAACTGTTGTGGTGGAAAAGGAGCTGCCAGTTGGCCACGAACCCCAGCGCCGCCGGTATATCGGCCCGCAATTGGGGTACGGCGTCGCGGGCGATGAGGCCGGCGACGAGGGACAGGACCACGACGAGCACCACGAGCGCCGGCAGCAACCTCCGCGCCCGCCGGGCCCAGAACTCGCGCAGTGCCGGCCAGGGCGAGGGCGCCGGTGTCAAAAGGTCGAGCAGGAGGCCCGTGATGAGGAACCCGGACACTACAAAAAAGACGTCTACGCCCAGGTAACCGCCCGGCAACCAGGCGGGGTCCAGGTGGTACACAACGACGGCGGCGATGCCTACCCCTCGCAGGCCGTCGAGAGCGGGCAGGTGCCGGCGGGCGCGACCGGTCGACGACGCGGTCGTTCTCCCCAGTGCCGCCATCGACCTCATTGACGCTCGTTTACCTCGTTTACCGCTATACCTGAAAGACACCTAAGAGTACGTGTTGGTTCCAGGAGAACCACCTGTGATCTCTACTGCCGTTATTCGCGGTGGTCGCGTGATTGCTGTACGTGGTTGTAAGGTAGAAACCTACTACGGTGAACCAAGAGGCACGAAGAGCGGGCCGCCGTGCGGCGGAGGTGGGAAAAGCGGAGAGCTTGGCTCGCGATGGCGGCGCGCCGTCGGGCCTGGCCGTCTGGCTGGCGCGGGGGTTGGCAACTGCTGCACGAACAGTGAGCACTAGTGCGCATTAGTGAAGGTTAGGAAGTACCGGTGCCCAAAGCCCAGCGAACCGCCCCCACAATCGTTACCGGCTCTCCTGTCCCGTCAATTGGCCTTACCGCGGCGGTGACGTGGCCGCCCAAGCCACCAACGGTGCTGTCCGCTACGGCATCACCTATGAGCCGAGCCGCGACCGCTGGTACATCGACGCCTCCTGGGCCCTTCACGCCCAGGCGGTGGCCACCCTTGAACAGCTCCGCTATGGCCCCGTCGTCGCCGTTGACCTCAACGTCGGGCACTTGGCCGTTTCGCCCCTGGACCGCTACGGCAACCCTCTGGGGCCGCCAATAACGGTCCCGTTGGAGCTGACCGGTCTCAGCGCCACCGCCCGGGACGGTCACCTGCGGGCGGCCATATCCGACATCCTGGCTATCGCTGCACTGTCTAGGAGCGGTTTCCACTTCGCCCGGCCCATGCCGGCGGAGGAGTTCTCTCTGCTCCTGAGACGGGGGCGGCCATTGCCCCGCAAAGCGCGGGTTTAGCCGCGGCGCCCGCCATCGGGGCCCTATGGCCCTACGGCGGTGGTTCTACAATCGTCCGCGCAGTGGCCATCGACCCGCTCCGTGCCAGGACCATGGCCAACCGTAGGCGGGCGTTGGCGCTCGTCGCCGTGTCGTCGGTGCCCCTCGGGACCGCCGTTGGGCTCCTGTTCTGGTGGGGCCTGGGCTGGCCATGGGCCATCGGCGGGTTCGTGGGCGGTACGCTGCTGCTAGGCCTGACCATGTGGTGGGCGGCCGAGCCCCTGGCCCGCCGCACCCTGGGCGGTCGGCCCGCTGACCCGGTCGAGCACGCCCGCCTTCTCAACGTCGTCGACGGCCTGTGCGCCACGATCGGTGTCCATCAGCCTCAGATCAAGGTCCGGCCCGAGACCGGGCTCAACGCCGCCGTGTGCGGCCGCCGCCGCAAAAGCGCCACGCTCGTGGTCACCCAGGCGCTGCTCGACGAGCTGGCCCGGGTCGAACTGGAGGGTGTCATCGCCCAGCAGCTGACCCGCATCCGCTGCTATGACATGCTCCCGGCCACGGTCACGGTGGCCACGCTCGGGATCGGGGCGACCATGCTGGCGCCGCCCGAGCCGATAACGGCGATGGACCGGGCCGCGGTCAGCTTCACCCGCTACCCGCCCGGCCTTGTCGGGGCCCTGGAGAAGCTCGAGGCGAAGGGCACAGGGGTGCCGGGTGCCTCCCGGGCCAACGCCCCGTTGTGGTTCGCCGACCCGGGTGCCGGCCAGGGCCCGGTGACGGGCTTGAAAGACAGGATCGAAGCCCTGCGCGAGCTTTGAGGCACGGGCGCGGTCCGGCGTTATCGATCCGGGCTCGTCCGCCCGGCCAGGATAGGATCCGACCATGACAGAGAGTGAAGGCCAAAAGGCGCCAGGCACGGTGCGAGGGGCTGGTGGCGCGGAGGCGCGCCGGACGGGTACGGGCCTGGTGAAGCGTGGCCTTGCCACCCAGTTGCGCGGTGGCGTGATCATGGACGTCGTAACGCCCGAGCACGCTGTGATCGCCGAGGACGCCGGAGCGGTGGCCGTCATGGCCCTGGAACGTGTGCCGGCGGACATCCGCCGTGACGGAGGCGTCGCCCGCATGAGCGACCCGGCGTTGATCGAGGCCATCAAGGCCGCTGTCAGCATCCCCGTCATGGCCAAGGCCCGCATCGGTCATTTCGCCGAAGCGAAGGTGCTCGAAGCCCTCGGTGTCGACTACATCGACGAGAGCGAGGTGCTCACCCCGGCCGACGACGAGCACCACATCGACAAGTGGCCTTTCACGGTCCCGTTCGTGTGCGGCGCCAACAACCTCGGCGAAGCGCTGCGACGCATCTCTGAGGGAGCGGCCATGATCCGGTCCAAGGGTGAGGCGGGCACGGGGGACGTGAAAGAGGCGGTGCGCCATTTGCGCCAGATCCTGGGCGATATCCGCAAGGTGACCCAGGCGGACGGGGCCGAGATCTACAGCTGGGCCAAGGAGCTACGGGCGCCCGTCGAGCTGGTGAGAGAGGTGGCCCTGAGCGGTGAGCTCCCCGTGCCGCTTTTCTGCGCCGGTGGGATAGCCACGCCGTCGGACGCCGCCCTGGTGATGCACCTCGGTGCCCAAGCCGTCTTCGTGGGCTCGGGGATTTTCAAGAGCTCCGACCCGGCCCGCTTTGCCGCGGCCATCGTGGAGGCGACCACCCATTTCGGCGACTACGAGATCGTGGCCAAGGTGAGCAGGGGCCTGGGGGAGGCCATGCGCGGCGAGGAGTCGGGGGCCGTCGCCACCCGTTTGTCCGAGCGCGGCTGGTAGGCGCGCCACCGATGAGAAAGGTGCCCCCAGGTGGTACCACAGCCTCTCCCGGGCAGACCCGGGCCGGTCGGTGTCCTCGCCCTCCAGGGTGATTTTCGCGAGCACCTGAGGATGGTCGGGTCGCTCGGGGCCGAGGGGCGCGAGGTCAGGGTGCCGGCCGACCTGGCCCACGTGAGCTCGCTGATCGTGCCCGGCGGCGAGTCGACCACCATGTCGTTGTTGCTCGCCACCTCCGGCCTGCTCGAGCCGTTGCGCCGACGCCTGGCCGGAGGGATGCCAGCGCTGGGGACATGCGCGGGCATGATATTGCTGGCCGCCGAGATCGTGGACGGCCGGCCCGACCAGCACTGCTTCGGGGCTATCGACATCTCGGTGCGACGTAACGCTTTCGGTCGCCAGCGCGACTCGTTCGAGGCCGACCTCGACGTGGACGGCCTGGTGTTGCCGTTGCACGCCGTGTTCATCCGTGCCCCCGTGGTCGAGCGGGTGGGGCCGGACGTGGAAGTCCTGGCCACCGTGCGCATGGGCGACGGGCAGGAAAAGGCCGTGGTCTGCCGGCAGGGCCCGGTCCTGGTCAGTTCGTTCCACCCCGAGCTGGTGGGCGACGCGAGGCTGCACGAGCTTTTTCTGGAAACTCAACCAAGGACAAGGAAGGACCATGTCAGGGCACTCTAAATGGGCCACCACAAAGCACAAGAAAGGCGCTTTGGACAAGGCTCGCGGGAAGCTGTTCGCCAAGATAATCCGCCAGGTCGAGGTGGCGGCGCGCGAGGGCGGGGGCGATCTCGAGGGCAACCCGACGCTTCGCACCATGTACCAAAAGGCGCGGGACTCCTCGGTCCCGATGGAGACGATAGAGCGCGCCATAAAGCGCGGTACGGGCGAGCTCGAGGGGGTGCGGTACGAGCCCGTGGTGTACGAAGGTTATGCGCCCTGCGGGGTCGCCGTAATCGTCGAATGCCTGACCGATAACCGCAACCGCACCGGTGCGGACATCCGTGCCATTTTCTCCAAGAACGGGGGCTCGATGGCCGAACCGGGCGCCGTTTCTTGGCAGTTCGAGCGCAAGGGCATCGTCACCATGCCCCACGACGGCAAGTTCAGCGAAGACGACCTAATGCTCGTGGCGGCCGATGCGGGGGCCGACGACGTGCGTGACAACGGCGACAGTTGGGAAATCGTCACCCCGCCGCGCGAACTGGCGGCCGTCCGCGGCGCGGTCGAGGCCAAGGGGTGGCCCACGAGTTCGAGCGAGCTCACCATGGTGCCGGCGCAGTCGGTGGCCATCGAAAGCGAGGGCGAGGCCCGAAAGGTGCTCCGCCTCATGGACCTCCTCGACGACCAAGACGACGTGCAAAACGTGTACGCCAATTTCGACATACCCGACTCGGTGATGGATCTCGTCGAGGTATAAGCGCACGGCCAGGTCCGGGGGGTTGCGGCCGCGGATCCACCAATCGGCCCTTTGCAGGTGGTAAGTTGCCGAACTAGTGTTCGTACTGGGGATAGATCCCGGCCTTTCGCGCTGTGGGTACGGCGCGGTCAGCCAGGACCGCGGCAATCCCGTGGCCGTCGTGTCCGGGGTGCTCACCACTCCCGTGTCCAACCCGCTGGCCGAGAGGTTGGCCCAGCTCCTCAGGGAGCTGCGCATGCTCATAACGCGGCTGTCACCTGAAGTTGTCGTCGTGGAGAGGATCCTGTTCCAGAACAACGCCCGCACCGCCATGTCCGTGGGGCAGGCCAGCGGCCTGGCCCTGGCGGTGGCCGCTGAGGCTGGTGTCCCGGTCGTCCAGTACAGCCCCAACGAGGTCAAGCAGGCCGTGGCGGGATGGGGCGGCGCCGGGAAGGACCAGGTGCAGCGCATGGTGCAGACGCTCCTTGACCTGCCTGAGAAGCCGACGCCGCCCGACCGGGCCGACGCTCTGGCCCTCGCCCTGTGCCACCTGGCCAACGCCCCGTTTGCCCGGGCGGTGGCCGCCGCCGGGGGACGAGGTTGATCGGTTCGCTGAGGGGCACGGTCCTTGACCGGGCCGTGCGCAGCGACCACCAGGTCGAGTTCCTGGTCGAGGTGGGCGGGGTCGGCTACCGGGTCATCGTGCCGGCGGGTTGCGCTGCTCGCGTCGGTGAGATGGGCGGCCCGGCGTTCCTGCACGTGCACACCCACGTACGGGAGGACGCCATCCTCCTTTACGGTTTCCCGAGCCGGGACGAGAGGGACTGCTTCGAGTTGCTGCTCGGGGCCCATGGGGTCGGCCCGGCCGTGGCGGTGGCCCTGCTCTCGGTGCTCTCACCGGCCGCCCTGCAGCGGGCCGTCCTCAACAACGACGCCGACGCCCTGACCCTGGTGCCCGGGATCGGGAAAAAGACGGCTGCCCGCCTCGTCCTCGAGTTGACCCCTCGTTTCGAATCGGCGGCGGTGATAGACGTGGGCGGTGGGCCCCCCGGGAACCTGGGCGAGACCGGTCCGGGCCCGCACGAGGCCAGCGCCGCCGACCGGACCGCTCAGCGTGAAGAGGTCAAAGCGGCTCTAGGTGCCCTCGGCTATGGCAACGACGAGGTGCGCCAGGCGCTGGCCCGCCTGCCCGTCGAGGGTTCGACCGAGGACATGCTCCGCCACGCGCTGAGAGAGCTGGCAGGTAGCCCGTGACGGGCACCGCTCTTGGCCGGTGGACCGTGATGGTCCTCGCGGGTAGACCGTGACGGGCCCCGAGGCGGACGGCGACCACTCGGAGATCCGCTTGCTGGCGCCGTCGGCCGACCCCGTCGAGATCGCCGAGGAAAGCTCGCTGCGGCCCCGGCACCTGGACGAGTTCGTCGGGCAGGCGCCGCTCAAGGAGCACCTCACCATAATGCTGGAGGCGGCCCGCCGGCGCGACGAGGCCGTCGACCACATGCTCTTCGCCGGGCCGCCGGGCCTGGGCAAGACTTCGCTGGCCGGCATCGTCGCCAATGAGATGGGCGCGAGCTACCGGGTCACCTCCGGGCCGGCCCTGGTCCGGGCGGGCGACCTGGCCGCGCTGCTGACCAACCTGGGCGAGGGCGACGTCTTGTTCGTCGACGAGATCCACC
>CAYZVQ010000288.1:0-3613 GCA_964481925.1 uncultured Acidimicrobiaceae bacterium
GTCTCGGAAATGGCGCTCCATCTGGTCCCTCCCGGTGGGCGCTCGTACCACAGGACGGTTATGGGCATTCCTGCCATCCGGTAGGCGGTCGTCGCTTTGGGCACAGAGACGTCGAGCTCGAGGTAGTTCGGGTCGAGGAAGGCACCGAGCCCCGGCACGGCGAGGGCCTCGCGGTAAGGGCTTAGAACGACCTTCCCGCTGGCCATGGAAACGGCCAACATGTCCTTGGCGTTCGTTATGGCCGCCCTCAGGGCGACGGAGCCCATTGCCAATCTGGACTGGCCCAAAGAACCAAGGGCCTCCATCCCACCGGCGAACCAGTCCTGCTGGAGCCCATAGCTGGTAGCCGGCTGCGGTGTGGTGCAGTTGGACTGCCCAGGCCCGGCCGGGCAGTTATAAAGCATGTGCCGCACGCCGGCCGAAAGGGACTGCGCGCCTGCCTGATAGTGCCCCATGGCAATGTCGGCGAGGCCCAGGTCCAGCAGGTCCACCGGGTTTGTCGGGTCGAGCTGCGCCGCTTGGCGGAAAAAGCTGAGGGCCAAGGTGGGCGGCCGTCCCCCACCCCCGCCAACGATCCAGAGCGTGTAATAGCCCCAACCCACGTTGAGCACCTGGCTGGCGTCGTGGTCGCCCAGGTTGTAGGCCTCGAGCTCGTCCTCAGCCGACAGGCGCGCCCAGTACGGCGACACGTTGGAGATAAACCCGGCACCGATGGCCTCGGACCCACGGAACGCTTCCGCCGCGGCGCGCTCGGAATAAGCCTGGGCATACTCGGGGCGAAGCTTTATGGCGTCGGTGAAGTCTTGGATGGCGGGCTGGTACTCGCCCGGCGCCGCCGCCTCGTCCATGGCGGTCACCCCGTTGGCGTAGTCAGCCGCCGCCGCGTCCGAGGGCGTCCCGGGCTGTCTGGTGATGGCCAGGCCGGCTCCCCAGGCGAGGCCTGTGGCGACCAGTAAGCCTCCGAGGACGGTGAAAATAACACGGTTCCTCCCGTACAGCACGTAAGCCGAACCGAACAGGAACAGCGCCACCGCGATCATCGTCAATATGGCCGTGTACGAATCCACCAGCCGGGACCATTTGTTGGAAACATCGTTATATGCGTTGGACTCCGCCTCCAGTTGGGTGGCGCTGGAAGCTCTCTGGGCGAAAAAGTCATAAGGAAAGTTGGGGTCAGGGTCACCGTCGGCCAGGTAGGGGCGCAGGTCGGACGGTACCTCTTCGGAAGTGAGCCCCGCCTGTACGCTGGCCACCTTGTAAAGCTCGGCCCAGGTCGGCCCGTCAGCCTGGTCATAGGTGGCCTCGAGCATTTCCTGCGCCGCCTTGGCTTCGAGGGACTGAAGAGACAAGTACTGCGAATAGTCAGATTCGGCTTGCTGGTAGGCGCTCGTCTCCGCCGCGCTGCCCTGCAGGCTCAGCTCTTGGGCCAGGTCGCCGGTGTCGGACGCGTCCGCCGACGCCCGGTTGAGCAGGAACCCGCCGAGAGCGGCGACGAAGGTGGCGAGCACGACCGTAATGGTGAGGAAGCGGGCCGTGGGTTTGGCCGGCGGCTTGGTCTCCGTTCCCGGCCGCGGCTCACCACTCCCACCCTCTGTTTGGCCCTCGGTTGACTGGTCGTCCGTTGTCTGGCCCGGAGGGCCGTCCTGGCCCGAGCGGGCAATTTCGGCGGTGTTCCCCGCCTCGGCCAAGGCTTCAAGTCCTGCTGCGCCCAGCGGGTCCTCCATCACGCAAAACCAGCCAGTACCGTGACGCCCAGGGCCACCGCCATCGCCACTACGCCGGTCGCCAAAGACCGTGCCCGGCGGTGGCGCCAGCCCAGGTACGAGAGGGTGAGGAAGAAAACGGCCACGATCACGAAGGCGCCGGCCATGACGAGTTCCTGCGCCCTGGAGCGGTCGGAGGAGGCGCTCGCCTCTAGGGCGTTGGTGTGGGCGGCGTCCAGGGTGCGCAACGCCGAAGGGTCCTGGCCGGGCTGCACGCAGGGCGACTCCACCTCTCTGGCGCGCAGCCCGGCGTGGTCGTACAGGACGGACCCGTCCGTTCCTCGGCTGGAAGGCCAATAGCACACGAAGCCAGGGATGAGGGCCCGTTCCTGCGCGCCTTCGACCCGCGCCATCGCCTCCAGGGAGCGGGCGAGCGTAGGCTCGCGCTCGGCCCAGGCCGAGGCGGCTTGGCTGTAGAGGGCGCTCGCAGCCACTGTGTGCTCCTGGTAGAGCTCATTGAGACGAGCCCCGAAATCGACGTAGCCGTCCTGCTCGGCCTTGACCGTCTGGTACTGGGTGACTTCCTGGACAGCTTGCTGGCTGAGGCCTGACGCCGACGAGAACTGACTGGAGGCCCAAAAGGCGAGGATGGCCCCGACCACGGAGAGACCCGCGACCAGCATGACGACACCGGCGTTCCATCTGTCGAGAGCCGCCTCTTCGGGAGTGGGCGGGGGAGCGGGGGCCTTGTCGGCCCGGTAGCGGCGCCACTCCAGGCGCAACAGAAGGAGGCCGCCCAGGAGCAGGACGGCCAGGGCGCAGGTGACTAAGACGGCCATGGGCGGGCCGGAGAAGCCGGAAAGCCGGGTTCGGTGGCCATAAGGCGGATGTTAATGGACGGCCGGGCGCGCCTTGCGGCAATGCTCGGCTTCCGTCCTGCCTGCGCCGCCCATGGATATGCTGAGGCTGCCAAAGGACACCGGGGCGGAAAAATGCCCCCGCCCGGCTAGCACGTAGCGCAGACGATGAGGAGCCGATGTTGCTCGCCTTGCTCAATTTCGATGGTTTTGTCAGCTCATCGGGGTACCTTGCCATTTTCCTGCTCTCGGTGCTGCAGTCCTGCTGTGTGCCGACGTCATCTGAGTTGACACTAGGTTTCGCCGGCGTTCTCGCCTTCGAGGGGAAACTGAGCCTGCCCGGCGTCATCGCGGCCGGCGCCGCCGGCGAGGTGGTCGGGGCTTTGATCGCCTGGGTCATCGGTCGCACCTGGGGCCGAGCCTTCGTCGACCGCTTTGGACGTTACCTTCTCCTCACCCATCGTGATCTCGACCGCGCCGAGGCCTGGTACGACCGCCACGACCGCTGGGGGGTCTTCGGCAGCCGTTTGTTGCCCTTCATCCGCAACTTCGTAGCTCTCCCGGCCGGCGTGGCCGAGGTCCCTATCGTGCGTTTCGGCTTGCTCACGGCTGCTGGCAGCCTGATCTGGGACGGGGCCATGGCCCTCATCGGCTATGAGGTCGGGAGCAGCTGGAAATCGGTCATGCACGGTTTCAGCGATGCGGGGTACCTCTTCGCAGCCCTGGCTGTGCTGGCTGTGGCCTTGTTCCTGGCGCACCGCTACCGGTCGTACAAATCGGCCACCGCGGCGGAAGCTTCGGCGCGTGCGGCCACCGGTGCGGCGGCGTCGTCCGAGCAACCCGAAGTGACCGAGGTCAATCCCCGTCTGCGGCCTTGAGGGCGGCGCCCACCCGGGCGTCGACGGTCCAGCGGGCCGGCTCGAGGTGGTGCTCCCTGGCCCACGAGATGGTGAGCGCCCGGCTGCCCGCCTGCCGTAGCAGTTGAGCGCCCAGGGCGTCGTGGGTGAGGTACATGCCTACCCGTGCCCGGCGTGAGGACCGGAGCGGTCCCGA
>CAYZVQ010000288.1:3713-6627 GCA_964481925.1 uncultured Acidimicrobiaceae bacterium
CCCGAACCGGCCCAATGCAGCAAGCGGGCCCGGCCCACAGCCAGGGCGGCCAGGGTCACGCCTACTCGGGCGAAGGTCCCCAGCTGCGCTTCGACCTTGCCCACATCGTGGAGGAGGGCGGCGGCGACGACCTCGGCCGGTGCCTCGTCGGGCTCCAGGAAGCGGACTGTGTCCCGGGCCACCCCGACGGCGTGACGCTGGTCCGGCCCGGACATCCGGTACCACAGCTGTTTCTCGCCGTCGAGGAGCGAGCCCAAGGCCCAGGCCTCGTCCTCGGGCGGTGGACCGGCGGGCGATAGTGCCCCGAAGAAGCGTCCCGCCAGGTGCCGCCACGACCCGAAGCCCTCAGAAGCCGCCATTCGGCCCCAAGTTAGCTCCCAGAGCCGGCCCGGTCGGGGCCCCTGGGATGGTTTACCTGCGGGGCCCAACCTGGCATAATCGTCCACGAATGTCGGTCTGTCCGCGGGGCAATGTTCGGCGTGGCCGACAGGGGAGACGTGGCGTCCCCATGGCTGGGGGCTCGGGGCCATGAAGTTGCTGGCGGCGGTGCTGGCTACGGTTGCCTGCGCCATGTTGGGCCTGGTGGCGACGAGCACGGCGGCCACCCTGCCGGCGCATGCTGCTGTCGTATCGGCGCACGTCAGCCCGAGCAAGCTGGGTGCCTCGGGCGGGGCCGTCGAGGTCACGGGCACCGTACGGCACGCTGTCTGGTGCCAGCTCAAGCTGGTTTCCCACCCATCCTTGGTAGTCGTGTACTCGCACAACCCCAAGCGGTGCGCCACCGGGAGGTACTCCGCTCGTGTCGACATCGGCAGCAACGCCGGGGGCAAGGACAACAGGGTGGCCTTCGCCCTCCTGGCCCGCAACAACACGTCGTCGTTCACGCGAAGCGTCGTCCTGACGGTGGCTGGTCCGGGCCGGGCGGGAGGGGCCACGACCTCCAAGCCCAAGCCCGGGGCGGGCTCGGCCGGTGTGACGACATCGACCACTTCGACAACCGTGCCCGCTACCACGACCACTTCGGTGCCCGCCCCCACGACCCCGGTCATCGTCCTGCCCGCGTTGCCCTCGCCGGGCGGGGCTCCCGGCCCGACCCTGCCACCGACGTCAACCACGACTACAACCGCCGCGACCACGACGACCTCTACGACCGCAACTACGGCGCCGACGACTACGACCAGCAGCGGCGCAGGGACCACGACGTCGACCACGGGCTCGTCGACGACCACGACGAGCGAGCCCACGACGACGACCACGGCCCCCACGACGACCACGGGCCCGACGACGACCACGACGGTGCCGCCGTCGATCCCCCTCTACTCTTCGAACTGGTCCGGGTACGCCGTTGCCAGCGGGCCCTACGACCAGATAGAGGGGACGTTCACGGTGCCCACCCTCACGGCCGCGGCCACCTGCACCGAGCACGTCGCCGAGTGGGTCGGCATAGACGGGTGGAACGCGCCGGGCCTGGCGCCAAACGACTCGCTCATCCAGGCCGGCGTGGACGCGAGCATGACCGACCCCGACACGGGCACGTGCACGCCCGGCAAGTTCTACGCGTGGCCGTGGTGGGAGATATTGCCCCACGACGAGACGCCCATCGACAGTGTCACCGTTAATGCCGGCGACCAGGTGACGGTCTCCATTTCCCTAGTCAGCGGGACGACCACCTGGGCGATAAGCCTGACCGATGACACCAACGGCCAGAGCTACACCACCGACGAGACCTACACCGGCCCGGGGGTCTCGGGGGAGTGGGTGGTAGAAGCGTCGAGCACGCAAGCGTGCAATGGGACCGTCGTGGCCGGCTCGGACATATGCCAGTTGGCGCCGTATTGTGTCGGTCCGCCCTCTTCGTGCACGGGGCCCGTGTCTTTCAGCAACATTTCCGTCGCCGGCACGCAGACAGATTGGTGGCAAGTGTTCATGGTCCAAAACAACACAACGGTGGCCACTCCGTCGGTGCTGAGCGCCAACGGCTTCAGCGACGCCTACACCGGCACGCAGGAAGCCGCCACCCAGGATGGCGTTACCCAGGACAGCGTCGCCCAGGACGGCTTCGCCATTTCTCATGACCAAGGGGAGCCGGTACTGACGGCCGGTAGCCAGCCCCGTGGCAAGGTCCTTGTCACGCCCATCTCGGAGGGCTGAATGGCGTCCGCCTCCGCGCCCACGACGGGCTATTTGCGGCTTCCCACCATCGCGCAGGCGACTGTGGTGTTCGTCACCGAGGACGACCTGTGGTCGGTGCCCATCGCCGGCGGCCCGGCCCGCCGGCTCACCGCCGACTTGCTGGGAGTGGGCCGCCCGGTCCTTTCCCCTGATGCCGGCCTCATCGCCTTCACCAGCGACGCCCAGGGCCGGGCCGACGTCTACGTCATGCCCGCCGCAGGCGGGATGGCGCGGCGCCTGACCTGGCTCGGCGGGGCCCCTCCGAGACCGGGCGGCGCCAGCCCGACCAAGGTCCTCGGTTGGGCCCCCGATGGCAGGGTCGTGTTCGCCAGCGACGCCCGCCAGCCCTTCCGGAACCTGAGCATGGCGTACGCCATATCCCCTGAGGGTGACCAACCACCCGAACCGCTCCCGTACGGCCCGCTCCGGGATGCTTCGTACGGGCCTGGAGGGGCAGTAGTGATCGGTCGCAACACCGGCGACCCCGCGCTGTGGAAGCGCTACCGGGGCGGGACGGCGGGCGTATTGTGGATCGACCGCCAGGGCAACGGTGAGTTCGACGTGCTGCTGCGCCCCGAGCAGATCGGCGGGAACATCGCCTCGCCCGTGTGGGCGGGGGACCGGGGCTATTTTCTCTCCGACCACGAGGGGATCGGCAACCTCTACTCGTGCACGCCCACGGGGACCGACATTCTCCGCCACACCGACCATGCCGAGCACTACGCCCGCCACGCGGCCGGTG
>CAYZVQ010000289.1:0-6589 GCA_964481925.1 uncultured Acidimicrobiaceae bacterium
TGTCGACCGCCCTCGAGGCGATCGCGGCGCGCCACCTCGGCGCCTTGGTGCTCGGCCTCTCGCTGGTGACCAACCTCGCCGCCGGGGTCTCGCCCGAACCGCTCGACCACGCAGAGGTGCTGGCCGCCGGGGCGGCCGCCGTTCCCCGCCTCGGCCGGCTCCTCGCCGCCCTGCTGCCATTGCTACCGCCGGGATGAACCGGGGGGAGGCGCAGGGCACCGCCATCAGCCCGCCGTCCGCCGAGCTAGCCCCCGAGCCGGCCACCGGGCTGCCCGCCGAGCTCGTGGACCGGGTCAGGGCGTGGGTGGCCGAGGACCCAGACCCGGGGTCGCGAGCCGAACTGGAGGCGCTGCTGGCGCAAGGCGACGAGGGCGGCCTCCGCGACCGTTTCGACCACCCGCTCAGCTTCGGCACCGCCGGCCTGCGGGGCCCGCTCGGGGCCGGCCCCGGACGGGTCAACTTGGCCGTCGTCCGCCGGACCACCGCCGGCCTGGTCAGCTATATCCGGGACCGAGGCGGGCAGGCCGGTGGCAACGGCGTCGTCGTCGGGCACGACGCCCGGCACCGCTCCGCCGAGCTCGCCGCCGATGCGGCCAGGGTCGTGGCGGCCGGTGGCTTGCCGGCGTGGCATTTCCGCAGTGCCCTGCCCACCCCGGTCACGGCTTTCGCCGTGCGCCACCTGGGAGCGGCCGCCGGGGCCATGGTCACTGCCAGCCACAACCCGGCGCACGACAACGGCTACAAGGTCTACCTCAGCGACGGCGCATTGGTCATCCCACCTGACGACGCCGCCATCGCCGGCGCCTCCTCCCAGGCCGCCCTTCCCCGGGGCCCGGCCCTCGAAGGACCTTTCGGCGACCTCCTGGTAGATATCGACGAGGCCGAGCTCTTGGCCGCTTACCGCCGGGCGGTGCTCGCCGTGGTGAGCACTGCCGGGCCCCGGCGGCTGCGCACCCTGTACACGCCCGTTCACGGGGTGGGCGGGGCGGTACTGCCCGAGCTCCTGGAGGAGGCGGGCTTCGACCGGCCGGCGCTCGTCGCCGCCCAGGCCCGGCCCGACCCCGACTTCCCGACCGCCCCTTTCCCCAACCCGGAAGAGCCAGGTGTCCTGGACCTGGCCCTGGCCGAGGCCGGGCGCCTCGAGCCGGACCTCGTCCTGGCCAACGACCCCGACGCCGACCGATTGGCGGTCGCCGTCCCCGAGCGTGCTGGGCCAGGAGGAGCTGGGCCAGGGGGAGGGGGGCCGGGTTTCCGGGTGCTGACGGGTGACGAGCTCGGGGTACTGATCGCTGATCACCTCATCTCGACCACGAGCGGTAGCGACCGGCTGGTGGCGACGACGGTGGTCTCCTCCTCCATGCTCTCGGCCCTGGCCGAGCAGGCCGGCGTCGCCTACGTGGAGACGTTGACGGGGTTCAAATGGATCGCCCGGGCTGCGCTCCGGCGCCCGGGCCACCGCCTGCTGTTCGGGTATGAGGAGGCGCTCGGCTATGCCGTCACCGACGCCGTGGCCGACAAGGACGGGTTGTCGGCTGCCCTCGTAGTGGCCGACATGGCCGCCCGGGCCCTTAGCCAGGGGCGTTCGCTGCTGGACCGCCTCGACGAGCTCGAATGCAGCTTGGGCGTGCACACCACGGGCCAGTGGTCCGTACGCTTGGCGGGGAGCGATGCCCCCGACGTACTCGCCGCCCTCATGTCCCGCCTGCGGGCGTCACCGCCGGCGCGCCTGGCCGGTCTCCAGGTGACGGCGGTACGTGACCTGGCCCGGGGCGACGCCGAACTGCCGCCGTCGGACGTACTTGTCCTCCAGCTCGGCGGGGCGGGTCGGGTCGTGCTGCGCCCGAGCGGCACCGAGCCCAAGCTCAAGGCCTACCTTGAGGCGACCACCGGGCCCTGCGCCCCCGGGGACCTAGACGAGGCCCGGCGGGCCGCCCGGGCTCGGCTCGAAGAGCTCGGCGGCGAAGTCGCCACGTTGGTAACGGGAGGTCCATGAGCACGCAACCGGCTACGCCCGGGGAGCTTCGGCTGAGCCCCGAGGTGGCGCAGGCGCGCCGGGACGGTAAACCCGTGCTCGCCCTGGAGTCGACCATCATCGCCCACGGCCTGCCCCGGCCCCGCAACCGTGAGGTGGCCCGGGAGCTGGAGGCCATCGCCCGTGAAGAAGGTGCCTGCCCAGCCACGGTGGCCGTGCTAGACGGCGTCGCCCACGTCGGGCTGGACGACGACGAGCTGGCCCGGGTGGCCGAAGACACCACACTGCGAAAGCTCGGGACGCGTGACCTCCCGGTGGCCCTGGCCCTGGGCGCAAGCGGGGCGACGACGGTCTCCGCCACCGCCTGGCTGGCTGCCGCGGCCGGCATCCGGGTCTTCGCCACCGGCGGTCTGGGCGGGGTGCACCGCGGGTTCGCAGAAACTTTCGACGAGTCGGCGGACCTCGGGGTGCTAAGCCATACCCGCCTCACGGTGGTCTCAGCCGGGGTCAAGTCCATCCTCGATATACCCGCCACCCTGGAACGCCTGGAGAGCCTGAGCGTGACTGTGGTGGGCTTCGCCACCGCCACCTTTCCCGGCTTCTACCTCCACAGCTCCGGCCGCCCGCTCGACTGGACCGTCCACACGCCGGCCGAGGTCGCCGGGATAATGCACCGGCAGGACGCGCTGCATATCGGTTCGGCGCTTCTCGTCGCCAACCCGGTCCCCGAGGCCGAGCAGCTGGATCCCGAGCTGCACGACCGGGCGCTGGCCGAGGCGCTGGCCGGGGCCGAAAGAGATGGCGTCACGGGGCAGCGCCTCACGCCTTACCTGCTGGCGGCGCTGGTGCAAGCCACGGGGGGTGCCGCCCTCGAGGCCAACCTGGCCGCGGTCAGAGGCAATGTCAGGCTGGGCGCCAGGATCGCGGTCGCCTTCGCCCCTTGAGGCGCGTTCTCAGAGAGTGCCGAAAAGGCGGTCGCCGAAGTCGCCGAGCCCGGGGACTATGTACGCGTGCTGGTTGAGGCCCTCGTCGATCGAAGCGGTGACGATGTTGACGCCGGGGTGGAGCTGGTGGAGGTGGGTGATGCCCTCGGGGGCCGACACCACCGACAGGAGGGTGATCTCCTCGGCGCCCGCCTTCTCCAGCGCGTGGCAGGCAGCCGCGGCCGAGGCACCGGTGGCGAGCATGGGGTCGAGCAACAGGACCGCCCGTCCCTCCAGTGGGGGCAGCTTGGAGTAGTAGAGGGAAGGCTCGAAGGTGGCGTGGTCACGCTCGAGGCCGACATAGCCGACGGTCACCTCGGGGAACAGCTCGGTCACCGCCTCCAGCATCCCGAGCCCGGCCCGCAGCACGGGCACGGCCACCAGGGGTTTGGCCAGCCGGGCGCCGGTGGTGCGGGTGAGCGGCGTCTCCACCTCGACCGGCGCGGTGGGTACCCCCCTGGTCGCCTCCAGGCAGAGCACCAGCGCCAGCCGCTTGGCCAGGAGGCGGAACAGCGGAGGCGGCGTGTTGCGGTCGCGCAACTGCGCCAATAGGGCTTTCGCTAGGGGATGGTCAACGACCTGTACACCCAACTTCGCCAGCCTCCTCGGCCGCTCGGCCTGGCCCTGTCCGGCGCTAGACGCCGACGGGGTGCCAGACGGTCTTGATCTCGGTGAAAAAAAACAGCCGCGCCGGGCTTGGCTCCGCGGACCAGTCCGCGCCGATCGGCGGCCGGCGCAGGACTCGTTTTACATTGTCCGCCGCCGCCACTTCGAGCTCGGCTTCGGCCTCTGGCGCCGCCCCGGCGAGGTCGAGGGCGTCGACGTCGCGGTGGGCGGCCAGCACGGGCCCGAGCTCAGCCGTACGTCCGGTGAGGATGTTGACCACGCCGCCGGGGAGATCGGAGGTCGCCAGGACCTCGGCCAGCTCCAGGGCGGGGAGGGGGTGAGCCCCGCTGGCGACCACCACCACGGCGTTCCCGGTCGTTATCACCGGGGCGATCACGCTGACCAGCCCGAGGAGCGAGGAGGCCTGGGGGGCGAGCACGCCCACGACGCCGGTGGGCTCGGGGACCGAGAAGTTGAAGTAAGGACCGGCTACGGGGTTGGAGGAGCCTGCCACCTGGGCGAACTTGTCCGACCAGCCTGCATACCAGACCAGGCGGTCAACCGCAGCGTCCACTGTCGAGGAGGCGGCCCCGGCATCCAGCCCTTCCCCGGCCACGAGAGCGTCGACGAACTGGGCGTGGCGGCCCTCCAGCATCTCGGCCACGCGGTAGACCACCTGGCCCCGCAGGTAGGCGGTCGCCTTAGCCCAACCGGGCTGGGCCTTGCGGGCTGCCACGACGGCCTCGCGAAGATCCTTGCGGGAGGCGAGGGCGGCATTGGCCAGGACCTGCCCTCCCGCATCGCAGATGGGATAGGAGCGCCCGGACTCCGAACGGGGGAAGGCCCCGCCGATGAAGAGCTTGTAGGTCTTACGCACTGTCAACCGGCCCTCAGGCAACCGGCCCTCAGGCAACCGGCCCTCAGGCATCGAACGAGCCTTCGAGATAGGCCTCGAGGCCGTGACGGCCGCCCTCCCGGCCGAACCCTGACTCGCGATAGCCGCCGAAGGGGCTGGCCGGGTCGAAGCGGTTGAAGGTGTTGGCCCACACCACCCCAGCCCGCAGGCGGGCGGCCATGTGCAGGATACGGCTCCCCTTCTCCGTCCAGACCCCCGCGGACAACCCATAGGTGGTGTTGTTGGCCTTCTCGACCGCCTCCTCTGGGGTGCGGAACGTGAGCACGGAGAGCACAGGCCCGAATATCTCCTCCCGGGCGATCTGCTGGGCCGGGACCACCCCGGTGAAAAGCGTCGGGGCGAACCAGTAGCCGCGATCGGGCAGCGTGCACGCCGGCGACCAGCGCTGCGCCCCCTCGTCCTCGCCCGATGCCACGAGCCGCCGGATCTTGTCGAGCTGAGTGGAGGAGTTGATGGCGCCGATGTCGGTGTTCTTGTCGAGGGGGTCGCCCAGGCGCAAGGTCTCCAGCCGTCTCTTCAGGGCCTCGACCACGCCCTCGGCGATCGGCTCCTGGACGAGCAGGCGCGACCCGGCGCAGCATACCTGCCCCTGGTTGAAGAAGATGCCGTTGACGATCCCCTCGATGGCCTGGGACAGGGGGGCATCGTCGAAGACGATGTTGGCCGCCTTGCCCCCGAGCTCCAGCGTCAGGCGCCTACCGGTCCCGGCCAGGTTGCGCTGGATCTGCTTGCCGACCTCGGTGGAGCCGGTGAAGGCGACCTTGTCGAGGCCCGGGTGGGCCACCAGGGCGGCTCCCGTGTCCCCGGCGCCGGGAACGATGTTGACCACGCCCGCGGGCAGGTCGGCCTGCTGGAGGATCTCGGCCAGCAGGAGGGCGGACAGGGGGGTCGTCTCGGCCGGCTTCAGCACGCAGGTGTTCCCGGTCGCCAGCGCCGGGGCCAGCTTCCAGGCCGCCATCAGCAGCGGGAAATTCCAGGGTATGACCTGCCCAGCCACGCCGAGCGGCCTCGGGTGGGGGCCGAAGCCGGCATACCCGAGCTTGTCCGCCCAGCCCGCGTAGTAGAAGAAGTGGGCGGCGGCGAGAGGCACGTCGACGTCGCGTGACTCCTTTATGGGCTTGCCATTGTCGAGAGTCTCGAGCACAGCCAGCTCACGCGAACGTTCCTGGATGATGCGGGCCACCCGGAACAGGTACTTCGCCCGCTCCCGGCCTGGCATCGGGCCCCAAACCTCTTCCTGGGCGCGCCGTGCCGCGCTCACCGCCCGGTCGACGTCAGCCGGCCCGGCCGAGCCGACCTCGGCCAGTACTTCTTGCGAAGACGGGTTCTCCGTTTTGAAATGGCCACCGTCGACGGGGCTCACGAACTCCCCGTCGATGAACAGCCCGTACGAAGGCCTCAGGTTGACCACGGCCCGGGACTCGGGCGCAGGTGCGTAGGGGAAACGGGCGGATGCCACGGAAGGTCGCGCTACTCGACGCTGAAGTCCTGCGAGCCCGCGTAGGCGCCGCGCCGTTGCTTGGAGCGTTGCATCAAGAGGTCGTTGAGCAGGCTGGAGGCGCCGATGCGGAACCGGTCCGGCTCCAGCCACGCGTCGCCGGCGACCTCGTTGACCAGCACGAGGTAGCGGATGGCGTCCTTGGTGGTCCTGACGCCTCCGGCCACTTTGACCCCGACCATGGTGCCCGATACGTCGGCAAACTCCCGGACGGCCTCCAGCATCACCAGGGCGACCGGAGGGGTGGCCGCAGGGCTCACCTTGCCGGTCGAGGTCTTCACGAAGTCGGCGCCGGCGATCATCGCCGTCCAGCACGCCCGGCGCACGTTGTCGTAGGTGACGAGCTCCCCCGTCTCCAGTATCACCTTGAGGTGCGCCTGCCCGCAGGCCTCCTTTACAGCCTGCACCTCTTCGAGCACCACCCCGTAGTGGCCGGCCAGAAAAGCTCCGCGGTCGATGACCATGTCCACCTCGTCCGCCCCAGCGGCAACTGCGTCGGCGACATCGGCCAGCTTCACCGCCAAGGAGGCACGACCCGAGGGGAAGGCGGTGGCTACCGAAGCCACCTTGACCGGGCTGCCGGCCAGCGCGGCCCGGGCGAAGGGGACGAGGTC
>CAYZVQ010000290.1:0-6571 GCA_964481925.1 uncultured Acidimicrobiaceae bacterium
AACCCCATCGACCTCGGTGCCGAAGCCAGCGCCCCCATGTACGAGAGCGTGCTCGAACTGCTCCTGGCCAGCGACGAGATAGACGCCGTAGCCGTCAACTTCACGCCCCCCCTGGTCACCAGGAAGACCGACGACATCGCCGCCGCCATTGTCGCCGCCGTGGACCGGGCCGCCGCCCTGGCCGAAGAGCCGGGTGCCGAACCGGGTGCCGAACCGGGTGCCGAACCGGGTGCCGGCGAAGAGCCCGCGGCCACGCCTCGTCGGGTGCTCAAGCCCGTCGTGACCAGCCTGCTCGGTGCTGATGCGAGCGGGCAGGCGGTCCTCCAAACGGCCCATTTCCCCGTGCCCAGCTACATCTATCCAGAGACGGCGGTAAGGGCGCTGTCGCACGCGTTGCGCTATGGCGAGTGGCGGCGTCGCCCCAAGGGCGTCGTCCCCGCCCTGGAAGGCATTGACGTCAACGAGGCCCGCCGGCTCTTGCCTCACGACGGTGCCACCCCCGGGACCGGGGCCATAGTCTCGGGCTGGGTCACCGGCAGCGCCGCTTTCGACGTCCTGGCCGCGTTCGGGGTGCCGGTCCTGCGCACGGTCGAGGCTTTCAGTCCCGAAGAGGCCGGCAAGTTGGCCGACGAGATCGCCAGCCCGGTGGCCCTCAAGGTGCTCGGGCCGGTCCACAAGAGCGAGGGCGGCGGGGTGCGCCTGGGCCTGAAGGGCCGTGACGCCGTGGTGGACGCCTACGAGTCGATGCGCCATGCTTTCGGCGACGCCATGACTGGCGTGCTGCTCCAGCCCATGGCGCCCTCTGGTGGCGTAGAGACGATCGTCGGGGCTGTTGAGGACCCGTCGTTCGGCCCCCTCGTCCTGTTCGGCCTGGGAGGCATCACCGTGGAAGTCCTCGGTGACCATGTGAGCCGTCTGGCTCCGCTCACCGACCTGGACGCCCACGAGATGGTTACCGGCTTGCGCGGGTCGAAGCTGCTCACCGGCTTCCGGGGCATGCCCGCCGTGGACATCGAAGGGCTGGTCCAGGTGCTGCTCAGGGTGAGCCGACTGGTCGAGGACCTGCCTGAGGTGGCCGAGCTCGACTGCAACCCGGTCATCGTCACCGAGCACGGCGCCGTGGTCGTGGACGCCCGTATACGGGTGGACACAGAGGCGGCCCGGCCCCTGGTAGACGACACCCGGCACCTGCACTAAAGCGCGGGCGGCGGGGCAGGGAGGCGGCTAGTGGCCGGTGCCTTGGGCACCGGCCACTGCCGCCTGCCCGAGGCTGATCCCACCGTCATTGGTGGGGACATCGCGTGGCACCAGGACCCGGAAACCGTCCTGTTCGAGCCCGGCGGCGGTCCGCTCGGTCAACAGCACGTTCTGGAACACTCCTCCGCCCAGCGCTACCGTGCTCAGCCCGCCGCTCATCTCCCGGGCCCGCCGGCACGCTTCCACCACCCCTTTTGCCAGCCCGTTGTGAAAGCGGGCCGCCACTACGTCGCCGCCGGTGCCCGCCGCCAGGTCTTCGACGACGGCGCGTACGAGGGCCTTGGCGTGCAACTGGAACGGAACAGGACCGCTGATGGGGATGGCGTAGGCGCCGTCCTCGTCGGCGCGGGCGAGCTGTTCCAGCTCGATGGCGGCCTGGCCCTCGTAGTTGACGGCGTCGCGGCCGCAGACCAGGGCGGAGACGGCGTCGAAGAGACGCCCGGCGCTGGACGTCATGGGACTGGCGGTCCTGCTGCGGGCCATGGACAGGACCAGGTCCCACCTGTCCTCGTGGCGCCGGGCTACGGCCAGGTCGCCGGGAGGGCTCCCGTCGTAGGCGAGGTCCAAGTACGCCGCCGCCATGCGCCACGGCTCCTTGATGGCGGCGGTGCCGCCCGGCATGGCGACCGGTGCGAGGTGGCCGAGACGTTCGAAGCCGGACAGGGTGGCGAGCAGGATCTCACCTCCCCACAGGGACCCGTCCGTGCCCAGGCCCAGGCCGTCCAAGGCGACCCCGATGGCCGGGCCGGTCTCGGCGTTGTCGACCAGGCAGGACACGATGTGGGCGTGGTGGTGCTGGACGCCGACGAGATCGAGGCCGGCGGCGCCCAGGTCCATGGCGTACTTGGTGGAGAGGTACTCGGGGTGCAGGTCGTGGGCGACCACTTCGGGGCGCACGTCGAAGAGACGGCAGAAGTGCTCGATGCCCTCGGTGAACGACCTCAGCGTCTCGTAGTTCTCCAGGTCGCCGATGTGGTGCGACACGAATGCGCGCCGGCCCTGGGCGAGGCAGAAGGTGTTTTTCAGTTCGGCGCCGCAGGCCAGCACCGGGCGGCCCACGTCCCGGGGCAGGAGCAGAGGTTGGGGCACGTACCCCCGGGACCGGCGTAGGACGGTGGCGTGGCCCCGCATGGAGCGGGTGACCGAGTCGTCCGTGCGGATATGGATGGGCCGGTCGTGGGTGAGGTAGGCGTCGGCGACCCGGTTGAGCTGGGTAAGGGCATCGCCGTCGAGGAAGGCGATGGGCTCATCGGAGATGTTGCCGCTGGTGAGGACGAACGGCTCGGCCAGGGCCAGGGCGAGCAGGTGGTGCAGGGGCGTGTAAGGCAGCATCACGCCGAGGTACCGGTTCCCGGGGGCGACCGATGGGGCGATGCTCACGATGTTGGGTGGGCGCATGGTGCCGGGCCGGCCCGTGGCGCCCGGTGGACCGGTACTGTCGGCGGCGCGGCGCGCCAGGAGCACGATGGGACGGCGAGGGCTCTCCAGGAGACGTTGTCCCACATCGTCCAGCTCGCAGAGCTGGCGGGCCGTGCCCGTGTCTTGGACCATGACCGCGAAGGGCTTGTCCTCCCGGTGCTTGCGGGAGCGCAGCGCGGCGGCCGCCATTTCTGAGGACGCCCGGACGGCCAGGTGAAAGCCGCCCAGGCCTTTAATAGCGACGACCCCGTCCTGGCGCAGGAGGGCCACCGTCTCTTCGATGGCGCTGTCCCCGGTCCCCAAGGGGCTCCCGGTGCCATCGAGCAGGCTCAAACGGGGGCCGCAGGCCGGGCAGCAGATGGGCTGGGCGTGGTAGCGGCGGTCGTCGGGGGCCTCGTACTCGCGCTCGCAGTCGGCGCACATGGCGAACCCGGCCATCGTGGTGTTGGGCCTGTCGTAGGGGACGTCGCGCACGATGGTGAAGCGCGGCCCGCAGTTGGTGCAATTGATGAACGGGTACCGGTAACGCCGGTCGGCGGGGTCGAACAGCTCCACCAGGCAGTCGGCGCAGGTGGCCGTGTCGGCCGGCACCAGGGCCCGGCGCTCGCCGGCGGGGTCGCTGGGCGAGATCTCAAAGCCGCTCCCGCCGACTGCGGGCAGCGGTGCCGTCACCAGTCGTTCTATTACCGACAGCGGGGGAGCCTCGCTCTCGAGGCGCCGCAGGAACTCCGCCACTGCCTCAGCGCCGCCCTCCACTTCGATGAGCGCCCCGGCCATGTTGTTGCGCACCGAACCGCGGAGGTCCAATGAGGTGGCCAGGTTGCGCACGAACGGGCGGAAGCCGACGCCCTGCACGATGCCCTCCACCCTCACCGAGAGCCTTGTCGGCGCCGGTGCGGGCATTTCCTGGTTGCTCGTCACGCAGTAACGATTGTGGCCGGGCCCTCAGCAGATCCTCGGCAGAGGGTCGCCCACCAGCATGTCGACTACCCGGGCCCCGCCGAAACCGGTGTTCTGCAGCACCAGGCCCGCAGGTTCGGGGACCACCTCGCCGATGATGACGCTGCCGGTGCCCACGGGGTGGGCGCGCATAGCCCCGAGAGCGGCCTCGGCCGCCTCTGGTGCCACCACGACGACCATGCGCCCCTCACAGGCCACGTAGAGAGGGTCGAGGCCGAGCAGTTCGCACACGCCGGCGACTTCGGGGCGGACGGGAAGCGCCGTCTCCTCCAGTACGACCGCCACCCCGCTCGCCGCCGCCACTTCGTTGAGCACGGTAGCGACACCGCCCCGGGTGGCGTCCCGCAGGACGTGCACGGCCGCGCCCGCCGCCTCGAGCAGGACATTGACGAGCCCGTTCAGCGCCGCGGTGTCCGAGACGATGTCGGCCGTGATCCCGAGCGTCCCCCGGGCGAGCATGACGGCGGTGCCGTGGTCGCCGATGGGGCCCGACACGATCACCCGGTCCCCCGGCCTGGCGGCGGCGCCCGAAATGGACACGGCCCGTTCGTCTACCAGCCCGATCCCGGACGTATTGACGTAACACCCGTCGCCCTTGCCCCGTTCGACCACCTTGGTGTCGCCGGTGACTATGGGCACGCCGGCAGCGTTGGCGGCGGCCGCCATGGCCGCGACCACTCGCTCCAGGTCCGCCACCGCGAAGCCCTCCTCGATGACGAAACCGGCCGAAAGGGCCAGGGGCTGGGCGCCGCAGGCCGCCAGGTCGTTGACGGTGCCGTTGACGGCCAAGTCGCCCAGGCACCCGCCGGGGAAGAATATCGGTGAGACCACAAAAGAGTCGGTCGTAAAGGCCACGGGCCGGCCGGCGACGCTCACCACCGCCCCGTCGTTGAGCGGGGCCAGTATGGGATTGGCGAAAGCGTCGAGGAAGACCGACTCGACGAGCGAATGAGTCGCCTTCCCGCCCGAGCCGTGGGCGAGGTTGATCACGGTGTGGCCGAAAGCCCTTTTCTTCCCGCCCTTTTGGGGGCCCTGCGGTCCTGGCCCGCCTGTCACGTCCGGGCCTGTCACGTCCGGGCCCTGGCCAGGGGCCGTTTCAGGTTTACGCGACCGAAGTTGTAATAGGCGGCGCACGCTCCTTCGCTGGAGACCATGCACGTGCCAATCGGTTTCTCGGGCGTGCACGCCGTCCCGAACACTCGGCATTCCCACGGGCGGATGCGCCCCCTCAGCACCTCTCCGCACTGGCAGGCCCGGGGGTCGGCGACCCTCACCCCGGGGACGTCAAAGCGTTTTTCGGCGTCGAAGGTGGCGAACTCCGGCCTCAGGCTCAAGGCCGACCAGGGGATGGAGCCCAGGCCGCGCCATTCGAAGTGGGGCCGCGGCTCCATGGTGGCGGCAATGACTTCGACCGCCCGGGGGTTGCCGTCCCAGGTGACGACGCGGCTGTACTGGTTTTCCACTTCGGCGCGGCCCTCGGCTAGTTGGCGCACCACGAGGTAGACGGCCTGGAGCACGTCGAGGGGTTCGAAACCGGCCACCGCCACCGGTTTGGCGTACTCGCGGGCGATGGGCTCGTAGGGCCGGCAACCGATTACGGCGGAAACATGGCCGGGCCCGATGAACCCGTCGAGGTCGACGTCAGCAGCGTCGAGGATGGCCCGCAGGGGAGGGATGATGGTCACGTGGTTACAAAAAACTGAGAAATTGGGCACGCCCATGGCTTTGGCTCGTAGCAAGGTCAGGGCCGTGGACGGCGCGGTCGTCTCGAAACCGATGGCCATGAACACGACCTGGCGTCCCGGTTCGTCGACCGCCAATTGCAATGCGTCCATGGGCGAATAGACGACCCGCACGTCCGCCCCCGACGCCTTGGCGTCGAGAAAAGAGCCCTGGCTGCCGGGCACGCGCAGCATGTCGCCGAAGCAGGCCATGGTCACGCCCGGGGTGCGGGCGATGGAGATGGCGTCGTCCACCCGGCCCATGGGTATCACGCAGACCGGGCAACCCGGCCCGTGCACCAGTTCGACCCCGGGTGGGAGGTGGTGCTCCAGGCCGTGCTTGTAGATGGTGTGGGTATGGCCCCCGCAGATCTCCATGATCTTGTAGTGCCGTCCCGGTGTGCACAGCTCGGCGATGCGCACCGCCAGGGCGACGGCCTTGTCCCGGTCCCGGAACTCGTCGACGAAGCGCACTGTACGCTAGCCCTGGCCCGGCGCGCTGGTGCCGGAGTTGGCCATGGCCTCGAGCTCGTCGGTGTAGGCCTTGGCCATCCCCTCGAGGAGTTGGAGCGTCTGAGCAGCCTCTTGCTCATCCAGCTTGGCCAGGGCAAATCCGACGTGGATGAGCACCCAGTCTCCGACCTTTAGGTCTTCGTCCTCCAGGAGGGCGACGTTGACCCTCCGGCGGGCGCCGCTGACGTCGGCCCAGGCGTGCTGGGAGCCGTCGTCGAGCAGCTCGGTTACTTGTCCGGGGATACCGAGGCACATAGGTAGCCACCATAGGCGGCCCACAGCTCTGCCATCAGGGCCGTAGGTCCACACGTTTTAGGGGCTCCCGCAGCCTGGGGGGCTCACTGCGCCGGTCAGGCCTGGGCGTCAAAGGCCGACCAGGCGGGCGCCGAGCTCGATGTTGAGGGCCAGCACGGCCACTACGACACCGAGGGTGACCGTGCTCTGCACTTTGTGCAAGCGGTAGGGGGCGGGTAGGGCCTTGTGGGCCAGGGCCAGGAGGAACCCGAGGACCACCGGGAGCAAAAGGGCGTTGCCCACCTCGATGGCCACCGACAGGCGCACCGGGGAACCGCACACCAGGGTCAGGCCGGCCGCCAACGCCAGCGAGGCGACATAAACACCGTAAAAGAGGGGAGCCTGGGTGGCGCGGCAGTTGAGGCTGCGGCGCGCCCCCGTCAGTTCGGCGAAGCCCCACGCCGCGG
>CAYZVQ010000291.1:0-2497 GCA_964481925.1 uncultured Acidimicrobiaceae bacterium
TGGAGCGCTCGGGGTCGAGCAGTGGGCGCGGGGGGTCCAGGCCGATCTCGGCGAAAGCCGAGCGCGCCCGGTGCACGACGGACAACGCCTCCCCCCGGCGTCCTTGCGCCAGGAGCGTCGAGGCGGCCCGGAGGTAACGAAGGTCGTCGTACGGCGCGAACTCGATGGTCCGTTCGACTATCCGGCGCAGCCCGTCAAGGTCGCCGCGGCGGGCGGCCTCGGTGGCGCACAGGTCGAGAAGGTCGAGCAGTGCCAGCCGGGCCCGTTGGCGCTGCTTTTCGGCCCAGTCTTCGTAGCGGTCCTCGGGTAGCAGGTCCCCTCGGTAGCGCGATATCGCCCCCCGGGCGATGGCAGTGGCCAACGCCAGGTCCGTGGCGGCCAGGGCTTGGGCGCGACGGGCTTCGACGAAGAACTCGGCGACGTCGACCCGCACCGTTTCGTCGAGCACCAGCATGTCCCCCTCGCGGACCAGGACGTTGCCGGCCAGGGCCCGCAGACGGTTGAGGACGGTCCGCAGCCGGTTGCGGCCGGCGTCCCGGCCGCCCTCGGGCCATATTGTCTCGATGGCCTGCTCGGCGTGGACCTGCCCGCCGCTGACGGCGACGTACTTGAGCAGCTGGGCTTCCTGCCTGGCGCCCAAGGGAACGGGCCGGCCCGCCTCGGTGAGCTCGAAGCGACCGAGCACGGCCAGAGACCTCGGGAGGGCGCTGACCTGCAGGGCCAGGGGGGCCGGCTGGCCCGTCTCGACAGCCAGGCCGAGAAGCTGCTCGGTGACGGCGCGCTCACGGATCAGGGGGAGCTGGGGCTGGCCCAGGCGGGCAGCTTCTTCACAGGCCCGCGCCGCCAGGGCACCGGCTTGGCGGTCCTCGCCCCGGCGGAAGGCGGCGAAGGCCCGCAAAAGGGTGACTCGCCAGTACTCACGGGGGTCGGTCCGTCCCTGGGCCGCGGCCAGCAGGCGCTCCTCGGCCACGACGGGGTCGCCGTGCCTGGCCTCCAGGGCGGCTTCGGACAGGGCGACGAGGTGACCGGCGTCCTTGGGGTCGGCTTTTACCCGGGCCAGGTACTCCCACGCCAGGGCGGTGTGCCCGACCCGGTCCACCAGGTCGGCGGCGTCGGCCAGGAAGTCGCCCGAGCCCGGTCCCCACCAGGTGTCTTTGTGCAGCTCGGCTTGTCGTAGGTGGAAAACGGTGGCTTCGGCGTCCTCCCGATAAGAGGCCAGGACAGCGAGTTTCCAGTGCGCCTGGGCTCGGAACAGGTTGCTGTCGAGCTGGTCGGCCACCCGGAACACCTCGTCGGCACTGGCCCGGCAGACGTCGTCCTGGCCCAGTTCCGCGGCCACCCAGGCCCGGAAGCACATGACGTACGCCCAGCGCCGGGGCCGGTCCGAGACCAGGGTCAGGGCCTTTTCGAGCCGGTCCATGGCGGCCTGCGCCCGGCCGCCGGCGAACTCGATCATGAGGGCCCAGTAGGGGGCCAGCGCCGACACCGCCGAACGCATGCCCAGCGCCCGGTACAGGTTTGTGGCCCTTGTGAAATACTCCTCGGCCTCGGCCAGGGCCGCTTCGTCGCGCCGGCCCCTATCGTCGACGCGCCAGCACAGAGCTTGGCCCAGGGCGTGGTAGGCCCGCGCCCGGGTCAACTGCTCGCCCGCCGCGACCTCGTCCAGCACGCGCCGGGCGGAGTCCTCGGCCTCCCGGTGCCTCAGCTCGCGGAGCAGGTCGTGGGCGACCTCGACCGCTATCGCCCTTTCCAGGGCCGAGTCGCCTGAGCGCGCCGCCAGTACTCCCGCCCGCTCCAGGAGGACCGCTCCCTGGTCGAACCGGGTCGCCAGCCGACAGGCCCGGGCGACAACGAGGAGCACGTTGGGGTGGGCGTCAACGGCCTCGGAGGGCAGCTGGTCGAACACGGCGCCCAGCTCGAGGGCGTCCATCGTCTCTACCACCTCGGGCGGCGTGGCGGCCAGCATGGACGCCGCCTCGCCGGCGTCGCCTGAGGCCAGCAGCAGCTGGAGCGCCCATTCCAGCTCGCCGCGCCGGCCGTACTCTTTCGCCGCCGAACGCATGGCGTCAGCGCTCAGGGGCGAAAACGTCGCCAGGTAGTCCCGCACCGGCCCGGGCAGGTCCCACCAGGGGCCCCGGGCGGGCGTGAACGGGATGCCGGCGCTCAGGCTGCGCTCGAAGAACCCGTCCTCCCCGGCGGCCAGGTCCACCAGCCCGGCGTCGAGCAAAGGCAGGCGGGCGACCTGGGCCAGGCCCCGGCGGGAACTTGGGCCGAGGGCGACGACGGCTTCGTCGAGGATGGCGGCTACCGCCTCTGTCGGGTGCCCTGGCCCGATCGCCGCCTCGGCCATGTCCCCGAGGGCCTCGCCGGTACGAGCGGCGCGCGCGGCGGCCAGGACGGTGGCCGCCGTCCAGCCACCGGTGGCTCGGTCCAGGAGTTTGGCCGTGTGCGGGCCGATCTTCAGCTCGAAGCCGCTGCGGCATAGTTCGAGGGTCTC
>CAYZVQ010000291.1:2597-6566 GCA_964481925.1 uncultured Acidimicrobiaceae bacterium
TCGGTGAGGCGGGGCCTGGGGACGTGGTGCGGGGGAAGGCGGCGCATCTCGCGTTATCTCTGTTCGTCGATCGGTCCCGATGGCCCCCGGGGGCTGACGCCCTTGGGCCTTGACGCGAGTATAGAAGTGCCGAAGGTCCCTATCGGCCCGGCCCCCAGGCGTCTTTGACTTAGTAAGCGCCCGGGCAAATCGGCCCCGCAGCGCCGGATTTGAGGCCAGCCTTGATGCAAGATGGAAACTGGTTAGTTGACCCAGCACGCAGAGGCGCCGTCGCGAGGGACGAGGCAGAGGTTAGCGCGTCGGACAAGAGGGCCCTGCGCGAGCTGGGCCAGCGGCTCGCCAGCTATGCCGCCCTACCGGTGCAGGATGCGAAGGTGGGCATGTGGCGGTCGCTCAACGGGCTGAGACAGGTCAAACCCATGGTGTGGATCGACGAGATCCCCTGGCACGAGATGGACGTCGACGACGAGCTGACCTTGCGGACGACGACCGAATGGAGCCGCTACCACGAGTGGGAACTGCGCAAGCAGATCTACCAGTGGGAGCACATGCCGGCGGACATGGTGGTGGAGCCGGCCGTTTACTCCCCGCTCGTGGTGTACAACACTGCGTTCGGCATTGCCGAGGACGTCGATATTGCGGTCACTGACGAAGCAAATTCGATCGTGTCGCGCCATTTCAACATCCAGATACGCGACGAGGACGACCTGGAGAAAATAAAGGTCCCGGTCGTGACGCACGACCGGGGGGCCTCGGAGCAGCACTACCAGCAGTTGCAGGATATTTTCGCCGGGACGATCGATGTCAAGACCCGGGGCGCCAACGGTTTCTGCTTCTGGTTTGCACCGTGGGACGAGATGATCAGGTGGTGGGGCGTGCAAGAGCTGCTCACCGACTTGTACGACAGGCCCGAGTTTGTCCACCAGGCCATAGACAGGCTGGTCAACGCCTACCTCAGCATGCTCGACCAGTTCGAGAGCCAGGACCTGCTGAGGCTCAACAACACCTACTACCGGATCGGTTCGGGCGGCCTCGGCTACACCGACGAACTGCCGGCGCCCGATTATGACCCCGAGCACGTACGGGCCAAGGACCTCTGGGGAAGCGGTGCGGCGCAGATTTTCTCCGATGTTTCGCCCCGCATGCATTGGGAGTTCGCCATGCAGTACGAGGTGCGCTGGTTGAGCCGCTTCGGGCTCAACTACTACGGGTGTTGCGACCCGTTGCACCGCAAAATGGGGATCCTGGAGAAAATACCCAACCTGCGCAAGGTGTCGATGAGCCCGTGGGTCGACATAGACCAGGCCGTGGCCAATGTGGGCAACCGGTACGTGTTCTCCTACAAGCCCAACCCGGCTGTGTTCGCTGAAAGCACCTGGCACCTCGACAAAGCCCGCGACGAGCTGGAAATGGTCCTGACAAAGGCCAAAGCGCACGGGTGCGTGGTAGAAGTGATAATGAAGGACATCAGCACATTGCGCTACGAGCCCCATCGCCTATGGGAGTGGGCGGCTATGGCGTCCGAAGTAACCAGGCGTTACGGGGAATAACCGAGAATGGAGCAGAGACCAGATGACTGTGATCGATGAGCTTCGCCAGGCCGTTGTCGACGGACAGCTGAAGCCGGCCGTGGCCAGGGTCGAACAGGGTTTGGCCGAGGGCACGGAGGCCGGCACTTTGTTGAGCGAGGGCCTGATCGCGGCCATGGCGCAGGTGGGCCGGCTGTACGAGGAGGGCGAGATTTTCGTGCCCGAGATGCTCGTGGCGGCCCGGGCGATGACCGCGGCCCTGGGGGTGCTCAAGCCCCACCTACTCGAAGAGGGCGTCGAGGCCGCGGGCACAGTGGCCATCGGCACCGTCCAGGGCGACCTCCACGACATCGGCAAAAACCTGGTGGCGATGATGCTCGAGGGCTCGGGCTTCGAGATCATGGACCTGGGCGTGGACGCCTCCGGTGCCGTCCGCGTCGTCAGGGAAGTGCTGGCCGCCTAGGCGGCCGGCGCGCCTCACCGGGAGAGAGTAGGGGGTCGGGAACGTGCCGTTGCTCCGCGCCTCCGCCGGGGGCCTGGTCAACGTGGACCTGCAACCCGTCGGCCGGCGGGTGCAGGTGCCGCCAGGTTCGACCGTCCTGGAGGCGGCCCAGCTCGCGGGGGTGCAACTGGTGGCGGTGTGCGGGGGCCTGGGCACATGCGGCACCTGCCGGGTCCGAGCCGTCGACGGACGGCTGGGCGAGGAGACGGAAGAGGAAAGGACCTGGTTGGACGGCTCCGAGCGGGCCGAGGGCTGGCGCCTGGCCTGCCAGACCAGGGTGGTCGGAGCGGTGCGCCTGGAGATCCCTCCCGAATCACTGAGCGCGCCGCAGCGGCTACAGACCGAAGGCCTGTCGGTGGACTTCGAGCTCGACCCTGCCGTCATCGCCATCGATTTGGCCCTGGCGCCGCCGTCGCTCGAAGACTTACGGGCCGACACCAGGCGGCTGCTCGAGGGCCTGGCGGCGGCGGGCGCACCGGGGACTTCGGTCGAACTGCGTGTAGCGGCGTCCAGTTCGGACCGGTTGCGGGACCAGCACTGGCAGGGCCGAGCCGCCGTGCGGCGCCGGCCCGACGGCACCGGCGACCTTGTCTGCATCCGACCGCCGAAAGAGCCGCTGCTTGGCTTGGCGGTGGACGCGGGCACGACCAAGCTCGCTGCGTACCTGGTCGACCTGGCCGGCGGGCACACCTTGGCCCGGGCCGGGGCGATGAACCCCCAGATCGCTTATGGCGAGGACGTCGTGACCCGGGTCACGTACGCCAACACCTCGCCCGACGCGGCGCGGCTGTTGCACGAGCGGTTGGTGGGGGAGATCGACAACCTGGTGGGCGTCCTGTGCGCGCAGGCCGGTGCCCGGCGCGACCAGATAGTCGATGCCGTAGTGGTCGGCAACACGGTCATGCACCATTTCGTGACCGGCCTACCTGTACGCCAGCTAGGCGAGGCCCCCTACATCTCGGCCGTGAGCGACGCCGTGGTGGCCGGGGCCGCCGAGATCGGCCTTCGCCTCGCCGGCGGCGCCGCCATCTACCTGCCGCCCAACATCGCCGCCTATGTCGGCTCGGACCACGTGGCCATGCTCCTGGCCACGGGCCTGGCCGACACCGAAGAGACGGTGCTGGCCCTGGACATCGGCACCAACACCGAGATCAGCCTGGCCCACAAAGGGGTCATCTGGAGTTGTTCGACGGCGTCGGGCCCAGCTTTCGAAGGAGCGCACATCCACGACGGGATGCGGGCCGCACCCGGCGCCATCGAGCACGTTCGCTTCCGGAACGGTGCTTTTCAGGTACAGACCGTGGAGGCGCAGGCCCCGGTCGGCATTTGCGGCTCGGGGATCGTCGACGCCATTGCCGCGGCGCTGGACGCCGGGATCATCGACGAGCGAGGGTCATTGGCCAAGGACCACCCCTTGGTCAGCCGGTCGAGCGGCAAGCCCACGTGCCTGCTGGTGCCGGCGGCACGGACAGGGCACGGGCGCGACGTCGTTTTCACCCGTTCCGACGTGAACGAGGTTCAGCTGGCCAAGGGCGCCATCCGGGCCGGCACCGAGCTGCTGTTGCAAGAGGCGGGGCTCTGCGCCTCCAACCTGGACCGTGTCGTGGTCGCGGGGGCCTTTGGGACTTACCTGGACCTGCAAAGCGCCATCCGGGTGGGCCTCCTCGTGGACGTCGACAAGCACCGCTACCACCAGGTGGGCAACGCTGCCGGCCGGGGGGCGGAGCAACTGCTGCTGTCGAGGGAGCGACGTGCGGTGGCGGACCGCTTGGCTATGCGGGTGCGTTATGTGGAACTGACGGTGAGCAGGTCCTTTACGGACGTTTTTGCCGCCGCGTTGAGTTTTGGGACCGAGTTGGGACGAGCAGAGGAAAGAGGATGACGGCCCTGCGCCAGGGCCATGCCCAAAAGGAGTTCTCGCTCAGCAAACCGGAGGCC
>CAYZVQ010000292.1:0-6557 GCA_964481925.1 uncultured Acidimicrobiaceae bacterium
GGGGGGGGGGGCGGGGGGGGGGGGGGGGGGGGGGGGGGGGGGGGGGGGGGGGGCGAAGCCCCGGCTGGTGGCGAAGCGCTGGGGAGGGTCACGGCAACGCCTCAGCCACCAGCCGGTGGACTTCCGCCCGCACGGCGGCCTGGTCGTCAAGGCGGCGGCACGGGTGGACACTGTTCGTGAGAAGAACTACCCCGGTCCTCGCGCCCGGCGCGACCAGCAACGAGGTCCCGGTAAAGCCGGTGTGCCAGATGGTGCCCGGCGGCCACGTCCCCCAGTCTTTTGGTTCGAGCCGCCAACCGAGCCCTCGCAGGTCTGCGCCAGTGGAGGCCTGGGGGGTGCTCATCCGGACGATCGACTCCGCTGACAGCAGGCGCACGGCCTCGGGGTCCAGCAGGGCCTGTACGAAGCGGGCGAGATCGGAGAGTGGGGCGAACAGGCCGGCGTGACCGGCCACACCCCCGAGGTAGTAGGCGTTGCCGTCGTGCACCTCGCCCCAGACGAGGCCGGGCCCGAAGCGCTGGTCACCGTCGAGCTCGGTGGCCGCCGTGCACGGACGGTCGGCCGGAGGTGGGCAAAACCCCGTGGCCCGAAGCCCGATCGGCGCCGCCACCTCGGCCCCGAAGGACCGGTCGAGGCTCCGCCCTAGGCAAGCTTCGAGCACCCACCCGAGCAGCATAAAATTGAGGTCGGAATAACGCACGACCTGGCCCGCCTGCGAACCGGCCGCCTCCGCGTACAGAGCTTGCTCAATGGGCCCGCGACCGGTCCCGGTCAAATAGAACGGCACGTGGGCGACGAGGCCGGAGGTGTGGGTGAGCAGGTGCCACAGGGTCGTGCGCGGCTCGGGGTACCGGGGCAGCCAACGCACCACCTCGTCTTCGAGGGCCAGGGCGCCGCGCTCCGCGGCCAGCAGCACCAGGGTCGTGGTGCATACCGCCTTGGTCAGCGAGGCCAAGTCGTACCGGGTCGCAGGGGTCGTGGCCACGGTCTCCTCGACCAGGCAGGACCAGCCGCCGAAGGCTTGGACCAGCACGCCTTCGGGCGCGACGACGGCGAGGGAGACGCTGGGCGGGAACCCTTCGGACAAAAGGGAGGCGAGGTAAGCCCGGAGGCGCTTGAGGGCGCCCGGGCGCAGTCGGGCGCTGGCGTCGGTCACGCTGAAAAACAGGTCTGGCCGCACCCGGCCGCTCGCCACGCTCCTCACTCTGTGCCTGCCCCCTCCTTGTCCGTCGAGGTCCGGCGTAGTCGGATCTCCTGCGCCCCGTACTGAGGTTCGACCCGCTGGCCGCCGTCCGAGACGAACCCGAACGAGGCGTACAGGTTGCGCGCCGCCCGGTTCTCCTCGAACACCCACAGGGTGACGGTGCGCAGCCCTCGTTCGGCCAGGAGGCCGAGATCGTGCTCGAGCAATGCCTTGGCCAGGCCCCGGCCGCTCGCCTCGGGCGCCACGTAAAGCGAGTAGATGTGGCCCCGGCGGCTGTCCACGGGGTCCTCGCCGTGACGGGAGAAGGCCAGGATGTCCCCGGCGGCGGACTCGGCCAACCAGGTGGTGGGACCGTTGGACGAAGTCAGGGTCCCGAGCCAGTCGGCGATGTCCTCCTCGTCCAGGCCTTCGAGCACGCGGCGGTCCACGATGCCGGCGTAGCCCGCCCGCCACGCGCCGACGAACACCCGGGCCAGGCCGGGCGCATCAGCCGTCGTCGCCAGGCGCAACTTGGTACCGGGGGGCAGGGGTAGGGCGGGGGCGTTGGCCACCGGTTGCAGCCGGGTACGGAAACGGAAGCGGTCGGCCCGGTACACCGAGCGCACGAACTCGACCGGTAGCCCGTTGGAATCGAAGCTCTGCCGGCAGCGTAGGAGCACCGGTGCACCGGTGTGGATCCCGAGCAGGTCCGCCTCCCGCTCCCGGGCCACGATCGCCTCGATCGTCTCCTCCGCCCAGGCCAGCTCGACGCCGAAGCCCGAGCGCAATAGCTGGTACACCGATTGCGACTCTCCCAACACGGCCACGATCCCGTCGAAGCGCTTGGCGTCCAGGTAGAGCAGCTCCACCCCCAGTGGCTCGTCGTCGGCCAGGCGGACCCGCTCGATCTGGAGGACCTCGTCGCCCTCCTGCAAACCGATCATGGCGGCCACATCGCTCTCGGCCAGCGTCCGGGTGACACCGATCAGCCTCGATGCCGGCTCCATGCCCTGCGCCTTGACGAACTCCGTGTGGCTCGTCAGCTCGAGCACCTGGTCGATCTTGGCCTTGGCGACAAAGGTACCCTTGCCTTGGTGGCGATGGATCCGTTGCTCGGCGGCCAGGCGGTCCAGGGCCTGGCGTACGGTCCCCCGGGAGACGCCGAAGCGTTCGCACAGCTCCCTCTCGGTAGGCACGGCGGAACCGGGCGGCAGCTCCCGGATGAGACCCAGGAGCGCGTCGCGCAGTACCCGGTACTTCGGCTGGCCCGTCTCGATGCTCTGCCTCTCGAGCAGCTCGCCGTAGCCCTCCACCGCCGGCACCCCCGCTGCCGTCACCGCACCCCTCCTTGGACCGCTCTGTCGAGCTGGGCTCCGGCGATTGGACTAGGCCAATAAATTGGACCAGACCAATTGGCACCGCCAAATGTGCCTGGTACTGCCAGGTCTGGGCTTAGTAAGTACGGGCAAAGATTTCGCTGTGGCACAACTCCCCCAGGCTGACGGACGAACGAGTACGCGTACAACCTTCTACCCTACTTGATCGGACCAATGCCCAGTGGTATAACTTGTCGCGAGTTCGCTCCGTTGGAGCGTGACCAGCACTGGGAGGTGCCTTAGTGGGTTTCAATGCGAAAGCCGTCCTCGACCAGCCAGGCCCGAAGAAGTTCGCCCGCAACCGCGTTGCGCTGGTCCTCAGCGCCGGCCTCGTGGCCACGCTGGGCGGCGTCGTCTCCGGAAGCGCCGCCACCGCCCAAGCAGCGCAGGCGTCGCGGGTACCAGCGGTGTCGGGCGGGGCCCTCGTGGTGGGCGACACGTCGAGCGTGCAAAAGCTCGACCCCGACATCGTCACCAACTTCCTGGACTTCCAGGCCCTGGGCCTGATCTACGACCAGCTCGTCCAGTACAACGCCAAGCTGCAACTGGTCCCCGACCTGGCCACGGCTTGGGCCTACAGCGACGGCAACAAACTGATCACTTTCCAGCTCCGCAAGGGCGTGACCTTCGATGACGGTTCGACCTTCACCTCGGCCAACGTCGTCGCTTCGCTCGAGCGGGCCATCGCCCCCAAGACCGGCGACGCCTCCGCCTCATACCTCGCCAATGTGAAGAAGATCGTGGCCACCGGCCCTTACACGGTGCAGTTCCAGCTGAGCGCGCCTGACACCTCGGTCCTCGACGGGCTGACGTACGTCAACCTCTCGATGCTGTCCACCAAGGCCATCGCCGCCGGGACCGTGGCCAAGACGCCCGACGGGACCGGCCCGTTCGAGTTCTCCAGCTGGAGCCCGGGCAATACCTTCGTGGTCAAGGCCAACCCCAACTACTGGGGCGGCAAGGTCAGCCTGAGCAGCGTGAAGATCGAGACGATCCCCTCCGAGCAGTCGATCGCGTCGGCTGTCGAGGCCAACACGGTCCAGATCGGGCTGCTCACAGAACCGCAGATCGCCACCCACCTGCCGTCGCCGATAGTGGACCAGAAGGTGCTCGACCTCACCTACCGGGCGCTCATGCTCCAGGACAAGACGGGGCCGCTGGCCAACGTGGACAACCGCCTGGCCATCGCCTGCGCCACCGACCGCAACACCATCCTCAACGAGGCCGTCTTCGGGGCCGGCCAAGTGGTCGGGCCGGTGCCGCTGGGCGTGTTCGCCTCCGACCCGGTCTCAGCGGTCTGCCCGACGCCCAACATCGCCACGGCCAAGGCCTACCTGAAGAAGGCCGGTGACCCGAACGGCTTCTCGTTCACGGCGCTGACCTCGACGGACCTGGACCCGACGAGCGCGGCCCAGGCCACCGTCATGCAGTCCGAGCTGGCCCAGGCGGGGATCACTATGCACCCCGAGAACATCGCCGGCAACGCCTACATCCAGGACTGGCTGAAGGGCGATTTCCAGGCCGCCTTCGCCTGGAACAGCTCCGACCCCGACCCGTACACGATGTACGGCCGCTACTTCGGCACGGGGGCCAACCTCGGCGTGCCCGCCGGCTACAGCTCGCCGTCGTTGCAGAAGTTGCTGGCCCAGGGGGACGCGGCGTCGAACCTGGCCAATCGCAAGGCCATCTGGACGCAGTTCTCCAACGCGCTGACCTCCAATGCCGTGTGGATCTGGCTGTTCACGGCGTACGACTATGCCGCCGTCACGGCCAACGTGCACGGGTTCACGCTGGCCCCGACGAACTCGACCACGCTCGACTCGCTGCGTTCCACGACGCTCTCGTAGGCTCCAGCGGCACTAGCGATCGCGTGAGGAAAGGTGCCCAGCAAAGGGGCCTCACCGGCGGCTCGGCTGCCGGCGAGGCCCCTTCGGGCTAGTGTCCTGGTGATGGCCGGGCCCTCCCCGTGCTGACCGGTGTGGCCCGGCGCCTGCTCAGCATGCTCGTCACGCTCTTTGGCGTGGCCGTGATCATCTTCGTGGTGCTCCGCCTGCTCCCGGGCAATGCGGTGACGGCCCAGCTCGGGGTGAGCGCCGGCCTGCTCAGCCACGCCCAGGTCGTCGCCCTCGACCACTACTACGGCGTGGGCGAGCCGTTTTTCCAGCAGTTCGGCTCCTGGCTGGGCGCCATTTTCACGGGCAACCTGGGCGTCTCGCTCACCTCTCGGACGTCGGTGGCATCACTGGTGGGGGCGGCGCTGCCGATAACCCTCGAGCTGGCCATCGCTTCTATGATCATCGGCGAGCTCATCGGCGTGCTCTTCGGCGTGTTCGGCTCGCTCAAGCCGGGCCGCTTGGTGGACGACTTGGGCCGGGGCGTGTCGGTCGTGGGGCTCGGGGTGCCCAGTTTTATCATCGGCACGGGCCTGGTGACGTTCCTGGCCTCGGAGTTCCATTACTTCCCGTCCTCGGAGGGCTTCGCCAGCATCACCCAGGACCCCTGGCTCAACGTGCAGCAGATCTTCTTCCCTGCTCTCACCCTGGGCCTGGGGATCGGGGCGGCCATGATGCGGACCACGAGGGCCGCCATGCTCGAGGTGATCGGCCTCAACTACGCCCGCACGGCCCGGGGCAAGGGCCTGTCCAAGCGGGTGGTCACCTGGAAGCACCTCTTCCTCGGCGCACTGGTCCCGGTCACCACCATGTCCGGCATCCAGCTCGGCTACCTGCTGGGCGGTACGGTGATCGTGGAACAGATATTCGTCCTGCCCGGGCTCGGGCGCCTGCTCATAACCTCGATAAACGAACGTGATTTCCCCGTCGTCCAGACGGTGACCCTGATATTCGCCGCCGGCTTCATCATCGTCAACATGCTGACCGACGTGCTCTACACCGTCATAGACCCAAGGACGCGGGCGTCGTGACCCTCGCCGGTCCCCTCCCCGTCCCGGCGCCGGCGGGCGCGCCGCTCGAAAGCGACGCCCGGGCCGGACGAGGCGACCCCGCCGACACGCCCGGCCGGCGCACGCTGCTGGCCAGCCTGTGGAACAACTCCAATGGCCGGACCGGGTGCGTGCTCGTCGGCCTCGTGCTCCTGGCCGCCATCGCCGGCGCCGTCGGGACAACGCCCTACCCCGCCCAGGCCCAGGACCCCTCGGCCGTGCTCAAGTCGCCCTCGTTCAGCCACCTGTTGGGCACGGACCAGTTCGGGCGCGACCTTTTCTCGCTGGTCCTGCAGGCCCTGTACATATCGGTCAAGATCGCCTGCGTGGCCGTGGCCATCGCCGGGGTCATCGGGACCGTGGCCGGGATCGTGGCCGGTTACCTCGGGCGCTGGACGGCGAGCGTCATCATGCGGGCCACGGACATGCTCTTCGCCATCCCGGCCATCCTCTTCGCCCTGGCCATCGTGACGGCACTAGGCCCGGGCTGGCTGAACAGCGCCCTGGCCATAGGCATCGGCTACATACCCATCTTCGTCCGAGTGGTACGGGGGCCGGTCCTCGCCCTGCGGGAAGCCGGCTACGTGCGTGCGGGCCGGGTGCTCGGGTTCTCCCGCCGCCGCCTTCTCTTCCGCCACATATTGCCCAACGTGGCCGGGACCGTCGCCGTGCAGACCAGCCTGGCCCTGGCCTGGTCGGTCCTGGCCGAGGCCAGCCTCAGCTTCCTCGGTCTCGGGCCCCCGCCCCCCACGGCCTCGCTGGGCGAGATGGTGAGCCAGTCCAGCTCTCTGGCCAGCACCGCCTGGTGGACGCTGGCCGCACCCTCTGTGGCCATCGTCATAGCCGTTATCGGCTTCAATTTCCTGGGCGACGGCCTGCGGGACGCCATCGACCCCCGAGCGCGAGCCCGCTAAGAAGCTTAAAAGCTAAGGAGCTAACTACTTATGCGCATCATCGGCATGATCTCGGGCACGTCTTTCGACGCCGTCGAGGCCCTGCTGGCCGACCTCGAGCTCGACGGGGACCGCCTCGTGTGCGACCTCGTCGAGCACCGCTC
>CAYZVQ010000293.1:0-6548 GCA_964481925.1 uncultured Acidimicrobiaceae bacterium
CCCGACGAGTCCACCGCGAAACCCGGGGTGCCCCGGTTGAGCAGGGCCGCCGTCCACTCGGGCACCTGTTCGGGTTGGGGCACCAGGGCGGCCGGCTGTTCCACCACCACGCGCCCGCCGACCACTTCGGCGGAGAGGGCGTCCACCGCCGCCTCCGTCGAGGCCTGGTCTCGTCCCGCCACCACGATCACAGGCAGGTCCCGGGGGCCACGAAGGTCAGCTCCGGGCTGCCACACCTCCCGCAGGGAGCGTTCCGCCGGCACCAGGAGGCGCGCCCAGCCCTGGCGGGCGAGCTGGCCGTCTAGAGCGGCGCGGTAGGCCGGGCCGGCGGCCTGCAGGACGACGGCCACGAAGGAGTTCTCGGCCGGCCCGCCCACCGCGACCCGGAAGTCGGGCAGGTTGCTGTCGCCCTCGAGGCCGCCGTAGCGGTTGTGGTCGGCTTCCGAGCAGGTGGCGGTGACGCCCTTTTGCACCAGGGCCACCACTAGGCGGCGCGCCCAGGGGGCGGCGCCGGCGCCCACCGGGGTGATCACCTCGGCCACGCCGACAGAACGGCGGTGGTAGGAGCGGCCTGCCTCGGCCGCCTCCACCGCCAGGGTGGTGCTCACCCCGAACCACTCCGCGGCCGGGTTGTCCAGCGTCCAGGGCAGCTCGGACGAGTCCACGTCGATGAGGGCGAAACCCCGGGCCACGACAGCGTCGCCCACGGCCGAGACGGGGGTGCCCCCGGCCAGGGTGGTGGGGAAGCGCAGCCGGAGCAGATGGTCCTGGATGGCCCAGCCGTGGATCTCGGTGCGTAGTTCGGCCCGGCGGGCGCCGTTCCACAGCGTCACCACCTGGCGGTAGCCGAAGCCCCGCAGGGCTCCCTCCACCACCAGCCTCTGGCCGAGGGGCGAGCGCTCAGCCCGGACGGTGGCGGCCTCCGACCCCGAACGCGCCGGCGGTCCCAGGGGCAACAGGTGCCACGGTCCTTCGCCGAAGCGGGGATGGTTGGCGTACTCGGGGTAGACGAGCAGCTCGTTGCCGACCTCGCCCTCGGGCACGAGCTGGAAGCCGCTGGTGGTGCCCGTGACGCGGCTCAGGCCCCCGCCCCGGGCGGGGTCGGCGGCGATCTCGAGGTGTTCGTTGGCGATCTCGGTGCCGGGCACTGCGACCCACCAGGACGAGCCGCTGGCCGAGCTGCCGGACGAGCTTCCGGCCGTCCCGGTGGTGGGCTGGCGGCGCACCCGGTAGGTGGCGTAGCCGACCCCGGGCACGTCCTGCGCCACGAAGCTGAGGCGAACCGAGCCCGGCAGGGGACTGGGCTCGGCCAGGGAAGGCACGGCCTGGCCGGTGCTGTCGGTCACCTCGAGCGACTCGCCCGGGGCGGGAGCCGGCGCGTCCAGGACGGCCAGGTCGGAGCGGTCCCAGGCCTGGGTGTTGAGCACGACCGCGGGCTCCCCGTCATCGTTGGCCTCGGTGCCGCCGGTACCCGCGGTGGTTATGGCGGCGACCAGGTGAGCGGTGGAGCGTCCCGTCACCCGCGCCGCCAGCTCGTAGGCCTCCCGCCACCCGCCCAGCAGGTCGAGGTATACCTGGTCGGACTCCGAACCGGTGATGCCGTCGTGGTGGGCATTGAACACCAGCTGGCGCCAGGCCTTGTCCAGCTCCCGCTGCGGCACCGGCGCGCCCAGGGCGGCGGCCAGGGCGGACAGCAGCTCGGCGTCGGCCAGCTCGGCCTCGGCCAGGCGTTGGGCCTGCTTGGTGTCGATGAACGAGACGTCCTTACCCGTATAGACCGGGCCCATGTCACGGGTCTGGGGCGACGGCTCGCGCCCCTGGCGGGCGAGCTCGGAGCGCACGGCGTCGAAGAAGTCGCGGGCGATGGCCACTTCGAAGCGGGGCCAGGCGTAGCGCCGTGCCCATTGCGCCGCCACGTCGGTGACCCAGCGGCTGGGCGGGGTGTAGTCGGTGCCCACCGGCAGGAGGGTGACCCTGGTGGCCGCCACCTGCGCCAGGTCTTCGAGCAGCTCGTAAGCCCGCCACATGGCCCCCTCCAGAGTGGTGGCCCGTTCGAGCTCCCAACCGGCGGAGTAGTGGGTGGGCATGTAGCTGGTGAGCAGGCCCCGGCCGTTGGGGGCGACCCATTCGAACTCGGAGGGGAACTGCATCCACGCCGTGCTCCCGGTGGAAGCCTTGGGGCCCCACTGGTGGAACGGGCCCCGGGCCCAGGCCGAGGAGGTGAGCCCGGCTTCGGCCATGATCCCGGGGAACTGGGGGTCGTGGGCGAACACGTCCAACTGCCAGGCGCTCTGAGGATCGGCGCCCATGACGTCTCGTTGGAAACCCAGGCCGTAGACAGCGGCGCGGATGCCCGTCTCCGCCCCGGTCAGGTTGGTGTTGGGCTCGTTATAGGTGCCGCCGACTATCTCCACCCGCCCGGCCGCGATCAGGTCCCGGAGCTCCTGGCGACGGTCGGGGTAGAGGTCCCAGAAGGGCTTGAGGTAGTCGACCTCGGCGAAGACGACCTTGTAAGCAGGGTCGACTCGTGTCCGTTCCAGGTGGGCCTCGACCAGGGCCAAGCCGCTGTGCTGAAAGGTCTCCCGCCGGTCCTGGGCCCAGACCAGCTCGTCCCAGCCGGAGGTGTAGGCGGCCTGGGTGTTCCACCACACCGGGTCGTAGTGGAAATGGGGGACCATCAACATGCGCCAGCCTGGCTCGCGGACCACCACGTCGCCCTCGGCCTCGGCCCGGGACTCGCCCGATCGGGCCACCGCCCGCAACGTCATCGTGGCGCCGGGGGCCAGCTCGGCGTCAAAGATGACGGGCACCTCCACCACGACCCCGTCGGGCAGGCCCGGCGCGGCGGTGAAACGGGCCGGAGCGGCCAGCCCGGCGTCGCGGCCGGGTGCCCAGGCCGGGCCGTCCGCGCGGCCGGCCCGCTCCGCCGCCAGGGACCCCCGCCAGGGCTCGGTCCAGGCCAGGCCGTCGCCGGCCAACACCACCTCGGCCTCGGCGGCTGAAGTGGCGTCCGCCACCACGACGCGTACGACCTGGGCTAGCTGGTCGCCCCGGGCGACGAAGCAGTACGTACCGCGGACGGAGCTGATGCGCATGAGAGCGTCCCTTTCTTGTTCGGCCCGTTTTGTGCGGGCCGGTCTCATCCAGGCCACGGCCCCGCGCCGAGCCCTTCTCGTGCCCGCGGTCGTAAGATCTGGCGATGGTAGTGCTCCTCGCCGTTGCTTTGCTGGCCGCGGTAGTTCCGGGGTTGTCCCCCTGCGTCCTACCCGTCGTGCCCGGTTTCGCCGCCGGGGGGGTCATGGGCAGAGTGGGCGGCGCCCGCAACGGGCTGAGGCTGTGGACCTGTCTGGTCATGATGGGAATGACCGCTGCGGGGGTGCTGACGGCGCTGGCGCCGCCGGTATCCGCCAGCACGGGCGGGGTCATCAAGGTCGCCTACCAGAACTACGGCACCAACATCACCCTCAACACCCTTATGCAAAAGGCTGGGGCCGAGTTCCAGAAGACGTACCCGGGCTGGACGGTCGACCTGGAGCCCATCGCCGCGCCCGAGAAAACCTATTACACCAAGGTCGACCTCATGAGCCGGTCAACTTCGACGGCCCCTGACGTCCTGTACGAGGACACCTTCCTCGTCAACGGCGACATCGCCGACGGCTACCTGGCGCCACTGGGCTCCTACCTGTCCAAGTGGTCGGGCTGGAGCCTGTACTCGGCCGCGGCGAAGGCCGCCGCCAAGGGCGTCGATGGTCAGATCTACGGGGTCCCCATGGGCACCGACACCAGCGGTCTGTGGTACAACAAGACGCTCCTGCAAAGCGCCGGGATCGCCGTCCCCTGGCAGCCGAAGTCCTGGGCCGACATCCTCAGCGCGGCAGAGAAGATCAAAAAGGCCGAGCCGGGCGTCATCCCCATCAACGTCTACTCCGGTGTCGGCACCGGCGAGGTCAGCAGCATGCAGGGCTTCGAAATGTTCCTGTACGGGACCAACAACCCCTTGTACGACACGACGACCAACAAATGGGAAGAGGCGGGAGCGGGCTGGCGGGCCACCCTCAATGCGCTGAAGGCTCTCTACGGCCAGGGCCTGGCCGCCAGCCCCCAGGACGCGCTGAGCCTCAACTGGGCGTCCACGGTCCCAGAGCAATACCTGCCGCAGGGCAAACTGGCCATCGACCTCGATGGCAGCTGGGTCTCCAGTGATTGGGCACCGGCGTCCAAAGGTGGCGTCACGCCGTGGCCGGCGTGGACCAGGACCATGGGCGTTGCCGCCATGCCCACCGAGAACGGGCAGGGAGCCGGCAGGACCAGCATGTCCGGGGGTTGGCTGCTCTCGGTAGGGTCGCATGCCACCGACAAGCAGATGGCTTTCAACTTCATCACCGTCGCCCTCGACTACCAGAACTCCCTGTTCTACGACGTCGGCGCCCGTCAGATCCCCGCCCGGGCCGACGTGGCCGCGGCGCCTGTCTACAAGTCGTCCAACGCGTCGGTCACGGCGTTCTCCAGTCTCGTCCCCTTCACCCACTTCCGTCCCGCCTACGCGGCGTACCCGAAGCTGTCCAACGTGATCCAGGTCATCACCGGCCAGGTCATCACCGGCCAGGCGACCCCCGCGCAGGGCGCGGCGATGTACAACGAGTTCCTGATCTCGCTGGTCGGGCCGAGCAAGGTCGAAGCCGCCCCCCAGTAGGACCTTGCCGAGGGGCCCGGGCTACAATTGCTCCCGGTTCCTGCGGGGCAATTTCACTTTCGCGGGCGCAGTCAAAGGCTAAAAGCCGGGGAAGGACTCAGATGCACGACGACCGCGTTCGGACGGAGCAGCGCGCCACGCGCGCCCTGGAGGCCCGCCTTCGCCCCCGCGTGTGGGCCGAGCGCCAGGCTTGTGAGGTGTCCGCTTTGGCGTGCCCCGGCGCCCCGGTGCCCGTAGCCGACGCGTTGGCGGCCCCGTACGCGCCAGTCGAGCCGGGCACGCCCTGGGGGGCGCCGTGGTCCACGACCTGGTTCCGCATCTCGGGCCAGGTGCCGCCGGCGTGGGCGGGCCGGCGCGTCGAAGCCGTGGTGGACCTCGGGTTCAACGACCTCAGCCCCGGGTTCCAGGCCGAGGGGCTGGCCTTCGGCACCGACGGCGTCGCCCTCAAGGCGGTGCTGCCCCGCAACAACTGGCTCCCTGTCCCGTCGACGGCGGCCGGCTCGGGCGATTGGACCTGCTTCGTGGAGGCGGTGGCCATGCCCGGCATCATGGGTGCCGGTACCCGGGGCAATGGCGACCGGTTCGCGCCCACCGACCTGGGCGACCCCGCCACGGCCGGCCAGAGCCCGCTTTACGTGTTCGGCGGGGCGGAGCTGGTACTGATCGACGAGGACGCCCTGGCCCTGGCGCTCGACTTCGAGGTCCTGCTCGGGGTGATGTACCAGCTGCCCGTTACCGATGCCCGGCGCCACGAGATCCTGCGGGCCCTGGAACGGTGCCTGGACTCGTTCGACATGGCCGGGGACCCGGCGCTGGCCCACCAGGCCCTGGCCGAGGTCATGTCGGCGCCCGCCGCCCGTACCGCCCACACGGTCTCGGCTGTGGGCCACGCCCATATCGACTCGGCCTGGCTGTGGCCGGTCCGCGAAACCGTCCGCAAGTGCGCCCGCACCTTCTCCAACGTCGCCGCCCTGGGCCGGGAGTACCCCGAGCTCGTCTTCGCCTGCTCGCAGGCCCAGCAGTGGTGGTGGATGAAGCAGCAGTACCCGAGCATTTACGAGGGGATGAGGGAGCAGGTTAAAAACGGCCAGATAGTCCCCGTAGGCGGCATGTGGGTCGAATCTGACACCAATGTGACGGGCGGGGAGGCGCTGGTCCGCCAGCTCGTGTTCGGCAAGCGCTTCTTCTTGTCGGAACTGGACGTGGAGACCGAGGAGGTGTGGCTGCCGGACTGCTTCGGCTATTCGGCCGCCTTGCCTCAGCTCATCCTGCTTTCCGGGTCCCGCTGGTTCCTGACCCAGAAACTTTCCTGGAACGACACCAACAAGTTCCCTCATCACACCTTCTGGTGGGAGGGGATCGACGGCAGCCGGGTTTTCACCCATTTCCCCCCTGTCGATACCTACAACGCCGAGCTCTTACCGTCCGAACTGGCCCACGCCGCTAGCAATTACGCCGAAATGGGCTACGGGACGCGCTCGCTGGCCCCCTTCGGTTATGGGGACGGAGGCGGCGGGCCGACCCGGGCGATGATGGAAAGGGCCCGCCGTCTGGCCGACCTCGACGGCTCGCCCCGGGTCGTGGTGGAACCACCGTCGAAGTTTTTCGCCGCCGCCCAGGCCGAGTTCCCCAATGCACCGGTGTGGTCGGGCGAGCTGTACCTCGAACTGCACCGGGGCACCATAACGAGCCAGGTCGAGATCAAACAGGGCAACCGGCGCTGCGAGGCCCTGGCCCGGGAGGCGGAGCTGTGGTCGGCCGCCGCCCTGATGGCGGGCCGGGCCGCCTACCCCTACGACGAGCTGGAAGAAATCTGGCGGGACATCCTGCTCAACCAGTTCCACGACATCCTCCC
>CAYZVQ010000294.1:0-6523 GCA_964481925.1 uncultured Acidimicrobiaceae bacterium
CGCTTCGTCCTCAAGCTCTGCCTCGAGGACGACCTGCGAAATGTGGAGATGTTCCGGGCCGAGGGTGTCCCCTGCCTCTATATCCACTCCGGGTACTACGACTGAGTGACGGTGCTTAGCGTCTTTTCAGCTCAACTATGTACATTGGTTCACAGAGGTGTGAGCGCATGAACCGCAACAACATCAAGACCACCGTCCTATTGGCCCTGCTGGGTGCGCTGTGCCTCGGCATAGGAGCCTTTTGGGGCGAGGGGGGCCTGATCATCGGGTTGGTCGTCGGGCTCGTTTTCGTCGGCGGGTCCTATTGGTTCTCCGACACGATCGCCATCAAAGCCGCCCGCGCCGTTCCGGTGTCGGAAGCTCAGATGCCCCAGTACTACGAGATCGTGCGCGACCTGACGGCCCGGGCCAAGTTGCCCATGCCCAAGCTTTATGTCTCGCCTGCCGCCCAACCCAACGCCTTCGCCACAGGCCGCAACCCCAAGCACGCCGCTGTAGCCGTCACACAAGGCATCCTGCAGATCTGCACCTGGTCCGAGCTGCGGGGGGTACTGGCGCACGAGATCAGCCACGTACGCAACCGCGACATCCTGACTTCCTCGGTGGCCGCCTCCATCGCCATGGGCATCACCTTCTTGGCCCGGATGGCCGCGTGGAGCAGCCTGTTCATGGGCGGCCTGGGCGGCGCAGGAGGAGGCCGGCGCAACAACGACGAAAACATCTTCGGCTTCCTGGCCATGATCATCCTGGCGCCCCTGGCCGCCACGATCTTGCAACTGGCCCTGTCCAGGAGCCGGGAGTACGAAGCCGACCGGGACGGCGCCCGTTTGATCGGCGACGGTGAGCCCCTGGCTTCGGCCCTGGCCAAGCTCGACGCCACGTCCCGGCGTGTGCCGATGAACGTGCCCCGGGAGATGGCCGCCATGTACATCGTCAACCCTCTGGCAGGCCGGCGGGTGAGCTTTGCCAACTGGTTCAGCGACCACCCTCCTACCGACCAGAGGATCGCCCGGCTGCGGTCCCACGAGTGGGCGCACCGCTTTTGAGCGTCACCCGCTCCTGAGCTTCACCCTCTCCCGGCGTCCCCCCGCCACAGCTGTCAGTCCCTGAAGTTCTCGAACTGTCGCCGTTGAGATAGTCAAAGCGCCAGGGTCAATAGGGTCGGCACAAGGGTCACTCGGTGGTTCGATGCGGCCACCCGACGGCTTCGAAGACCGCGATCGGGTCGAGGTAGTCGCGCCATCGGGTGACCTTGCGGTCAACGATCGTGAGCACCGAGATGTACCGGTTTGCGTAGGAAGCTCCGGTGGCGACGACACGACCCTCGGAGGCGTACTCAAGGACGACCACCCCGGATTCTCGGTCGTGATGGACGGCCAGGTCAAAGCATCGGTGGAGCACGAAGGTGCCGCCATAAGGCCGGTACAACTCAGCCACCGCCGAGCGACCTACGACGTGCCGTGGGTAGCCCGGGACCGTGATGATGTAGTCGAAGACGACATCATCGGCAAGGAGGTCGAAGAAGTAGTCCCCCTCGGCGAGCCCGCTCAGGCCCTTTTCGACGATGCGGAAGAACGGGCCGAGCGCAGCGAAATCGTCCAGGTCGTTGATGGCCGTCACGGTGCTCCATCTCCGGTCCTCGCCGCTCCCGTACGTCTAGCGAAGTCGCCGAAGTTCCTAGGCGGCGCCCCGGTCACCTTCTCGACCTCGTCGTTGGGTCGTGAACCGTGACCGGAGGCGACGGTCTCGGTGAGGAACTGGAGCATCTCGCCGTACTCGGCGGGGGCCCCCGACGCGATAACGCCCTCGACCCAGGACCGCCGGTCGATGTCGACGTGCCGGACCGGTCGGCCCACGCGCACACGTGCTCAGTCGGCTCGCGGCGAGTCGGCCATCGCCAAGCCGGCTGACTCCAAGCGCTCGAACACCAAGCGCACGGCCATGGAGCCCTCGCCGACGGCTGCCGCGACCCGCTTGATTGAGCGACTTCGGACATCGCCAACGCAGAAGATGCCCGGCCTGCTCGTTTCGAGAACAAGCGGCATCACGTCTGCCCTGTCTTGGTGGTTGGCTGGAATGTCCGCACCTGTGAGCAAGAACCCGTGCCCGTCTTCGGCGAGCCGTCCGTCGAGCCAGCCGGTACAGGGACTGGCCCCAATGAAGACGAACAGCCCGCAGACCGGGAGAGTGGATGTCTCTCGGCTGGCGTTGCTGCGCAGAGCGACACCCTCGAGCTTCTGTTCGCCGACGAGGCTTGTGACCTCCGTTCGGGGCGAGACGTGAATTTGAGGATGGCGCTCGATCTGATCAATCAGGTAGCGCGACATCGAGCTGGCGAGCGATGGACCGCGGATGACGATACGAACCGTGGAACACGTGCGGGCCAGGTACAGGGCCGCCTGTCCGGCCGAGTTACCACCCCCCACGATCACCACCGGCCCGCCCCCGCATGCTTTTGCTTCTATCTGCGTGGCGGCGTAGTAGACACCAACGCCCTCGAAGTCGGAGAGCCGATCGAGTGGCAGTCGGTTGTAGCGCGCACCGGTGGCGATGATCACCGAGTTGGCGGTCACCGTCTCGCCGTCATCGAAACGGACGTGATGCAGCCCAGCGCCCGATGACAGCGCGACCGCACTCGCGCCCAGCTTGACCCGGACGCCGAACTTCTGGGCTTGCAAAACAGCTCGGGCCGCCAGCTCCTCGCCGGAGAGCCCGGCAGGAAAGCCGAGATAGTTCTCGATCCGGGTCGAGGTCCCTGCCTGGCCTCCGAGGGCGGTGCCCTCGGCCAGCGTGGTCGACAGTCCTTCCGAGGCCCCATAGACAGCGGCGGCGAGCCCAGCCGGCCCCCCACCGACCACGAGGAGGTCACACACCGCAGATCGATCTTCCAATGGCCCCGCCGCCAGCCCCAGCGCGTCGAGGAGCAGCAGACTGGTCGGATTGCGAAGGAGTGAGCCGCCGGGGAGGATCACGATCGGCAGCTCCGCGATCGGCACGTCGAGCTCGCGAAGGAGCGCTTCTGCTTCGGGCGAGCCCTCCAGCTCTAACCATCTCGACGACAGTCGATTGCGGGCGAGCACTTCCAGGAGCCTCCGGGTATCGGCGTCGAAGCGCGAACCGACCAGGACGGGACCCGACCCTCGGTTGGTAAGTCTTGAGTGCCGGAGGAGGAACGCCCGCAGGATCAGCTCGCTTAAGTCGGGCTCCTCGGACATAATCACCTTGACCTGTGCCACTGGTATTCGCAGGACACGGCCGTGGGTGGTCGCAACCGCGCTCAGATATACGGTCTGGCCGGTGAGCAGGCCCATCTCGCCAATGAACTCGCGCTGCCCATAGCTGACGATCACGACCTCATCAGGGTGGCCGTGGTGCTCGATGATCTCGATCGAGCCGTCGAGCACGACGATCATGTCATAGGTCTGATCGCCGTCGGCGAACAAAACCTCCCCATCCGCAACGCGCTCCTCTCGACCATATCGCCGCAGGGTCGTCAGCTGCGACTCGCCCAGAAGGGGCCGAAGATCGGGATCTTCCGGACGCGGTCGGCGCACCTGGTCTGCCGGCAGCTTCATCAAGGCCGCGTCCATGTTCTCCTCCGGGTAAACCCAGGGGCCCCGATCTCAGCAACCCAAAACGGGCTCCGGGCCAGCTGCTTGGCCGTGAGGCCCTCCTCCACGCCGCGCTTCAGCGAGAACTGCGCGTACAGGTACTCGCACATCAGGCCGTGCTCGAGCTCGCACGCCTCGCCGAGAAGATAGACCAGCTCCTCTCGGTTTCCGACCTTCAACGCCGGCTCAGCGTCCACGAACATCCTCCATTCTCAGTGTTTAGACAAACATCACCGCTAATGGCACCTCTATAAGTCCGAAAGTGTCCCGACGCTCAGGCGACTCCCCTGAGCGAGGAGCAGAACGCCATCAGGACTGGATGAAGGCGAGCAGATCGGCGTTGATCGTTTCGGCTTGGGTGGTAGGCATACCGTGGGGGAACCCGGGGTAGGTCTTCAGGATCCCGTTCCGTACTAGCTGCGCGGATAGCGGGCCGGAGTCAGCGTACGGGACGATCTGGTCGTCGTCTCCGTGCATAACCAGCACGGGAACGCTGATCTTCTTGAGGTCCTCGGTGAAATCGGTCTGCGAGAAGGCCACGATGCCGTCGTAGTGGGCCTTCGCTCCTCCCATCATCCCCTGCCGCCACCAGTTCTCGATGATCGCTTCCGAGGGCTCGACGCCGGGCCGGTTGAAGCCATAGAACGGCCCCGACGGCAGGGCCCGGTAGAACACGGACCGGTTGGCCGCCAGCTGGGCCTGCAGATCGTCGAACACGCTCTTGGGCAAACCCCCGGGGTTGGCATCGGTCTGCACCATAAGCGGCGGCACCGAACTAATGAGCACCGCCTTGGCCACGCGAGCCTCGCCGTGCCGCGCGATGTAGTGGACGACCTCGCCACCGCCCGTCGAGTGGCCGACATGAACCGCGTCATGGAGGTCGAGATGTACGGTCAGGGCAGCCAAGTCGTCCGCGTAGTGGTCCATGTCATGGCCACCGTCGGTCTGCGTGGAGCGGCCGTGCCCACGACGGTCATGCGCAATGACGCGGTACCCGTGGTGCAGGAAGAACAGCATCTGGGTGTCCCAGTCGTCGGCCGACAGTGGCCAGCCGTGACTGAACACGATCGGTTGGCCCGACCCCCAGTCCTTGTAGAAGATCTCCGTGCCATCGGTCGTGGCGATCGTGCCCATGCTCATAAGCCTCTCGTCTAGAAGTGCTGCCCAAAACGGCTACTCCTGAGACGAGGGAGGTCACGCTCAGGTGTCCGCTTGGCTGACCTACATGTCCTGTTCTCGGTCACCCTACGTCAACTCCGGTCCACGCCGCGGCCGTACGTCTAGCGAAGTCTCCGAAGTTCCTAGGCAGCGCCCCGGTAACCTTCTCGACGTCGTCGTCGTTGGGTCGTGAACCGTGACCGGAGGCGACGGTCTCGGTGAGGAACTGGAGCATCTCGCCGTACTCGGCGGGGGCCCCCGACGCGATAACGCCCTCGACCCAGGAGCGCCGGTCGATGTCGACGCGCCGGACCGGTCGGTCACGCTGGCGATGATGTCGGCGACACCCAAGCCGCCTCCGTGGGCCGGCCTTGGTCGGGAGGCTCCGCCACTCGGACCACTACCAGGGTCCCCAGGGGTTCATTGCACCGCTTGACGGCCCTAAGTGACACTGAGGTGAGATCATTTCGTAGCTCTTAGCTAGCTAGCTAGCTAGTTCACTTTCAAGTAGACGACACCGGAGGGCGCCGACATGTCGAGCACCGGAGGCACGAACGGGCCTTCGTCCGAAAATACGGACGGCGCCGCACCGAGGGCGCTGAACGGAGGGACCGCCCTGCTGGCCACCTTGGCCATGGCCCAGTTCATGGTCGTGCTCGATTTCACGATCGTCAATGTGGCGCTGCCTTCGATCGAGCACGGCTTGCACGTCGCTACGACGACGCTCCAGTGGTTGGTGTTCGGTTATGCCGTCACCTTCGGCGGTTTCCTCCTCCTCGGCGGCCGGCTCGCCGACGTTTTCGGCCGGGCCCGGCTGTACCGGATCGGGGTCTGCATTTTCGTCCTGGCCAGCATCTCCGGAGGCCTGGCGGTCGAGCCGAGGCTGTTGATCGCCTCGAGAGCAGTCCAGGGGCTCGGCGCCCCGATGCTCTCTTGTTGCTCCTCGAGCACCTCTTCGCGCGCCACGCCGGCGGGCTCCCCTGACGCTGCGGCCGAACCTCCTCGGCCCATCTGGTAAGTGCCTTGCTACGAGCGGTCAGCCACTCACGGCAACGAAGCCTGTGTTAGGTGCCTCCGACCGGCGCAGGACGCGAGCGGCTAAGTCTCTCTCGCGATCCCGAACAGACTATCTCAATCTCGGAAGTTCTCGAACTGGAGAGGGATCCCGAAGTCGTGCTCCCTCAAGGCGGCGATCGCCGCTTGCAGGTCATCGCGCTTCTTGGCCGTCACCCGCACCTGGTCGCCCTGGTTGGACGAGGACACGCCTTTGGGGGCGTTTTCCTTGATGAACTTGTTGATGGCCCGGGACTGGTCGGCATTGATCCCGGCCTTAAGGGTCACGGTCTGGCGGACGGTGCCCTTGGCCGCCTCTTCGAGCTTCCCGTAGTCCAGGGCCTTGAGGGACACCTTCCGGCGGACCAGTTTCTCTTCCAGTACCTGTAGGACAGCCTTCAGGCGGTCCTCGGTAGCCGAGCGCAGCGCCAGTTCATGGCCGGACAACTCGATGCTCGAGCTCGTAGCCCGGAAGTCGAAGCGCGTCTCTACTTCGCGCGCCGCTTGGTCCACGGCGTTGCGCACTTCCTGCATGTCGACCTGCGAGACAACGTCAAACGTGGGCATGCCCAACACGCTAGCCTTGCATCTGTTGAGGGCCTCACATCCCTCGAGGGTCGGTGCCCGAGTGGACAATGGGAGCAGACTGTAAATCTGCCGGCTGACGCCTACGGGGGTTCAAATCCCTCCCGGCCCACGGT
>CAYZVQ010000295.1:0-6510 GCA_964481925.1 uncultured Acidimicrobiaceae bacterium
CACGGTGGCACGGCCGGGCCGTTCAACAATTTCCAGCCGTACCTTTACTGGACCAACACCGTAGCGGCCGACGCCGCGCAGGGTTACAGGACCTTTTCGTTCAACACGGGATGGCAAGGCAGCAACGTCGCTAGGCACAACGTGTACGTGCTCCCGATGGTCCCGGGCAACCCGTTCGGCAACGCCGTCAACCCCGGTCAGGCACTGGACCCCAGCGCGGAGGCGACTCGGTCTATGACCCGGCCACAAACGTGACGTGGCTCGCCAACGCCGATCTGGCCAAGAAGCACAAATTTGGGGTGGCCGGCATCAACCGCGACGGCTCGATGGAGCAGCAGACGGCAACCACTTGGGTCGGGGCCATGAACAGCGCGGCCTGGCTGGGCGTCAGCGATTGGCAGATCCCCACCAGCGATACGTGCGGCGGCTTCGACTGCAGCGCCAGCCTCTTGGGTGAGCTCTACCACAACGCGCTGGGTTACAGCCAGGGCGAACCTGTGGTCGCCACGCCCAACACCAAGACCGGTGGGTTCCACGACCTCCAGCCGTACCTTTATTGGTCATGCTCCACAATCAGCGTGCCCTGCACCGGCTCCCAGCCGACAGGGTCCGCTTGGAGCTTCTCCTTCGGCAACGGCTATGAGGGAACTGACCTGATCCTGAACGACCTTTACGTGATGGTCTATTACCCCACGCCTCCATCGCCGGTCCCGCCTCACTGCCACGGGAGCACCTGTAAGTGAAGTCGCGGCCTCGTGAAAACGGGAACACTAGGCCGGGTCCCGCACCGGCCGGGCCATCCGGCGTTCTGCATGAGGGCCCTGGTGGCATGGACGCAGCTGTTCGGCTCAGTGAGCTTTGAGCTCTTTGGTCACCACGTCGGGCGTCGAAACGCCGGGCCGCTTTTCGATGAAGCGGTAATGGACGTGGGTGCGTTCGTTGGCATCTTCATGTCTAAGGGCATTGGCGACGGGCGGCGCCCGTCGCCGTTGTCAGGACTCATAACGTTCATCTCAACGATGGCGAGCGACCGCCTGCGTTGGCTCGAAATTGGTTACAGGTCCGGGCCCTGATCATGGCCGGGGGCTGGCGCAGAGTGAACGGTGGGAGTCCCGAAGGGTGGGTACACCGGTAGGACAGCACGCCCAACGGGTTGCCGTCCAGGGCCGTCCAGGCGGTCCCGGTACTGTTCGACGCGGGCACCGAGCCCGGCGACGATGCCTTGCGTAACCCGTCGTCGGTCGGTGAGCATTGCGGACTGGGCCGCTTGTCGCTCCACGCTGGCATTGAGCCGTGCGAGCAAACTCACTCGTTGTGGCGAAGGCCGATGGCGGCGTCGAGGCGAGCAGCTTCGGGGGCGACATGGTCCTGCCAACTTTGGCGGGCGTCGGCCTGACGTTCAGCCCAGGCAGCGACCTCTTTGGCGGCGGTGCGCCGCACCCACCAGTGCGTGGCCTGCTCAGCTTCCCGTCGGGCGCCAGCCATGCCCGCCTCGGCTCGAACGAGGTCGGAGGCGGTCTGGCCGGCCTTGGTGCCGAGATAGACGCCCCGCCCGGACAGGAGGTCAGCCTGAGCCTGTTCGGCTTGTTTGAGCGCCGCCCGGGCCTCCGCCAGCTAGGAGCCGAAATCAGGGGCCTGCAGGTGGGTGTTCCAGGCTCCGAGCGGCGGCCCCGTCCGGGCCACCAACTTTCGCCGGCGTGTCTACGACCCCGCCCTGCGCCGCACCGGTCTCGAGGGCCTCAGTTTCCACCGCCTCCGTCACTCCGCCGGCCACATGCTGCGAGAGCTTGGCGTACCGCTGGAAGTTATCCAGAAGCGCCTCGGCCACGCATCGATCCGCACCACCGCAGACATCTACGGGTCGCTACCAGAACGGGTGGACCGGCCGGTGGCCGAAAAGCTGGACGAGATGTTCCGCTCCGCTATGGGCACGGGACCCTATGGTGCAGCGCCCAGTTCTCGTGGTGCAGATGTGGTGTAGGACCGGCTCGGAGAGGAGGTGTCCTGACGTTTAACCCCTCTGGCCTGCGATTTTGCGGTGGTGCTGAGTTGTCCTTATTCGAACTTCGGACGGCTGCGCAACCAGCTCAGCCGACTGGTCGGTGCCACTGACCGGTGTGGGCTCGTGACGGTCTCGACCGACATCGCGAATAGTCAAGGTCTCGAGGACTCGCTGTCTGATCGGTAGCGAGACTTTCTGATGAGACTGATGGAGGTCCGTCCATGGCCCCTCACCAGCGAGATCGCTGGTGTTCTAGTCCAGAACCATCCTGGACACGGATGCGATCTCAGTGATTGGCGACCTGTATTGCACGTATGTCATCAAATGTGCTATCCTTGGTGTCATCGGACCTTTGGAGATGGAGAGATGACGGACGAACTCGATCCTCAGATGAGTGGCACTGCTGACGGCCTGATGACTTTTCTCGATTGGGCGAGCCGGACGGGCGAGCTCAGCCCAAACACCGCAGCCTCGTACAAAACCGCCGTTACGCAAGTATTCGAGATTGACGGTGAAGCTTGGAGGTCTACGGCAATCCGAGAACTGGACATCGAACGGCAGCTCGATCGGTTCGCCCGGCTCCGGGCCGGCAGATACAACGCGACAAGCCTCCGGACGTACGGGAACCGTTTCAGGGCCGCAATCGCCAACTACACCAAGTACCTCGAAGATCCGACCGCTTTCCGATCAGGCGGACCGCGGGGGACAAGGACGAAAGGCATCGACAAGCCCGTCAAGAATGCCGGGAAGACCACCCGGACAAATCGCGATTTAGAGACCGGATCGGCCCTGGAAATGGCTACCGGACCGAACTCCGATCTAGTTCAGTATCCGTTCCCGCTTCGATCTGGGGTCATGGTTTACCTCTCGCTGCCGCGCGACCTGCGTCGCGGTGAGGCTCAGCGCATCGCGGCGTTCGTGGCCAGTCTGGCGATTGACCCCGTGCCCGAACTCGGCACGGGCAGGTTGGGGGACTCGTGACGGGGCGCGGTTCCAGAGTCCCCGAGCCGTGGTTGATCCACTTCTTTCAGCGTCACCCCGATGATGACGTAGCGACAGCGACGCCCGCCACCGACTATCTCGACTCCGTGCCTACCACCATCGCAGCCGAGTTCGACGCCATCTTGGCCGCAGTGGCCGTGGCCCCTCCGCCCGCCTTCTCCGGCGGAGGAAAGTGGGAGGCCATGCACGGTGACATGACCGGAATCTACGAGGTTCGTGTGAAGTCAGGAGGCGTGAACTATAGGCTCTTTTGCCTGCTGGTTCGTGCGTCCGACCAGCTCGAGGGGCCGAGCATCGTCTGCCTGGACGGATTGACCAAGCAAGCGAGAACGGCTGCTCACCCCCGTGAGTACGCTCGGATCAGGCAGTACGTCGCCGAGTTCCGAAAGTACGGGAAGGTGCTTCGGTAGCCGGTACGGACGCGCCCAGAGGGCGGGGGCTCGATGTCGACAAGCGCTCGGCCACATCCTCCCTTGGCAAAACGGAGATGCACAGATCCAGGGCATCTGCAATTGCAACCAGTGTCGCCAAGGTGGGGTTCTTCTGCTGTTGCGAAAACAGCCGCCGCACCGCAGCCGCCGGCATGCTTGCTCGGCTTGCCAGGTCCGCCTTGGTCAATCCAAGCTCTTGCCGTCTCGCGTCGAGAGAACGCACGACGTCGTCGAACATGGTGATACGTCGCGTCGCCGCTCGATAGGCCTCGCCGTACTCTGGGTCGGAGCGGAGCCGTGCGAAGCGTTCTTCTGCTGCGGTTCTTGGCTGCATTGGCTAAGTGTAACATTTATGACACGCAATTTCCAGACTTGCCTCAACTCTCACCCGGTGGCCGAAAAGCTGGACGAGATGTTCCGCTCCGCTATGGGCACGGGAGCCGGTGGTGCAGCGCCCAGCGCTCGTGGTGCAGATGTGGTGCACGACCGGCCCGAAGAGGAGGTGTCCTGATGTTTACCCCCTCTGACCTGCGACTTTGCGGTGACGTCTTCACATTTAGGCCTGAACTGCTCGTTTTCGTTCCAGAAATGCACCGTCCGCGCAGGTTAAGGGCGCCGGGACCACGGGTCGTGCACAGGCCCGGGGCTAGGGGCGGGGCCAGCGGGGGTCGTCCTCCACCAGGGCCAGGCTGAGCTCTTCGATCTCGTGCACCAGTGCTTTTAGCCGGCGGTGGTTGTCGAACAAGGGCTGGTAGTCGGCCAGCTGTTCTTCGCTCAGCAGGCGGGTCACGGTCTTGTGGGCCACTTTGCGGGTCCAGGAACGGAACGGGCCGTGCAGGCGGGGCGGGTCGGCCCGACAGGCACAGTTGGCCTTGCCACAACGCCCGGTGCGCACCACCACGCTGCCCGGCAAACAGGGCCCCAACCTGGCCAGTTCGGCCCGGGCCCGCTCTAAGGCCTGGGCGGGGTCGGGGTCCATAGCCCCAAGCTTGCCCACCGTCCACCACCTTTGTCAGGGAACCTGCCACAGTATAGTAACTGTGGATGATGAGGTAACGGCCGTGGTCTCCCGCTGGCACAGCCGCACCGTCCCGGTCGAGGCCACCCGCTTCGCCCGAGAGGTGGTGGCCCAGGCCGCCCCGGCCACCAAAGACCGGGCCAAGGCGTTGCTGTTCGCGGCCAGCAGGCTGGCCGGCTTCGCCGTCGGCGCCGATGTGGAGCTGCGAGCAGAGGTGGTCTTCTGCCCCCCGGTCATCGAGCGCTTCATCGTCTCCAGCGAGCGGGCGGTCTCGGCCCCTACTCGGCGCACGCTGCGCACCAACTGCCGGGCCATCGGCCGTGCCCTGACCGCCTATCCTGAGCCGGCCCCGGTGCCCCTGCCCCGGGAACGGGCCAAAAAGCCTTACACGGCTGAGGAGATCTCGGCTTACCTGGCCCTAGCCGACGCCCAACGGACAGTTGCTCGGGCTAGGCGCACCGGGGCCGTCATCTGCCTGGGGGCGGGGGCGGGCCTGGTCGGCGCCGAGCTGGCCGGGGCCCGGGGCACCGACGTGGTCGCCCGTTCGGGCGGGGTGGTGGTCGATGTCGGGGGCCGGCGCCCCCGAGCCGTGCCCGTACTTTCCCGCTACGGGGCCCGCCTGGTGAGAAGCGCCACCTTTGCCGGGCCGGGCTATCTCGTCGGGGGGACCGAGGCTTCCCGGCACAACGTGGCCTCGGCCCTGGTGGCGTCTTTGGCTGGCGGCACGGACCTGCCCCGCTTGGAGCAGGCCCGGCTACGGGCCACGTGGTTGTCCGAGCTGGCCCGGGCGCTGGGCCTGCAGGCGTTCATGGCCGCCACCGGCGTCGACTGCTCCCAGCGCCTGGGCGACATTGTGGCCGGCCTGCCCGCCTTAGGCGAAGCCGAGAGCGTGGCCCTGCTCGGAGGGGCGAGCTGAACAGCCCCCTGGCCCGGGCCGAGGCCGTGCTCGACTCCTCGGGGGTGGCCGAGGCCTTGGAAGCGGGCTTGCCCCACGGCGCCCGCGCCCGCCAGCTCTCGGCCCGCACCCTGGTCGTGGGCATGTTGGTGGCGTTGGCCGAGAGGCGCCCGGCGCAACTGACCCGGGCCCACGCCGCCCTGTTGGGCTTGGCCGAGGCCGACCGGGCGCGTCTCGGAGTGGTGGTGGACTGGAGGACCGGGCCCCACTGCCTCACCTACCGCCAGGTGGAGCACACGGCCCGGGCCCGGGCCCGCTGCCTGGCCAAGGCCTGCCCCGATGGTCAGCCCTCGGCCGCTTTGGCCGGCTTTTGCGCTGCCTTGTTGGAGGCCAGCGTGCCTGAGCGGGCCAAATCGCTCTCCGCCGCCCTGGCCGTGGACTGGACCGATATGGAGAGCTTTGCCTGCCCCCCCGTGCCCGAGGTGCGAGCCAGCGCCGACGCCGAGGCGTCCTGGGGCCACCGCCGGGGCAACGGGCCGGGACAAAAAGACGAGCTTTTCTTTGGCTATTACCTCTCCGCCGCCACCATGGTCAATGAAGAGGCCGGGCCCGCCGTGCCCGAGCTCGGGCCACCCTCAGCTCCTGCCACGTCGACCCCGTGCCCGCCTTCGTCCCCGCGCTAGCCGAACTGGCCAGCTCAGGAGTGGCCCTGGGCGACGTGCTGGCCGGCTCCGGCTACGCCCACCGGGTAGCCGAGCACTGGGCGCTGCCACTGCGAGCGGCCGGCGCCGAGATCGTGACCGACCTGCACCCCGCCGACCGGGGGCCCCGGGGCACCTTCGCCGGGGCCATCTGTTGCCATGGCGGGCTCTATTGCCCGGCCACGCCCCCCGCCCTACTAGCCCTGGTGCCCCTGGCCCGGGACGCCAGTGCCCAAGAGATCGCTGCTCACGACCAAAAGACGGCCGAGCTGGCCCACTACAAACTGGCCCGCATTGGTGCCAACGACCAAGACGGTTACCACCGGGTGAGCTGTCCTGCGGTCATGGGGAAATTACGCTGCCCCCGGCGGCCGGCGTCCATGACGCTGTCCCATGGCCGGCCCACGGTGCTCTGCCCGCCCGAGCACGTCCCCACCTGCTGTAGGCAAAAGACCCTGACC
>CAYZVQ010000296.1:0-6496 GCA_964481925.1 uncultured Acidimicrobiaceae bacterium
AGCGGTACTGCGGTCGTTGTTGTCATATCCAAATCCTTGGACCTGAACATCGGGCCCGGCTTGGTCGTTGCTGGGAACGTGCTCCGAGCCGTGCCCGGCTGCTCCTGCCGGGCCATTGCCCGGGGCTATTAGGCTCGGCCCAGGAGGGAATATGGCCGAACCTGCCCCGAAGGTGCTTGTCGTCGATGACGAGGAACACATCACCGAGCTTGTGAAGATGGGGCTGTCGATGAACGGTTTCGAGGTCGAACGGGCCTCCACCGGCCGCGGAGCGCTCGAGGCGATAGAGAAAAACCGGCCCGACCTGGTCGTCCTCGATGTTATGCTCCCGGACCTCAGCGGCTTCGACGTCACCAAACGGCTCCGTCAAAGCGAAGGGGCCGGTACGCGCACCCCCATCATCTTCCTGACTGCCCGCGACGCCACGGCGGACAAGGTCGAGGGGCTCCGCCTCGGCAGCGATGACTATATGACCAAGCCGTTCAGCATCGAGGAGCTCGTCGAACGGGTCAAGGCGGTGCTACGCCGGTCCTCGGGAGCTCTCCCCGACGCCGAGCGCCTGTCCTTCGCCGACCTGGAGATGGACCTTTCTACCAGGGACGTGTGGCGCGCCGGTCGCTTTATCGAACTGACCCTGACCGAGTACAAGCTTCTCCACTACCTGCTGGCGAACGCCCGGCGTGTGCTCACCCGCGACCAGATCCTCGAGCACGTATGGGAGTACAACTTCGCCGGTAACGCCAGTGTGCTCGAGACCTACATCAGCTACCTGCGCCAGAAGGTGGACTGGACAGACCCGCCTTTGCTCCACACCGTCAGGGGCGTCGGTTACAGTCTGAGGCTCCCGCCCGGCCGGTGAGCCGGTGAGCCGGCCCGTCGGGCGTTCCCGCGGTGAGACCGTCCTCGTCGAGGTTCGCCCCTCTGGGCACCAGGGGCAGCCGTATGCTAAAAAGCGCTCCCCCTCCCGGGGCGTTCGCGGCGCCGACGTCCCCCGAGTGCTCCGCCGCCACGGCGGCCACAATGGCCAGTCCGAGCCCGGCGCCGATGCCTGCCCGCGACCGGTCCTTTTGCCAGAACCGGTCGAAGGCGTGGGCCAGGGCATCGTCGTCGAGCCCGGGCCCGTGGTCGCGCACCTCGATCAGCGCGTAGCCTTCCCGGAGCCCGGCCCCGACATCGATAGCAGAGCCGGCGGGTGTGTGGCGCAAGGCGTTGGAGACCAGGTTGGCCAGGGCTTGGCGCAGGTGGGCGGCGTCGCCCAGGACGACGACGGGCTGGGGGGCGGCCAATGTGACGGGCCGCTGGGGGTCGGCGGCTATGGCGTCGCTGCAGGCATCGGCGGCCAGCACGGACAGGTCGACTGGTGCCCTTTCGTTGCCGCGCACTTGGTCCAGCCGGGCCAGTAGCAACAGGTCCTCGACCAACCCTTTCATCCGGGCCGACTCTTCTTCTATCCGCCTCATGATCGTGGCCGTGCTGACGCGAGGGTCGTCGCTGCCGAGGCGGAAGAGCTCGGCGAAGCCCTGGATCGATGTGAGGGGTGTCCGCAGTTCGTGCGAAGCGTCGGCCAGGAACTGGCGCAGGCGCTCCTCGGTGGCGTCCCTTTGTACGAAAGCCCGCTGGATCTGGTCGAGCATGGTGTTGAACGCCGCCGCCAGTTGGTCGACCTCGGTGCCTTGGGCGCCGACCTGCACGCGCTGGGCCAGGTCACCGCCGGCGATCTCTTTAGCCGTGTCGGCCATTTGCTCGAGTGGGGAGAGGCCCCGTCGCAACACCAGCCCCGCCCCCATCGAAAGGACCACCAGCAGCCCCACCGCCCCCAACAACTCGATCAGTACCAGCCGGTTGAGCGAGCCGGTGACGCCGCTGGTCGGCAGAGCGACGACGACCCGGTCCCCGTTGCTCAGCCGGGGCCCGATGTAGGTCAGCCAGCCCGCGCTACCTTTCTCGGAGCCAAGACGTAATGTTCTGGCCCGGCTAGTGGCCAACGGCGACGCGTTCAGATCGGGCCCGGAGGCCTGGGCGGGCAAACGGATGCTGCTCAGTACGCTGCCCGATTTGTTGAGGAGCTCTCCATAGGTCCCCGGCGGGACGAGGACCATCGGGCCTCCGGGCCCGCCCTCTCCCCCAGGCGACGGGCCGCCCCTGGCGCCCTCACCGGGTGGAGGCTGTTGTTCGCCCGAATGACCGTGGCCGTCGGTGGGCCCGTTCGGTAACGGCAGATCGACGTCGGCGGCCTGGGCCAGTTCCTCGGTCACGAGGGGCACGGAGCTTTGCAGGTCGGAATTGAGCTGGCGGTATTGCGACCGGGAGTACAGCTCGTAGGTCGTGAAACCGAAAATGGCCAGGCCCACGGCCATAAGCGCCACCAGCCCCGCCACGAGGCGGAGCCGGAGCGTCATCGAGCGCACTCCACGGCGGCAACGCTAGGCCGGATCATCGTCGGCCGGGCGGCCGCCGTGGGGACCGTCACTTCGTTGTCGGGGCCGTCAGGTTGTAAACCGTCTCCCCGCCTAAGGTCTCGGCGGAGAAGTGGGACTCGACCCATGCCGTTATGGAACTGGACGAGCTCCCGCCTCCGGGCCCGCCACCGTTGGCGCCGCCGGACATGTAGTAGTGGATGTCGCCCTCCTCGACGTAGCGCTCGAAGGAGGACAGGCTGAGGTTGCCACCCTGGTTGTTGAACCCACCGATAGCCATCACCGGGTCACCCCCGGTCGCGAGTTCGAGCGATGCGGCGCTCTGCGAGCCGTCGGTGGCCGCCACCCAGCGATAATGTCCGGCGTTCACCTGGAGCGCCTTGACCAGCGCCGCCGGCACGCTGGCGCCCCCTGCTCCACCGCCGCCGGGCCCGCTCGTCCCGCGGCCGGCTGAAGGCGCTCCGAAGGCGACGCGCCCTGTCCGCCCTGATTGACCAGCCGCGCCCGGTTGACCGGCCGCGCCCGGTTGACCAGCAGCGCCCGGTTGACCCGCCCCTCCCGTCCCGGGACCGGCCCTTCCACTGGGCCCGCCACTACCACTGGGCCCGCCGGTGCCCCCGGCCCCTCGGCCCCCCAGACCGGTGCCCCCTCCCGGGCCGGGCTGGCCGATGAGTGTGCCGCCATAGGAGGAGCTCGGCCCGGCACTTGGGACAGAGCCTGTATGAGCGGTCCCGATGGTCTGCAGGGTGAATACGAGCGGCCCCGCTAGGCACGCCACCGTGCCGGCGGCCAGGGCGCTCAGGGCGGCCCCGCGTTGCCAGGCCCGGCGCCGGAGGTCAAGGGTCGAAGCCAGGACGAGGCCGAGGATGGCCAGCGCGCCGGCGCCGGCGATCACTGGGCGCAACCAGGGTTCCCAGCTCGGAGAGCGGTCCAGGAGGACCACCGCCCAGGTCGCGGTCAGGGCGATGAGGGTTCCGGTGGCACACCGGGCCCAGAGGGTGTGGCGTTGCTTCCACAGCTGCGATGCCCCGATGCCTATGAGCGCGGCTATGGGCGGGGCCAGGGCCACGGTGTAGTAGGTGTGGATCACTCCCTGGCTGAAACTGAAGACCGCCCCGGCCACGACGAGCCATCCTCCCCAGGCGACCAGTGCCGCCCTGGTGCGGTCCGTGCGGGGCGCCTTCAACGTGAGCCAGAGGCCGCCGATCAGTAGGGCCAGCGCCGTCGGGAGCAGCCACGAGGCCTGGCCTCCCATCAGGGAGTTGAACAGGCGGAAGGCCCCGGTGGTGCCCGAGAAATTGCCTCCCCCAGCACCGCCACCGTTGCCCGTCAGGCGGCCGAGGCCGTTGTAATCGAGGATCAGGTTCAAGATGCTGTTCGTGGGGGAACCGTCGATCATAGGCCGGGAGCCGGTTGGCCACACGGCCACGGTCAGCACCCACCAGCCGGCGCTGACCACCATGGCCGCGCCGGCCCCGAGAAGTTGCAGCACGCGGCGGCGTGGCCCTGTGGGCGCGGCTAGCAGGTAGGCGCAGGCGAAGGCTGGGACCACCAGCAAGGCCTCGCCCATCTTGGCCAAAAAGCCGAAGCCGATCATCACCCCAAGCGCGACCAACCAACGGGTACTGGCCCTTTCCAAGGCCCTGGTGAGGCAGTAGGCCCCCGCCGTCAGGAGCAGGACCAGCAAGGCGTCGGGGTTATTGAAGCGGAACATGAGCGCGGCAACGGGCGTGGTGGCCATCACTGCACCGGCTACTAGTGCCGGCCCGGGCCCGAACCAGCGCCGCAGGGCGCTGTAAACCAGAGCGACCGTCGCCACCCCCATCAGCGCTTCGGGTATGAGCATGCTGAGAGAGCTGAAGCCGAACAGGCGGCCGGACAGTTCCATCACCCACAGGGACCCCGGCGGCTTGTCGACCGTTATGAAATTGGACGAGTCCAGGGACCCGAAGAAGAAGGCCTTCCAGCTCTTGGTGCCGGCCTGCACGGCCGCGGCGTAAAAGGAGTTGGCATAACCGGAGGCCGACAGGTCCCAGAGATAGGCCGCCGCGGTGGTCAGCAGCAAGACGGCCAGGGCGACCAGCTCGCCGGCGCTTCGCCTGGGCTGGTCAGCGAGGCTGCTCTGAAGGCGCGGCAGATGGACGCTACGGCGCCCCGTCTGGCCCCCCCGAGCGCCCGGCTGCCCATGGGGGGCTGATGGTGGACCGTCAGGCGGGGCCGGGGGCGGGGCTGTCGGTCTGGGCGTGATGGCGAGGGTCATGGGCCTACTCTCGGGCCCGACCCTCCAGCTCGATTGGCAGAAAGCCGAGTTTTTGCTGGGAACGCCTACTGGCCGAGGATCCAGCCGCTCTGGCCGGCCAGGGCCCGGGCTTCTTCGGGGCCCCATGACCCGCGGCGGTACGGGACGGGTTCGGGCTTGTTCTTGAGCAGGCCTCCGGCCACCTCCCAAACGTGGCGCAGGCCGTCTGGGCGCGTAAAGAGAGAGCGGTCCCCGATGAGCACATCGTGGATGAGCCGGGAGTAGGCCGGGAGCGGGGCCGAGTCGAAAGCGGTGCCCAAAGGCAGCACGGCGGAGCCCACGGCCGCCTCCATGGTGGGCCCGGGCTTCTTGGTCACCAGCGATAGCGCGATCTCGCCGTCGCCCGACAGCTCGAAGCTCAGCGTGTTGCCATCGCACGGTAGGTCCGGGAGCGTCTTGGCCGGCATCCTGAAACGGATGCTGACCCGCTGGTGACTTTCCGCCAAGCACTTGCCCGTCCGCAACAGGAACGGGACTCCCTGCCAACGGTCGTTGTCCACCCACAGGCGGGCGGCGACGAAGGTCTCGGTACGCGAACCAGCGGGCACGCCCTTGATGCGCCGGTAACCCTGGTACTGGCCCACGACCACCTCCTTGCGGGCCAGGGGCCGGAAGCTGCCGATGACGGCCTCGCGTGCCGCGCCGATGTGCTCGGGACCGAGGGACCTCGGGGTCTCCATGGCGACCTCGGCTGCCAACTGGAACAGGTGCGTCTCGAGCATGTCGAGGATGGCGCCGGTCGAGTCGTAGAACGCGGCGCGCATCCCCACGTCGAGGGTCTCGGGGACGTCGATCTGCACGCTTTCGATGTGGTGGCGGTCCCAGGTGCCCGAGAACAGGCCGTTGCCGAAACGGGCCACATGGATGGCCTGGGTGGCTTCCTTGCCGAGGAAATGGTCGATCCGGTAGATCTGGTTTTCCTTGAACATGGCGCGAGCGATCTTGTCCAGTCCCTCGAACGTCTCCATCGAGGTACCGAAGGGCTTTTCGTAGACGACCCGGGAGCGATCGGCCAGGCCGTGCTGGCCGATCGCTCCGGTGAGCTTGGCGAACGCCGATGGCGGCACGGCGAGGTAGTGGACGCGCTGGGCCCTGCCCCCGAGCTCCTTCTCGGCCTCTTCGAGGACCTCCAAAAGGCGCCCGGGGTCGGAGGCCTCGAACCCCCCGCCGGCGAAGCGCAGGCGCGACGAGAACTCCTTCCAAGGGCCCTCCGATGGCTTCGGCCCGAACTCCTCCAGGCTCTCTCGGACCCTCTGGCGGAAGTTCTCGTGCGAAATGTCGCCACGGCCGTTGCCGACCAGACGCCAGTCATCGGGTAGTAAGCCGTCCTGGGCCAGCTGGAAAAAAGCAGGCAGGACCAGCCGGTGGGCAAGATCCCCGGTGGCGCCGAAGAGCACGAACACCGTCGGTCCGGGTACCAATCGGTTGTCGGGCATGGGCCCTCCAGGGTTATAGGGGCGGACACGCGCTCAGCTGGTCCCCATCGGTCTTACCACGGATCCGCCCGGGTGCCGCACAGGGCCTCCGTCACCGGGGCTACCCGCTACCTGAAGTTGACCGGGGCCCAGTGCCGGCCGCCGTCCCGGGTGAAAAGCATGGTACCGGGGTGGCCCGGCGCACCAAGGACGATCGCCACGCCCTGGGCCGGGGTGGTGAACCCGAGCTCCGACCAGCCCGACCCGGCGTGACGGTAAACGGACTGCCACGAGGCACCGTTGTCGAAGCTCATCTCGAGGGCGACGTCCGCCGAGTTGCTGCCGTTTACTTGGGCGCCGACCGC
>CAYZVQ010000297.1:0-6486 GCA_964481925.1 uncultured Acidimicrobiaceae bacterium
GCTTTATCCCGGCAGCGATAGGTATGGCCACCAGGGCACCGATTATACCGAGAAGAGCGCCACCGATGATGACGGCGAGGACGGTCACGACCGGCGACACGTTGACAGCCTGGTGCATTACCCGGGGTACCAGCAAATAATCTTCGATAAAACGGTAGGCGACGTAAAAAGCAGCTGTCGCGATCGCGGTCGGCAAGGACACCGACAGCGCCACCAAGCTGACAATAACTCCGGCGATGCTTGAGCCGACCACGGGCACGAGGTCGAAGAGAGCCACTAAAAGAGCGAGCAATATCGAATATGGGAGCCCGAAGATCGTCGCCCAGATGAAGGTGCCGACGCCGGCGACGAGCGACGTGAAGAGGTTGGCGAGCAGGTAGCCGCCCACGCCGGCCAGTACGTCGTCCAGCAGGAGCGAGAACCGCTCACGCCGGCTGTGGGGGACGAGGTGGACGCTGAACCGCTTGATGGAGGGCAGCGCGGCCAGGAAGTAGATGGTGAGCACGATCACCACCAGGAACGAACTGACGGCGCTGAGCACTTCCTTGCCTGCGCCGAGCGCCCCGGACGCCAGGCCACTGGTCAGGCTCTTGCTCCCAGAGCCGCTCAAGTAGTAGCTCAGATGGAGATCCCGGGCCACGCGCCCCACGGTGCCCTTGCCGGAGCCCACCTCGGCCCGCCATTTGGGTACCTGCACCGTCAGTTGGTTGATCTCGTGCTCCATGGGCGAGATAGCCGAGTAGACGAAGGCCGCCACGACGCCGGCGCCGAGGATGACGACTATGAGCACGGCGATCGAGCGGCGCACCCGGTGCCGGGTGAAAAAGCCGACGACAGGCTCCATCCCGACGGCGATGAACAGCGCCAGGAACACGAGCACCAGAGTGCTCCGCACCGAGTAGACGGCGGCGCCGAGCGCGACGGCCAGGAGCACTCCGACCGTGGCCACGAAGCCCACGACAAAAGAGCTCTGCCTATCGAACGGGCGGCCCAGCCGGCGCGCCGCCCGGAGCCGGGCGCGGTCTTCGCCCGGTCCCCGGCCCGGAAGCTCGGTCGTGATGCTCCGCTCTGCTGTGCCGTCAGCCGGCGCTGTCCGCTCCCTTCCCGGTCGGTCAAGCATTGCTCATCCGCTGTACCCCGATGCTACGTCGCCGTGGAGCCCCAAAAGAGCCTGGCAGTTGCCGTGGTCGGCCCCGAAGACCGATAGTTGGAGCCGGACAGCGCCGGGGTGCGAGGTCCGCAGCTCAGTCCAGCCGCCCGGTGCCCGCGTTAGGCAGGCGGAACGCCGATCAGGCCCGGAAAGGTCCCAGTAGGGCGACCAACGGACCTTGACCAAGCTGGTGCCGGCGGTGGAGAAGCGGACCACGACGCCCCGGGGGCTGAGCCCGGCGACTCGGGCCGGGCCGGTGGCCAGGCCGGCGCTGCCCACGACCTCCCACAGCTGCCAGCCGGCGCCGTGCCAAACAGGTCGTAGCCCGGGCACCGTTCCAGAGCGGAGCAACGCCGCTTCGGACGTGGCGGCATAGTCAAGGGGGGCCCGGGCCAGGGCCACATAGGAAACCCCATCGGCCAGGAGCCACGACCGGTACGCGTCCGCTGATAATGGGCCCAACTTATAGAAGAGGCTGTCATAGGCCATGTCCAGCTGTCGTTCCCACCCCCGGGCCAGGCTGAACTTGGGGGCCAGGTAGGCCGACTCCCAGTGGTGCGCGCCGGGCGGGACCTCCACCCGCACGGGCATGCCTTGGCTGAGCACCGTGAGTTCATCGATCAGCGGCTGGTAGAAGGTGGCCACGCTGGAACGGCCGTCGGTGGCGCCCCCGAGGGCTTCGGCCATCGGCCCGAAATCCCAGGCGACGAGCACGGCGACTACAACCATGGCCGTGGCCGGGACGGCGGACCGGTCCCGACGGGACAGAAACGACCGGGACAGAAACGACCGGGACAGGGCTAGGCGCGGGAGGTAGCAGATGACCAGAGGCATGCCGATGTACGCCGCCAGCCGGACGTCATTGTCGCCCATCTGGGTGGGCACCAGGAACAGGGCCACGCTGGTGACGCCGTAGAGCACCGCCCCTAGTCGCAAGACCGGGGGTGTGCTGAGCACGGGGCTGGCGATAATGGCCGAAATGGCCAGCACGGCCACAAGGTCGCCGTAGGGGAAGGGGAAATACCCGGCACCGGGAAAAAGGACAGGTAAAGCGGCCGTGCTCACCATGAAAACGAGGGCTGCCGCTATCTCCCACCCGGCTCGCCGCACCGAGCGACGGGCACTGCTGACGGCCATGGCGAACAGCGCCAATGCTAGGAACGAGCCGACGACGGGCGTCGTGAGCGACGCGAGTACGCCCAGGCCAAGACCCCCGGTCAAGGCCATGGCGCCGGCCCCGCCGGGCACGGCGTTTGGCCGGGAGGTCCGGCGCCGCCCGGCGGGTAAGCGAAGGCGGGCGAAAAACAGCACGCTGCCCAAGGCCAACGCCTCGCCCGTCAGAGTGGGGAGTTGGCCGATGGCGATCTCGATGACGGTGGCGACGGCAAAGTACCAGCTCCCGGCCGGCCGGTTCCCTAGCGCGGCCGTCACCAGCCGGTCAAAGCAGGTGGCCGCGGCCGCCGCCGACAGAGCGGCCAGCGGCCACAGCCCGAGGTAGGCGGCGGCGATCGGGTAGACGAGGCTGTAGTTGAGCGGGTAAGTGCCTCCGTACCAGCCCGGGTCCCAGTCGATCGCGCCATAGTGGGCGACCTGGCCGGCCCGGTAGATCTGCGCCGCCCAATCGGTGCCCCGCCAGCCTGCGACGTAACAGACAAGGCACGCCGCTACGGCGACCAATGCCGGGGCGCCGGCCCTCAGCGCACGACCGAGCCATACCTGCCCGGCCATCGGGCGGGGCTTTACAGCGTCCCGCCTTCTAGCTCCGAGAGCGGCAACTTGTTAGTGCGGGCGGCGCCGGGCGGTGCGAGGACCACCCTCTGGCCGAAATGCCCGAGGTAGATGTCAACGCTCAATGTGGTCGGGAGCTGGTTGGCCAGGTCGGCCTGGGCTGGACTGGGGGAGTGCGGCTCGGTCCCGAGCACGACGCTCACTTGCAGTTCTACCAGGCGGCCACGGCTGTCGAGCCATACGTAGACGGGGAGCTCGTCCGGTCGGGGGTGGGCGATCTGGGCCAGGAGGCTCACCAGGCCGGCACGCAGTGCAGCTCCATGGGCAGGTGACGCCAGCGCGGTCGTCGAGTACTCGAGGCGGTACTCCGTCGAGCTCACGCCATCGGCCCTCCTCCGCCCCAGCCGGACGGTGCCGGTCGGGGCCACCCTCAGCAGTCCGAGCACCGGCGCCGGGTCGACGGCCATCAGCACCGACCCGGCCAGCGCCGGCCCCGCCAGGACGGCCTCCGCACCGCGCCCGGCGCCCAAAGAGAACTCCGCCCAGGGCTTGCCTTTGTTGGTGGCCCGGGCCGAGGCTGGCAGTTCCAGGTACAGCTGGTCGCCGCGCAGTACCTCGGTAAGGTTGATGCCGGCTTCCTGCACGGCGATGGAAAACCCGGGAGCCGTCAGGTCCACCACGCCCTGAGCCGTTATATACGTACCGGCGCGGGGCGCGTTGATGTGGAGGTCGACCGCGGTCTGGGCTGTTCGGGCGGAAACGGTCCGGGCATAGACGTCCTCGACGTTGAGCCCGGCGGTACGGGTGCCGCAACCTGCCGCCCCCCCGATCAGGGCCGCCGCCGCCAGTACCCGGCCAACCAGAGAGGGGCCTGCCTTCCGAGAAGCCGTGCCCGTCCGGTGGCCCCGGTCGTTCATAGTCCTCCCCAACGCCCCCGGTGCACGACCTGGGCCAGGTCCTTGCGCGGACGGTAAGCCGACAGGGACGGTTTGTCGTCCGGGCTCGGCCAGCCCAGAGCCACGGCGCCAAGTGGCTCCCACTCGGGCGGTACCCCGAGATCGGCGAGGAGCGTGGTGGCTGGTTTGCGAAGGGCGAAGAAGAGGGCGCCCAGTCCTTCCTCGGTGGCACCGAGCAGGAGCAACATGGTGGCGAACGCCGTGTCGACCAACCAGTAGGGCACCGCCCAATCCTCGACCCCTCGGGCGGCGGCGGCCTGCTTGTCCGGCTCGGAGTAGCGCTCGAGGTACCTCGCCCGGCTGGCCAGGGGCAACACGATCACCGGTGCCTTGAGCAGGCCCGGGTGACTGGGATGGGCCAACCAGGAACTGTCGGCTTCCTGCTGCCAGAAGCTCTCCGTCTCGTCTCCTTCGAGGACGAAGAACGCCCACCCCTGAGTGTTACCGGCCGAGGGGGCATGGGTAGCCAGGGCCAGGGCACGTTCCAGCACGTGCCGCTCGACCGGGCGCTCGAGGAAGCTGCGGCACATGCGCCGCCGGGCGACTGCTGCGTCTAGTTCCAACGCCGTGCAAACTAGTCCGGAGTGGAATGCCGACCAAGCTGGTAGGGTTTCATGAGCTATGTCCACCTTCCGAGATCTTCTGAACAGCGCCCGCGCCCGCGTGAGCGAAGTCGCTCCGGACGAGGCGGCCGACATGCTTAAGTCCGACGGCGCCGTCGCCCTCGACGTCCGTGAGGCGGACGAGTTCGAGCAAGGGGCCTTGAAGGGCGCGGTGCACATTCCCCGGGGCTTTCTTGAAATCCAGGTGGCCGGGCGCATCCCCGAGCCCAGGGCACCGGTCGTCGTCTACTGCGCCGGGGGCACGCGCAGCGTCCTGGCCGCCGACACGCTGGGTCAGCTCGGCTACTCCAACGTCGTCAGCGTCATTGGGGGCTTCAACCGTTGGAAGGACGAGGGCCTGCCCTGGGAGACGCCCGGCGTCCTCAGCCCTGAGCAGCGCAACCGTTACCAGCGCCATCTGCTGCTCCCCGAGGTCGGGGTCGAGGGCCAAATAAAGCTCCTGCGCAGCAAAGTGCTGCTTCTCGGGGCCGGGGGGCTCGGTTCCCCTGCCGCCCTTTACCTTGCCGCCGCCGGGGTCGGGACGTTGGGAGTGGTCGACATGGACGTCGTCGACGCTTCAAACCTCCAGCGCCAGATACTGCACAACCTCGAGCGTGTCGGTGAACGCAAGGTCGACTCGGCCAAAAAAGCCATCACCAGCCTCAACCCCGACGTCAACGTCGTCGCCTACGACGTGCGGCTGGGAGCGGACAATGTGATGGACATTTTCGCCGGCTACGACCTGATAGTCGACGGGACGGACAATTTTCCTACCCGTTACCTTGTTAACGACGCTTCCTTGAAGCTGGACATCCCCGTTGTGCACGGGTCCATTTTCCGCTTCGAAGGCCAGGTGAGCGTGTACATGCCCCATCAGGGCCCCTGCTACCGCTGCCAGGTCCCCGAACCCCCTCCGGCCGACCTGGCCCCCTCGTGTGCCGAAGCCGGGGTCCTCGGCGTGCTGCCCGGGATCATCGGCTCGGTGCAAGCAGTAGAAGCCATAAAGGTCTTGCTCGGGATAGGCGAGCCTCTGGTCGGCCGCCTCCTCGCCTACGACGCTTTGGAAGGCACCTTCCGGACGTTCCGCCTCAACCGGGACCCGGAGTGCCCAGCGTGCTCGGTCCCCAAAGAACAACTGGTCATCGCCGAGTACGACCAGTTGTGCATGCCGCACCCGCGGCAGCCGCCCACCGCCTGAGGACCGCCCGGCCTTGCCCGCGGCGCACAAGGGTTCCGCCCGTGCCGATGTCGGGCTCAACGCCGTGATCATCTCGGTGGACGGGACAACGCCGAGGCTGTTGACGGTCGAAGGCCACCCTCACGAGGAGGGCTTGCCTTCCGGCCACCTCGACGATGCCGTGGACCGGACCCTGGAGCAGGGTGTGAGGCGCCTCGTGAGCCACGAGACCGGCCTCCCTGTGCGGTACTTCGAACAGCTCTACACCTTCGGTGACCGCAACCGGGTGCCCGGCGGCCGCTCACTGGCCGTGGCCTACCTGGCGCTGGTGCGTCACCAGGACGTCCGAGGCCCCTCCAGCCCGAGCTGGCGCAGCTGCTACGGGTTGTTCCCCTGGGAGGACTGGCGCGACGGCCAGCCCGGCGTTCTCGACGCCGAGGTCGTCCCCGCGCTCGAGCGCTGGTTGGCTTCGTCGCCACCGAGCGACCTCCCCACCCGTCAGGAGCGGGCGGAGCTGACCTTTGGTCTCGGCCATGCCCGCTGGGACCCGGTGCGGGTCCTCGACCGTTACGAGCTGATCTACGAGCTGCGCCTGGTGGGCGAGGCGGCGCCCGAGGGCGACCGGCCCGGGCTGGGCCTGCCACTGGCCCTGGACCATCGCCGCATCGCCGCCGCCGCCCTGGAGCGGCTGCGGGGCAAGCTGGCTTACCGCCCGGTCGTGTTCGAGGTGCTACCGGACACGTTCACCCTTTCCCGGCTTCAGCAGGTCGTCGAAGCTCTGGCCGGCCAGGTGCTCCACAAGCAAAACTTCCGCCGCTTGGTCGCCTCGGCCAACCTCGTCGAACCCACCGGGGAATGGGACCAGCGCACGGG
>CAYZVQ010000298.1:0-6437 GCA_964481925.1 uncultured Acidimicrobiaceae bacterium
GCCTGCTCGCACGGTCTGGTGGCGCTGGCCCGGGCGTCTCATGCCGCTCTGGTCCTGGTCGGGCACGTGACCAAGGACGGGGCACTGGCCGGCCCCCGGGCATTGGAGCACCTCGTGGACACGGTCCTCAGCTTCGAGGGGGACCGTTACTCCTCGCTCCGGGTGTTGCGGGCCGTTAAGCACCGCTTCGGCGCCACCGGTGAGACGGGCCTGTTCGAGATGGGCGAGAAAGGTCTGACGGGCGTGCCCGACCCCAGCAGCTTCTTCTTGGGGGACCGGCTGGTAGGGGCGCCTGGGTCAGCCCTCACCGTGCCCCTGGAGGGCTATCGCCCCCTGGTCGTCGAGGTCCAGGCCCTGGTCGGTCGGTCCTCTCCGGTGCCCCGACGCTTTGTGACGGGCCTGGATGCCGGCCGCGTCGGCTTCTTGGTGGCCGTCCTGGAGAAGCGGGCCGGGGTGCCCGTCGGCGACTGTGACGTCTACGTGTCGGTGGCCGGCGGGGCGCGTGCATGCGAGCCCGCTGCTGACCTCGCGGTATGCCTGGCCCTGGCCTCGTCCCTGTCCGGCAAGCCTCTCCCCGGCCAGATGGTGGCCCTGGGCGAGGTTGGCCTTGGCGGCGAGCTCCGTCGGGTCAACGCCATGCCGAAGCGGTTGGCCGAGGCCCGACGCCTGGGTTTCCACGACGCGCTCGTCCCCGCCTCGGCCGAGCGCCACGGCGACCGACCCGAGGACGACGCCCGGCCACGGCGCCGTGCGCTTCCCGCCTCGACCCTCCGTCAAGCCCTGGCGCTGGCCCTGGGCGAAGGTCCGGCAGTTCGCATGGCCCAAGGGGAGCGACCTATCGTCCTTGTCGGTGACGAGAACCAGCGCCTTCGGTAATGGCCCCCGGGAGGGCCAGGGTTGGTCTCAGGGGAGGGAACTGTGAGCCGAGTCACGGTCGATGGGGGCCGAAGCTTAGGCAAGCTTGACCGCAACGTTTTCGGAGGCTTCGTCGAGCACCTGGGCCGTTGTATCAACGGCGGGCTGTTCGAGGAGGGCTCGCCGTTGAGCGACAGCCGGGGCTTCCGCACCGATGTCCTGGAGTTGCTCAAGCCGCTGAGGCTCAGCGTGCTGCGCTGGCCGGGGGGCAACTTCGTCAGCAACTACCTATGGACCGACGGCATCGGGCCGCGCCACGCCCGGCCGCAGCGGCTCGAGCTGGCCTGGGGTGCTGTCGAGCCCAACCGGTTCGGGACAGACGAGTTCCTGGAGTACTGCGCCGAACTGGGCGCCACGCCCTACATCTGCCTCAACATGGGGACAGGGGACCTCTCCGACGCTCTCGCCTGGGTCGAGTACTGCAACTCGTCCGCGCGCAGCTACTGGGCCGACCGTCGCCGTCAGAACGGCCACGAGGCCGCCTACGGTGTCCCCTATTGGGGCCTCGGCAACGAGATGTACGGGGACTGGCAGGTGGGCCAGATGTCGGCGGACGAGTACGCAAGGGAGGCGGCGAGATGGGCCAAGGCCATCCGTCGCCTGGACCCTGGCGTCAAACTGGTGAGCTGCGGCCTCAACGGCTGGGACGAGTGGGACCGCGTCGTCATCGAAGCGATGGCATCCCTGGTCGACCTGCACTCGCTTCACATATACACCGGTGCGGAGGACTACTGGACCAACGTCTTGACCCCCCACCAGGTGGAAAGGGCGATAAACCACACAAGTAGCCTCATATCCCGGGCGGTGTACAACCAGCGGTTGGCCCGTACGCCGCGCATCGCCTACGACGAATGGAACGTTTGGTACCGCACCGACGACGGGGCTCTGGAGGAGCGCTATTCGTTCCCCGATGCGCTCGCCGTCGCCACTTACCTCAATATCTTCGTGCGGCACTGCGACTGGGTCAGGATGGCCAACCTGGCCCAGATGGTGAACGCGATCGCGCCAGTCGTGACGACGACAACCGGCGCGTTCGTCCAGCCCATTTACTACCCGGTGCTGCTGCACGCCAAGGCCGCGCTCGAAGAGGCTGTCGACGTGCACGTCACTTCGCCGACCGTCGAGGGCCCCGAGCCCGCCGGCCGATGGCAGCACCGCATAGACGACCTCGGGCCGTTTTCCACCATCGATGCTTCGGCGACGTCCGACGCCGGTCGGGACAGGGTCGCGGTCACAATTGTCAACCGCGACCCGAGTTCTGCGGACCCGGTCGAGGTACGGCTCCGGGACGCGGTGTTTGCCGGTCAAGCCCGGGTCACGACCTTGACAGCCAGCCCGGGCCAGGCCGGCCGGCCGGCGCCGGACATCGAAGGAGTGAAGCTGGAGGAGGGTTTTGAGAGCGGTACTGACGACGTAATGGTGGTCTCTGTGCCGCCCGCTTCGTTTACGGTGATCGAGGCGAGGATAGCGGGGACGAGGTGACGGCCCGGGGGGCTAACCGGTCCGCCCCCCCCAGCCCGGGCGCGCCCCGCCGGTTGCCGGCCATAACCGACGTCGCCAAGCTCGCCCATGTCTCCCACCAGACCGTCTCCCGGGTCCTCAACGCGCACCCGAGCGTCACCCCCCTGACCCGGGCCCGGGTGCTCGCCGCCATCGAGCAGCTCGGGTACCGGCCCAACGCGGCGGCCCGCGCCTTGGCCACCGGCCGCTCCAAGACCCTCGGGGTCGTCACCCTTAATACGACCTTTTTCGGCCCGGTGTCCACCCTTTACGCCATCGAGCAGGCAGCGCGTTCCGCTGGCTATTTCCTGAGCGTGGTGACCCTCCAGTCCATCGACCGCGACTCGGTGCGGGACGCCGTGGGCCGGGTGGCCGACCAGCATGTCGAGGGCATCGTCGTGATCGCGCCGCTCACCTCGGCCGCCGAGGCGCTCGATGACCTGCCAACGGACATGCCGGTGGTCGTGGTCGAAGGCGACCCCCGTGTCGACTTGGCCGCCGTTACCGTCGACCAGGCGGCGGGCGCCCAGGCCGCCACCACCTTCCTGCTCTCGTGCGGGCACCAGACTGTGTTCCACGTCGCCGGGCCGCCGGAGTGGCAGGAGTCCCAGGGCCGTGCCTCCGGTTGGCTTTCAGCGCTGGAAGAGGCGGGCGCCGAAGTGACGTCGGCGCTGCCGGGCGACTGGACCGCTAGCTCGGGCTACCGGGCGGGCCGCGTGCTCGCCCGGGTGCCCGAGGCCACGGCCATCTTCGTGGCCAATGACCAGATGGCGCTGGGGGTCCTCCTGGCCCTACACGAGCGCAACCGGCGGGTCCCCGAAGAGGTGGGCGTGATCGGTTTCGACGACATCCCCGAGTCGGCATACTTCACGCCACCGCTGACCACCGTGCGCCAGGACTTCGACCGGGTGGGCCGGGCCAGCCTGAGGCTGTTGCTGGACCAGATCGAGTCCGGCGCCCGCAGCGGGGACCGGGTGGTGGTCCCGTCCCAACTTGTGGTCAGGCAGAGCACGCTAGGCGGCTCGGAGCGCGGGTACGACAGGCCCGGGGCGCAGTCGACGGCCCACTGATGAGAGCGCTAACTTAGGCCTGATGGACGGCCCTGCATATGCCATAGGCCTCGACTTCGGGACAGCTTCGGCCCGCACCCTGCTGCTCGATCTGTCGACGGGGGAGGAACTGGCTGTTTCCGAGCTGGCCTATGCCGACGGCGTGATCGACGTCGGACTACCTGGTGCGGGCGAACGCCTACCCGCGGACTGGGCACTGCAAAACCCCGACGATTACACGGCCGTGCTGGGCTCGGGGATCTCGGAGGTCCTGCAAAAGGTCCCCGGGGCGGCGGGGCACGTAATAGGCATCGGTCTGGACTTCACCTCCTGCACCGTGCTGCCGGTCACGGCGGAGGGGGCCCCCCTCTGCAGTTTGCCGGCCTGGCGAGACCGTCCTCACGCCTGGCCCAAGTTGTGGAAGCACCACGCCGCCCAGCACGTGGCCGACCGCCTGAACGAGGTGGCGTCCGAACGCAAGGAAACCTTCCTCTCGCGTTACGGCGGCCGCATATCCTCCGAGTGGTACTTCCCCAAGTTGATCGAGATCTGGCTGGAAGACCGGGAGATCTATGACGCCGCCGGTGCCTTCCTGGAGGCGACCGACTGGGTGGTCTGGTACTTATGCGGTCAGCAGCGCCGCTCGGCGTGCCCGGCCGCTTACAAAGCCATGTGGTCGGAGGTTGACGGGCTGCCCCCCAGTGCCTTTTTCGAAGCCGCGTACCCCGGGTTCTCACGCCCGGCCGACAAATTGGGCCGTACTTTTTACCCTCTCGGTAGCCGCGCCGGCTACCTCCGGGCCGACCTGGCGGGCCAATGGGGCCTGGCGGAGAACGTTGCCGTGGCCGTCGGCAATGTCGACTCCTTCGTCTCGTTCCCGGGCGCCGGCGCCGAAGGCAGCACCACTTTTGTGATGGTCATAGGGACCTCCATTTGCGACCTGGTCGTACACCCCGAGGAGGTGGCGCTGGAAGGGATCACCGGGGTCGCCAAGGACGGCATCATCCCCGGCCTTTACGGCTACGAGGCGGGGCAGCCGGCCGTCGGCGACATGTTCGGTTGGTTCGCCGAAAACCTGGCCCACGCCGGTGGCGCCGGCGGCGCGGGCAGGACGCTGCGCGACCTCGAGCAGGCGGCCGCCGCCCTGGCCCCGGCCCAGACCGGGTTGGTCGCCCTGGACTGGTGGAACGGCAACCGCAGCGTCCTGGCCGACGCCGACCTGTCGGGCGTGATTGCCGGGCTTACCCTGCAGACCAGCGCCGTGGACGTCTACCGGGCCCTGCTCGAGTCGGTCGCCTTCGGCAACAAGGCGATCATGGACAACTTCTGTTCCGGAGGCCTGGAGCTGGACGAGGTCGTCGCCTGCGGCGGCATCGCCGAAAAGAGCCCGTTGCTCATGCAGATAATCGCCGATGTGTCGGGCCGTACCGTGAGCGTGCCGTCTTCCTCCCAGGTCCCGGCGCGGGGCGCCGCCCTGTTCGGCGCGGTAGCCGCCGGGCCCGAGGCCGGTGGGTTCGCCTCTGTCGCCCAAGCCGCCGGGGCGCTCAGGCCCGGTATGGCCGGCACGTACCACCCTCGCCCGGGCGCCACCGCTACCTACGAGCAGGTCTACCGCATCTTCAAAGATGTGCACGACACGCTGGGACGGCAGCGGTCGAGCTGGCTGCACGGCCTCAAGCAGCTCAAACGCCAGGCCACGAGATCCGTCTGAAGGCGGCTCCATGCTCGAAGACCTGAAAGCCGCCGTGCTGTCGGCCAACCTCCAGCTGCCTGCGGAGGGGCTGGTCACCCTCACCTGGGGCAACGTCTCGGGCAGAGACCCGGCCAGCGGCCTGGTGGTGATAAAGCCCTCCGGTCTTCCTTATACGGCGATGACCGCGGCGGACATGGTGGTGGTCGACCAGGAGGGCAACGTGGTCGAAGGCGGGCGCCGGCCTTCCACCGACACCCCCACTCATCTCGTCCTCTACCAGGGCCTCGACGGGATCGGGGGCGTGGTGCACACCCACTCGACGTGGGCCACGTCTTGGGCGCAGGCTCATCGCCCGATCCCGGTCCTCGGTACTACTCACGCCGACCTGTGCCCCGGCGAGGTGCCCCTCACCGCGGCGATGACGCCCGAGGAGGTCACCGGCGGCTACGAACGCGCCACCGGCGTGGTGGTGCTGGACGCCATTGCTGGCAGAGACGCTCACGAAGTGCCGGCAGTGCTCGTGAGGGGCCACGGCCCGTTCTGTTGGGGGGCAAGCCCGGCAGAGGCGGTGGAGGTGGCGGTGACGCTCGAGGCGGTGGCCAAGATGGCCTGGTTGACAGTGGGGCTGGAACCGGGCGTCGGCCCTTTGGCCGCCCATCTCGTGGAGCGGCATTTCTCTCGCAAGCACGGCCCCGGCGCCTATTACGGACAGACAAAAGAAAAGGGCGGCATATGAACATGACAATGAAGGCGCTGCGGCTGACGGCCCCCGGCGAGTTCGAACTGGTCGAGGAGCCCCGCCCCGAGCCGGGCCCCGGTGAGAGCCTGGTGCGAGTGTCGGCCGTCGGGGTGTGCGGGTCGGACCTGCACTGGTTCGGCCAGGGCGGCATCGGCGACGCCGTCCTCCACCGGCCCTTGGTCCTCGGCCACGAGTTCGGCGGGACGGTCGAGGGAGGCAGCCTGGACGGGCGCCGGGTGGCGGTGGACCCTGCCATCCCCGACAACGACTGCCCGCGGTGCCGGGAAGGCAACACCAACTTGTGCCCCCAGGTCCGCTTTGCCGGGCACGGCGCCACCGACGGGGGCTTGCGTGAGTACGTGGCCTGGCCCACGGCCCTCCTGCACCCGGTGCCGGACGGTTTCAGCCCTGCCACCGCGGCTGTCCTCGAACCTCTCGGAGTAGCCCTCCACGGCTTTGACCTCGGCCATGTACGGTTCGCCAGTTCGGTCGCCATCGTCGGCTGCGGGCCTATCGGGCTGCTGGAGATCCAGGTGGCCCG
>CAYZVQ010000299.1:0-6394 GCA_964481925.1 uncultured Acidimicrobiaceae bacterium
CCCGCCTAAGTGCCAGGAGCAGATCGCGCTCTGCCTCCTCCCCGAAGCGGGCCAGTACCGCCGCCGGCATGCTGAACAGTTCGGCCGCGTCCACCACCAGGCTCGGGTCGGCCAGGCTCGATATCTGCAGCACCGCTTTGGGCCCCGGTCCCCGGTCATCACCGAGATGGACGCGAAGGGCAAAGCTCGCCCCGCCGTCGAGACCAGCGGATGCCTCTGCCAACCAGGGGCGCAGTTCCGCAACGGACGTAGGCTCCATCGCCGCGAACGATGGGCGACCGCCGGCCTCCGCTGCTTCGGGCGTCCTAGGGAGGGTGTCGGCCAGTGCGTCCCACACGGCGGTGATGAGGTAGGCGGGAGAGCCCACCCGCAGCGGGGAGGTCACGTTCTCGAGCGGGACAGCGTGCGCCAAGGGCGGCATGACATCGGCTAGGCGGGCCAGGAGGGCGTGGTCGTCCGGGCCCAGCGGGCCGGCGCGCCAGGCGTCCAGGCCGCCCGGGCTGACCGCAGGATGAAGCCGGCCCCGGGCGACGAGGCCGAGACCGGCAGTCATCACGCTCGCCCAGATGCGCGCCGTGGCCGTGATAGTCGGCGACGCTTCGACGTCGAGCAGCAGCGCCAGCGCGGTCGTCACCGGGAGCAGGACGGCGGGGACGCGCCGGCGCCGGACCGACGTGCCCGCGGGCAGCGCCAGCTCGATCGTCACCGGCTGGCCCAGAGCGGCCATCGGGTCGTCGGCCAGCTCTTGGCCCTGTTCGGTGCCCAGGCGGAAGGCGGCGAAATGTCCCGAACGGGGGGGATCTCCGGGCAGGAACGTGAAGTCGGTCCCTGCCAGCGCCGGGCGCCCGACCGCCTCTTCCCGGCCCACGGTCATGGTCCCGGTCCCCTCCACTGGCCTCACCGTAGTCTGCTGGCGGCGGTGCCGGGACCTCCCGCCGCTAAACTATGAGCCCCCGGAAGGAGGCCCGAGACAGTGACCATCGACCTCCAAGCGGACCTGAACAGCGAAGCCGACGAGCGCCGCAACTGGGCGCTCCTATCGGGCGCTCTCTTGCCGCAAGCGGTCCGGCCTGGTGCAGTCCTGCGGGCCGGGGCCGAGAGGTTCTGGTCTTGGGTGCACATCGACCCGGTCGATGCCGACGGTCAGGTGCACTTCCACCAGGTCTCTGCCGACGAGGCCCGCAGCGCGGGAGCCGTCAGCGCTGCCAGCTGAGAAATCCAAACTGAGGACCTCGATTCGGGTGGGTCGCAAACGCACCCTGCTTTTTTGCCGGGCCACCGCCCTACCACCAGAGCGAAGCAAGAGGAATTCGGTCCGTGCCCGACTTCCCGGCGGCGAGGTCGTCGCCAATGGACAGCTCGCCTCCGTAGACCGTCTCGACCGCTCCTCGGATCTTCGTCCCGGCTTCCTCCACCGGCCTTACGGTAATCGGCTGGTAGAGGTGCCGGGACCTTCCCGCCGCCTGGGTTTCTTTAAGGTTCGGTCTGCTACCCGTAGTCCGGTGCTGATCGCCGGTCGCACCGAAGGGCCGTCCCTAAGCGGCGCGCCGCTCGGCGATGGCGTCCCGGGAGACGCTCCTGAAATAGGCCTGTGCCGCCGTGAGGTTGTCGAACATGTTCACGCTGCGGGGGATGGCGACGATCTCGAGCCACCCCTTCACGGCCGGGCTGGCAGCACAGACAACGGCTTCACCGCCGGTTTCCCGGGTGTGCCGGACCGCGTGTATGAGGGCTCCGAGCCCCACCGAGTCCACGCGAGGAACTCCCGAAAGCTCAAAGACCACATGTTCTTTTTGGCTGAGCTGGGTGAGGCCATCTTGGAACTGAAGGACGGCGAGGTGCTCGAGGTCGCCCACCACGTGGCACACGACACTGTCTTGGGTCTGGTCACATTCCATCCGCATGTTGGCTCCTTTGTGGTCACAACCCGACAGGAAGTACCTTCCCACCTCTAACTGACGAACGGCTAAGCCCTTCCTGATGCGAAGCTGAAGTTCTCCGCCCTTATTGCCGCCCTTGTTCAACCGTGATGACGATGACTTCCGTGGCCTGCGAAGCCGCTGTGCCCCGTCCCGGCCGGCGTGGGGGAGACTGTGGCTGGGGAAATCGTGACCGACGTGGCGTTGACCATGCCTGTGCCGTCTTGGGCCCCCGTGACCTGGACCTGGTCCCCGGCCAGGATGTCGCTGAGGGGGGCAGGGCCGGCGCCGGGCCCGTTCACTGTGGTCGTGGTGGCCACCTCCACGGTGACCAGGGTCGTGCCACCGCTACCGACCACGTTCATAGTGAAGCCGGTGGGAGCGGTTGGCTCTGGCGCCGCGACGACCGTGCCCGTCTGCGTGACCTGCGGCAGTGTAACCGAGGTGGCGTCCACTACGCCGGTGCCGTCTTGGGTGCCCGTGACCTGGACCTGGTCTCCGGCCAGGATGTCGCCGAGAGCAGGAACGCTGACGCCGGGCTCGTTAAGCGCCGTGGTGACGACGTCCACGGTGACCATGGTCGTGCCACCGGTACCGCTCACACTTATGGTGAGGTTCGTGGGCGCGGTCGACCCCGGAGCCGTGAGGACCGTGCCGGAAATTCTGGCCAACGGCACTGTAACCGAGGTGGCGTCCACCACCCCCGTACTGTCCGGCGCGCCCGTGACCTGGACGTGGTCCCCGGCCAGGATGTCAGCAAGGGACGCGGGGCTGACGCCGGGCTCGGTAAACGTGGTCGTGGTCCCGACGTTGACCGTGACCAGGGTGGTCCCGGTCGCCCCGGCCACGTCCATGGTGAAACTGGTGGGTGCGGTTGACCCCGGAGCGCTGACGACGGTCCCGGACTGCCTCACCAGGGGGACCGTGACCGAGGTGGCGTCCACCACGCCAGAAGCGTCTCGAGTGCCTGAGACCTGGACTTGGTCCCCGGTCACGATGTCGCTGAGGGAAGCAGAGCTGACGCCGGGCTCGTCGAGCGCGGTCGTGGTGGACAGGTTGACTGTGACCAGGGTGGTGCTGCCACCGGTGGTAGCCACGTTCATCGTGAAGCTGGTGGGCGCGGCTGCCCCCGGCGCATTGGCAATGGTGCCTACCATTACCTCGCGCCCATGGCGTGCCTGTGGCCCGCCCGGCCCAAAGGAGACCCGCCAACCAGATCCATGGTTTCCCGGGTGGGTGTTTTGTGGCGGAGCGGCCATCGCCGTCGCCGCGCCGGCGAACGAGAGGGCCCCGACTACGCACGTCCCCAGGCTCGCACGCAGAGCATAACGGGCGGATTTCCTCAGCATTGATGGTCTTTCGTTCGGTCGTCTCGTTGACATGGCTTCTCCTTGGTCAAGGCGCGCGCCTCCAAGACGATGGTGCGCTCAAGTTCATCGGCGCGTCGCGAGACGCGTTGGCAGACCAGGCTCAGTTACAAAAAAGCTAAAGGCCCATATGAAGTTTCGGCGCCGGACATGAATAAAGACTGAGCAATATATAAATCTTTTTTGCCCGGGTTCCGCTCATACCGCACTGTTCGTGCGGCGACACTCTGGGCCGCAGAGTTCGAGGTGTGGCCAACCGCAACGTTCACCGACGCCGCTCCGGTGGGATTCCCCCGAAACCGTGGAGGCTTTGGATTAGTCCTCTGAGTTTGTCATGGGCGGGTAGTTGAGTGCCAGCCCTGTCCTTTGCGGGGCCTTCGCTTAGCTGGCCTCCCCGGCTCCGCCGTCTTGGGGCCCGTGAACGGCGGCCCGAAGGCGGATGAGGCACCGCCCTCGGCTGTCGGCGTGTGCCGCGGGATCAGCGGCATCCCGGCCCTTGGCCTCACTTCGGCGGGGGCGGGGGCGGCGACCCGACGTTCTCCGCGAAGGTGACAAGGGCTCCGTTGCTCGTTCCGCTTCGCAGGTAATTTCCCCAGGCAAGGTACAAAGTGTCCCCTGAGCAGCCAAGAGCCACGGTCTCGTACACCGCCTCCTTCGTCCCTGGTACCACTACGGGCTCGGTCCAGGTTGACCCGTCGAAGTCTGAGTACACGATCTCCTGCCCTAGGCCGGGGCCGTTATCTTTCACCCAGCCGGCGAACAGGTCGCCGTCGCAGACAGCAGCACCGGCTCCGCTCATGCCGGCGACGGCCACCGGGCTCGACCAAACAGAACCGTTGTAGATCGAGTACTCCTCGCTTCCCCTGTTAGGGGCCGAGAAGAGGTACAGGTCACCCTGGTAGACGACCAGCGCCGCGGGCACGACGTTTTCCGCGGCCGGGAGGTAAGGGACTGAGGCTGGCGCGGACCAGCTCGAGCCGTTGAAGTACGAGTAACTGATCGGTGACGACGAGGTCGACGAGGCCTGCCAGGCCACCCAGAGGTCTCCGTTGTAGACAACCGCAGCGACGGGGTCCGGGGTGACCGCCCTACCCCAAGGGCCTTTGACCGGTTCCTGGGCGGACCAGGTCGTCCCGTTGTAGGCCGAATAGAAGAGCCTCTGGGTTTCCGCACCAGCCCACAGGGCGTACATGTCCCCGGCGTAGTCGACAAGGGCAGGGGGGCCAAAGGCCCGGGCGGTGCCCCAAGGGCCGTGCACCCTGGCCTGGGGGGTCCAGCACGCAGTCAGGCTGAAGTGGCTGCAGTTGCTCCCGTAAGTGGTCCCGTAAGCCGAATAGAAGATCTTGTTGGTTTGCGCGCCGCTCCACGCCAGGTAAAAGCGCTGAGAGCCATAGAAACCGATAGACGGCCAGAACTGCGTGAGCGCCTGGGGCTGGCGGAGCGCCGGGACGACGAACTGAGGCGGGTACGGCGTTGACGCCCACACCGCTTGGGCCATGACGAGGGTGGCCATCAGGACAGCCAAGCCGCCGCCCACCCCCACCTGGCCAAGGCGCCCGGCGACCGCGCCTACCCTGCGCCACCGGGCCTTATCGCTCCCCGGTGGTTTCCTCGCTGCCCCCCGCGCGGAGAGCGATTGGTGAGCCCCTCGGCTCGGCGGCCGTTGTTAGTGCGCACCCTTACCTCCTTTGCAGGACGGTGGCCCTACGGCAAGAGGACGCCTGATTATAGGCGCACCTAAACTTAGAAGGCGTTGTAGGGGACTGTTGCATGCGGCGTCGGCCTCGTGGGCGGCTTTGACAGCCCTCTCGGCCAGGAGCGCCTCGTAGTCGAGGGGGGACTTGCCCTCGCAAGGTGCTGTGGCGCCGGGCCCGGTTGCACCAGTCGATGAAGCGGGCCATTTCCCAGCGGGCCTGGGCCTTGGTGGCAAAGCGGTGCCGGCTCAACAGCTCGAACTCGAGGGTCGAGTGCCAGCTCTCTATGGCGGCATTGTCGAAGCAGGACCCGACGCGGCCCATCGACTGGTCCACCCCGAGGGCGCTGCACGCCTTCCCGAACAGCGAGGCGCTGAATTCGGGCTCAGAGCCCCGATCGGAATGGAACACCACCCCCCTTCACGTCGCCTCCTCTTACGGCGGCTGCCATCTTGAGCGCGCCGGCGGCGAGCTCGGCGTCGTGGTGCTCGCCGATGGAGAACCGGGTACCCGCCGGCTAGCCAGGTCAAGGACGGGGGCCAAGTACAACTTGCCTTCATTGGTGGGCAGTTCTGTTAGGTCGCCGCACCACTTGTCGTTTAGGGCCGCAGCGCTGAAGTCGCGGTTGACCAGGTCCGCGAAAGGCACGGCCGCCTTGTCGGGCCAGGTCAAGCAGTGGTAGCGGCGTTTGGGCCGCCCGACCAGGCCCTGGGAGCGCATGGAGACGGCCACGGTCTTTTCCGATACCGCCCAGCCGGCGTTGACCAGGTCGTCGTAGACCCGGGGTGAGCCGTAACGGCGCTCGGAGGCCTCGAAGGCTTCTCGCACGGCCTTGTCCAGGGTGGTCCGGCGGGCCTGGCGGGGCGTCGGGGGGCGCTCGTGCCACTTGTAGAACCAGCTCTCAGATACCCCGAGGGCTTTGCAACAAAGGGCGTAGGGCACCGCGTGGTCGGCCCTCTGGGAGGCACTCTTCGCAGCTTTGGGATTCTGTAAGGGCGCATCTGACCATGCCCAATAAAGCCTTCCGCCAGCCGACGCTAACGGAGGCGGCATCACCATTCTCATAGCGTTTCTTGGCAATCGGGGTTGCCCACGCTGACTCCCGTGCGGGTTCGTCCCCCTTTTCTTCACTTCTTGACTATCGAACGTATGTTCGACTAAGGTTAGAGAGGTAGCGAGCCTTCGGGGCCGGGCGTGACGGTCCCCTGCTGTTGACGCTGGGCCAGAGGGCGCGCTTTTGACGCGCCCGGTGGCCGGTTAGCCCAAACGAGGGAGGTGCCTGTGGGAAGACGCGTCGCTGAACTGGCCCAAGAGCTTTGTACAGAGATCACCACCTTTGACCCCGCCCTGTACTCGGGGGCCGATTGCGCCCTGCTGGCCGAGGCCTTGGCCAGGACCGAAAAGGCCTGTGCCG
>CAYZVQ010000300.1:0-6356 GCA_964481925.1 uncultured Acidimicrobiaceae bacterium
CTCGACGCCGAAGCCGATTTCGACGAGGACAACCCGGCCGACTACCCCCTCTTCGCTGTCCGTTACCTCATCCTGCCGGCGGGGATGCCGGCGCCCGTCCCGGCCCAGGAGGTGATGGCCCGGGGCAACTATGTCCTGTGGCAGGTCCCGTCGGTCGGTTACGTGAGCCTGGTCCAGGTGACGGGCAGCATCACCGCCGACCGGGCCGACATCGCCAGCACCTTCCTCGTCTTCCTGGACGAGATCGGCCCCCACCAGGACTGGGCCGTGCACTGGCCGGGCCTGCCCGTCCCCGCGGCGCCGGCCGGCTCCCTCGTCCCGGGGGCGGGCTCGCCGGCGCCCGGCGTCGTCGACAGCGTCCAGCCCGACCTGGTCGCCGGGGCCCTGCGGACCACGGTCACCCTGGACCGCCCGGGGACGTTGCTACTGAGCGTGGCCTATGACCCGGACTGGCACGCCTCCGTCGACGGGCGGCCGGTACAGACAGAAATGCTGGCCCCGGCGTTGATAGGCATAGACCTGGGGCCGGGCCGCCACGTGGTCGTGTTCCGTTACAAAGGGTTTGTTTGGTACCCCGAACTTTGGGCCTTAGGCGCGCTTGGCCTGGTCGGATTGGCCGTGGCGGGACACAAGAGACGTTAAGGGGTATGTTACGCACAGGTGTAGCCAGGCGAAACGACTACTTAACTAGCAAACGAATTACCTACCAGAACGGAGCTCTAATGCGCGGACTCAGTACCGGTGCACGAGCCGGGACGGCCCTTGCGGCAGCACTGGTCTTGGTCGCGGGTGCCACCACTACAACAGCGGCGAGTGCCACGACATCTTCCGATACGCTCCCCGGCGCCTACGGCTCCGTACCGCCTCAAACAGGCAAGCCGACCAACGGGGGCGTCGTCACCATCGCCGAGTCACCGGGGGCGGGGGCGACCTATATCTTCCCCATCTACCCCGCGGCCGACGCCAGCATCGGCACCAACCAGCAGTTCCAGCAGTACATGTGGCGGTCGTTGTGGTGGTCGCCCAAGGGCGCGTCACCGGTCATCGACTACAGCCAGAGCATCGCCGGGCCCCCGGTCTACAGCAACGGGAACAAGACGGTGACCGTGCACCTGTACCCGGGCTGGAAGTGGTCCGACGGTACGCCCATAACTTCGAAGGACCTGGCCTTTGACTACTGGCTCCTGGAAGGGGCGGTCAACAAGACCGTCGGCGGCAGCCCGGCCAACTACGGCGACTACACGCCCGGCCTCTACCCCGACAACGTCACGTCGGTGGCCACGCCCAACGCCAGCACCTTCGTCATCAATTTCAACAAGGGCTACAACCAGAACTTCATTTTCCTGGAGGAGCTCGGGGTATTGGAGCCGTTGCCCGCCCACGCTTGGTCCAAGACCAGCGTCGGTGGCCCCATCATCCCGTTCAACAACCTGAAAAACGCCGCCGCCATCTACAAGTTCTTGAACGCCCAGTCGAACAAGCTGTCGACCTACGGCTCCAACCCCCTGTGGCAAGTGGTGGACGGACCGTTCAAGATCAAGTCCTTCGACCCGGCGACAGACGGCAACACCCTGGTGGCCAACCCGGCCTACACCGGTCCGGTAAAGCCGCATCTGGCGGGCATCGACAACGTGGCTTTCACCTCGACGTCGGCCGAGTTCGACCAGCTGCTCACGGGCAAGCTCGACGTCGGCTTCATCGATTTCAGCGACCTGCCCCAAGTGCCCAGCCTGGTCTCCCACGGCTACAGCGTCTTCGGCTACCCCGACTTCGGCTTCGCCTACGTGGGCTACAACTTCAAGGACCCGACGGGCGACTTCGACCACATCATCAGCCAGCTCTACGTCCGCCAGGCGCTGGCCCACCTGCAGGACGAACCGGCCGAGATCAAGTCACGCGGTCTGTACGACGGCGCCGCCGGCCAGGCTTACGGCCCGGTGCCGGCCATACCGGTGAGCCCGTTCACCCCCTCCAACGCCCTGGCCAACCCCTACCCCTTCAGCATCGCCGAGGCCGCCGCGCAACTGACCAAGCACGGTTGGAAGGTGGTGCCCAACGGCACCACCACCTGCCAGAACGCCGGTAGCGGGCCCAAGCAATGCGGGGCCGGGATCCCCGAGGGCACACCGATGAAGTGGAACCTCTACTACGCCAGCGGGGCGACGATAACCGAGGGCTTGGTCGAAGCCTGGGTCTCCAACCTGAAGCAGGTAGGGATCAACGTGAGCCTTTCCTCCAAGACGTTCAACTACATCACCGGCGAGCTCTCGGACGTCTCCGCCCCGGCCAACGACAAGATCTGGGCCATGGAGTGCTTCGGCGGGTTCACGGACGACTACTACCCGACGACCAACGAGCTGTTCAACACCACGGGTTCGTTCAACCAGGGTGGTTTCAGTAACCCTGCTCTGGACCAGGACATCATCAACTCCGAGTTCTCGCTCAGCAACAGTGCGGTACAAAAAGAGCTCACCCTGGTGACCTACCTGCAGCCCGGGCTGTTCCAGCCCAATGAGGACCGGCTCCGGGCCTTCAGCGACACGCTCTCGGGACCGGCGGCCAGCTTCTTTGACGCCACCCAGGAGCAGTACAGCCCCGAGTACTGGTACTTCAAGAGCTAGCCAAGAAGTGCCGACTTACGGTGAGGGGGCGCGGCGCCGCCGGCTGCGCCCCCTCACCGCTGGCCACCGCCGGGGAACCGTGAACGCATGACCGCCTACCTGATCCGCCGAATAGGCATCTCGATCGTGGTCATCGTCGGTATCGCCCTGCTCACCTTCGTGGCCACCCACGTCATCGCCCCCACGCCGGGGCGGGCGGTGCTCGGCGACAAGGCCACCATCGCCGCCGTTGACGCCTTCAACCGCGCCCACGGCTACGACCGCGCCGTCTGGGCGCAGTTTGGCAGCTACCTCTGGCAGCTCGTGCACGGCAACCTGGGCTACTCGTACAAGCTCAACCAGAGCGTCGACAGCCTGATAATCGAGAACGCTCCCCACAGCATGTGGCTCTCGGGCAGCTCGCTCGTCCTCAGCATCCTGATCGCCATCCCCCTCGGCATCTTCCAGGCGGTGAAAAGGAACTCGGTGGCCGACCAGAGCATCACCGCCGTGGCGTTCACCGCCTACTCGATGCCGCAGAACTTCCTCGGGATCCTGCTCATTGGTTTCCTCGCCATCTCGTTCCACGTTTTCCCGGCCGAGGCCAGCCAGAACGAGGGCATCCTGCCCTACATGTTGGCCCTGCGGGCCAATTTCCTGCCCATCATGACCCTCACCATCACGGCCGTGGCCGGGTACTCGCGCTACATGCGCTCGTCCGCCCTCGACGCCCTGGCCCAGGACTACATCCGCCTGGCCCGGGCCAAGGGACTGGCCGAGCGGACGGTGCTGCGCCGTCACCTCTTCCGCAACGCCAGCCTGTCCCTGGTCACTCTCATCGGCCTGTCCATCCCTGCCCTCCTCGGCGGGAACCTGGTGGTGGAGTACCTGTTCAATTCCCACGGGCTAGGGCTGCTGTTTATAAACGAGCTCGGCAACGAGGACTTCTCCACCGTCATCGCCCTCACTCTCCTGGCGGGCATAGCCACGGTGGTGGGCAACCTCGTGGCCGACGTCGCCCTGACCGTGGCCGACCCCCGCATCCGGATCAACTGAGGCCCCGAAATGTCAGCCGGTAAGCCATGGCCATAAACATCGGCGAGACCGCCGAGGAGCTGAGGCCGGCAACGGCCGGCCCCGAGGGGGGCCAGGTCCAGGGACCGCGGGCGGGCTGGCGCCTGGCCATCTCCTCGTTCGTCGAAAACCGCCTGGCCGTGGTGGGGACGGCCATAATCGCGTTTTTTGTCCTGTTCTGCTTCGCGGGCCCGGTTTTCTACCACACCAACCAGACTTCGACCAACGTCATAAACGCCTTCGTCTCGCCTAGCGGGAGCTATCCGCTCGGCACCGACGCCAACGGCTTCGACGAGCTGGGCCGGATAATGAAAGGCGGCCAGGCCGCACTGGAGATCGGCTTTTTCTCCTCCCTGATCGCCACCGTCATCGGCACCCTGGTAGGGGCGGTGGCCGGCCTGCTGGGCGGCATCGTCGACTCCGCCCTGATGCGCTTCGTCGACATACTCCTCTCGCTCCCCCTGCTGTTCGTGATCCTCATAGTCGGCGACCGTTACAACGGGGCCACAGTGCTCAACCTGTCACTGATCATCGGGGCGTTCAGTTGGCTGGTGTCGGCCCGCCTGGTGCGGGGCGAGGTGCTGAGCCTGCGCGTACGAGACTTCGTGCAGGCGTCGCGCACCATGGGGGCCACCCGCACCCACCTCATCTACAAGCACCTCATCCCCAATGCCCTGGGCGTGGTGATCGTCAACATCACCTTCCAGGTGGCCGACGCCATCAACCTGCTGGCCATACTCGGCTTCCTCGGCTTCGGGCTCAACTACCCCTCTGTGAGCTGGGGCGACATGCTGTCCAAGGCCCTCGCCTACCTGGCCGACGGTTACTGGTGGGTGGTGTACCCGGTCGGGATCTGCCTGGTGGCCGTGGTCATGGCCTTCAACTTCATCGGTGACGCCATGCGTGACACCGTTGACGTCCGCCTGAGGCGGCGCTGAGCCGTGGACGACCGCACCGTGCCCGTAGCGGTGGGCGACCCCACGATGCCCGTGATCGAGGTCGAGGACCTCTCCACCCATATCAGGCTGTCGCGCTCGGTCGTCCAGGCCGTCGGCAACGTAAGCCTGGCCATCGGGACGGGCCAGACCCTCGGCCTGGTCGGCGAGTCCGGCTGCGGCAAGTCCATGACCGGGCTGTCCATAATGAGGCTGCTCCCCAACGGCGGCCACATTGTCGGCGGGTCGATCAAGCTCAATGGCCGGGACCTGGTCAAACTGACCGAGAAGCAGATGCGCGACGTGCGGGGCAATGACGTCGCCATGATCTTCCAGGACTCCATGACCTCGCTCAACCCGACCATGCCCATCGGCAAGCAGATCGCCGAGCAGGTGCGCCGCCATACGACCCTGTCCAAGGAACAGGCCATGGAAAGAGCGGCCGAGTCCCTGGACCTGGTCGGGCTCCCCCATCCCCGGGAACGCCTGGAGGACTACCCCCACCAGCTCTCCGGCGGGCAGCGCCAGCGGGTGATAATCGCCATCGCCCTGTCCTGCGACCCGAAGGTGCTCATCGCCGACGAACCGACGACGGCCCTGGACGTCACCATCCAGGCCCAGATCCTGGGGCTGCTCGACGACCTGAAGGAGCGGCTGGGAATGGCCGTCCTGCTCATCACCCACGACATGGGCGTGGTGGCGGGCCGGGCCGAACGGGTCAACGTCATGTACGCCGGCCGCATCGTCGAGAGCGCCCCCACCGTCGAGCTGTTCACGCACATGCACCACCCCTACACCCAGGCCCTCCTGGGTTCGATCCCCCTGCTGACCCAGGACCGTGACCAGCGCCTGTTCAGCATCCCGGGCATCCCGCCCGACCTCACCGTCCCCCCGCCGGGCTGCCGCTTCGCCCCCCGCTGCGCCCGGGCCACCGACAAGTGCCGGACCGACGAGCCGGCCCTCGACCCCGCCACTCCCGACCACCAGTTCGCCTGCTGGCACCCCGTCGACGGCCCCCTGGCCCGGCTGGTGGCAGTGGGCGGCGGCACGACCACTACCGCGGCCCCAGTGCCCGCTGGTGCTGGTCCGCTACCGGTGATCACCAGCGCCGACCGCGGGAACGGCGCTCCCGCCGCTGGCGGTACGGAGGACGAGCGGCTCCTGGTGGTCGACGACGTCGTCCGGGAGTTCCCGATGACCTCGGGTATGGTCCTCCAGCGCCAGGTGGCCTCGGTCAAGGCGGTGAGCGGGGTCTCCTTCGCCGTGGGCCGGGGCCAGACCTTCGGCCTGGTGGGCGAGTCGGGTTGCGGCAAGACCACCCTGGGCAAGATCATCGTCGGCCTCGAAAAACCCGACCGCGGCCGCATCACGCTGCGGGGCACGGACGTCGCCGCCCTCAGCGCCCGCCAGCTCCGCCTGTTCCGCAAGGACCTGCAGATGATGTTCCAGGACCCCATCGCCTCGCTCGACCCCCGCATGCGGGTGGGCGCCCTGCTCCGCGAGCCGATGAAGCTCCAGGGCGTCGGCACCCGCCGCCAGCAGGACAAGGTGGTAAGCGACCTGCTGGGCGAGGTGGGCCTGCCCGCCAACGCCGTCGAGCGCTTCCCCCACGAGTTCTCCGGCGGCCAGCGCCAGCGCATCGGCCTGGCCCGGGCACTGACCCTCAACCCCCAGGTCATCGTGGCCGACGAGCCCGTCAGCGCCCTGGACGTCTCCATCCGCAGCCAGGTCCTCAACCTCATGAAAC
>CAYZVQ010000301.1:0-6343 GCA_964481925.1 uncultured Acidimicrobiaceae bacterium
CACGGACCCGACCCGGCCGGTCATCGAGAACGACTGGATGGAGCCCGACCCCGACTACGTTTTCGAGAGCCCCATATTGACGGCGCACTGGTACGGGCGGCTGAGCCCGCGCTACGTGGCCGAGCTGGAGACGAGGCTGGCTACCTGGGCCCGAGGCGAGCGCCCTTTGTTGATGAGCGAGTTCGGCGACTGGGGGCTGCCTGATCTTGAGGTGGACGAGGGCGCGTTCTGGTCCTACCGGGACCAACTTGTCCGGCTCATAGCATCGGCCCAGTGGCCGGCCAGCACGGCCGATTTCGTGTTGGGTACGCAGCGTTACCAGGGATTGGCAGACCGGTTCCAGGTCGAGCTGTTCCGTCGGTCGGCCGGCGTGATCGGGTGGTGCGTGACCGAGCTGACTGATGTGCCACAAGAGTTCAACGGGCTCTTGGACCTGCGCCGGCAACCTAAGGGACCGGCCTGTGACGAGCTCCGCCGCGCCCGGCGACGCCACGATCGACGCTTCGGGAGCCAAGTCCGAGCACGATCTGTTGGTCATCGCCGAAGGCCCCCTGAGCGCCGTTCCAGAGGGGACCGTCAACGACTGGCTCGGGGACGGTGGCAAGGTCCTTCTCCTCGCGCAGAGCGGCAGCGGCGATGTCGCTATCCCCTTTCCGTTGCACCTGGTTGACCTGGCGCCGGCATGGGGCTCGACCCCGTTCATTTTCACGACAACGCAGGGTGCTTTCACGTCCTTGGCACCGTGCTCAGTGCTGGCCAGCGAGCTGCTTTCCGTTGCACCAGAGTTCATCTTCTCCGATGGCAGTGATGGGCCGCCGATGGCCGAAACCGCGATCGGGGCGCTAAAGCCGCCACCGGAGCCGTTGGTGGGGACAGTGGTGGGGCGCGTGCCAGTCCTCGGCGGGCAGCTGACAATCTGCCAGCTGCCCCTCACCGAAGGTGCGTTAGCCGGAGACGCTCTCTGCGCCGCCGTCCTCGCGGACGTGCTCTGCTGGGCGGCGGCGCCTGCGCTCCCAGCGCAGAATTGACTGCGATGGCGGATGTGGGTGCGACTGGGCCGATCAGCTAGCCCAGGCAACCTACGGTCAGGGTTGGTCCGTTTTGACTTCGTTTTCCACGAAATCTGCGAGGGCACCGAAGACGGCGGCGGGCTGTTCGATGTGTGGGAAATGCCCGGCCTCCGGGACGGTCCGGAAGACGGCCCGGGGGAACGAGCTGGCTAGGGCACGCTGGTATGCCGGCGGGACAATCCCGTCCTGTTCTCCCGCGAGCACCAAGACCGGGACGAAGACCCGGTGCAGGCGCCCGCGCAGCTTCGGGTCGTAGTTAGTGCCTGCGTAAATGGCCTGGACGCGTTGGTTTTCCGCCATAGCGGCCTTTTGTGCCTCGCTCAATGTCGTCGGGTCGAGGCGCAGTTCGGGGCGATAAAACGCCAGCTCTCCTGTCTTCACCGGTCCCAGCTTCGCGGGGTCCGCGATCTCGAGAGGAGGCTCGGGTTTGATGCCGGTGGCACCAAGCAGGACAAGAGAGGTTATGCGCCGGCGATTGTCTCGCAGGGTCATTTCGATGGCGACCCAACCACCGATCGAGCTGCCAATTACCATCACCGCGCGCAAGTCGAGCGCATCGATCAGGTCCAGGTAGGCCACCGCCAGGTCCTCGATGGTGTCAGTCGGACCGGGACGGGTCGTGCCGTCAAAGCCGGGATGGGTCGGGACCATAACGTAGGCGCGCTCCGACAGTGCGGCAGCCAAGCCGGCCACGGAGCGAGGTCCGGCGCCGCCATGGAGAACTAGGGCGCCAGTGCCGTCACCGGGAGCGCCGTACTCGTCGACTTTGATGGTCAAGCCGCTCAAGAGTTCGATCGTGCGTGTCGTAGGGGTCATCGTGTTGTCTCCCTCCTAGGAGCCGGCCACCTGGGCAGGACCGGCGTACTGACCACTGTAGATCAATATGTTGAGATAAGCAAGTTGAGATACGAGTGCTAGAGTGGGCTCGTGACGAGACCGATGAGCGAGATAGGGCTCTCTGTGAAGAGGCTGCAGGTCCGGCACCACAAGGCCATCGACGCCGAACTGGTGCCCCTCGGGATCAGCCTCGTGCAGTGGGACGCACTGCGCCACCTCGACCAGAACCCGGGAGCTTCCTTGCACCGCTTGGCCGAGCTCACCTTTCAGAGCGACCAGGCCTTTGGCACCCTCGCCGCTCGCCTCATCGAGCGCGGGCTCATCGAACGGGTGCCAGGCCCAGGGCGAGCCGTGCACCACCGCCTGACCGACAAGGGCCACAGGCTGCGCAGAGCCGGGGACCTCGTCGTTGACCGCGTCATCACCGGTTCCTTGGCCGTGCTCACGCCGGCGCAACTATCGACTTTTGACAAGCTCCTGGTCAGATTGCTCGGCTCACCGGGTACGGTCTGGGAGACGAGGGCGACCGAGTAGGCGCTGCTCGGTCGAGCGGCGAATGGCGCGGGCAAGGCGGGCAGGACTGGTCGGCTTCGGCAATGGCGAGGCCCCCGGCGCCCGGAGCGCGTCGAGCATGTAGGTTGCAAACCGCTCCCACGCCTTGGGAGCGTGGTGTTTTGTGGCATTCACCACCCCGGCGTTGGCCATCAGCACCAGGACGAGATCCTCGAGCACGAAGTCGGCGCGCAGCGCTCCCGCCATCTTGGCGCTCTCGACAACATCGCCCAACCCGGCGGTAGCGGCACGGAGCTGACGATCGAGCTCGGCGGTGCTCGGGAACGTGCGAGAGAACACATCCGCGCACCCCGCATCGGCGGCCTGCATGGAGCACGCCGTGCGGACGAAGCCGCTAAACCCCTCCCACGGGTCTGCGGTGGCAATAGCTACTTGGGCCGCAGCCTCATAGGCACGGAGACGTGGCTCGAAGGCCGCCGCCACCAGGCCCTCGCGGGTCGGGAACCGCCGGTACAAGGTGGCGATCCCCACGTCAGCCCTCCGGGCGATCTCCTCTAACGCGGCGTGCGTGCCGCTTTCGGCGAACACCTGCCTCGCCGACTCCAAGATCGCGTCGCGGTTGCGGGCGGCGTCGACCCGCAACGGGCGGGAGGTAGGCGCCATACGACCAGCATACCAGCGAAGTGGAAATGACCCTCCGCTTTCGTCCAGAGCCCGCTATGATACGGAGGTACCCTCCACCTCGTGGGCGGCGCAAGATGTCAAGTGCCACCGCGCGTGTGCGAAGGACGCCAGATGACAGACCAGCTCGAGGTGCTTCGGACATCCGTCGCCCGCTTGCGCGCGACCGTCGAAAGGCTTGGCCCAGGCCAGCTCGCGGCGGCCGCCTACCCCGCCGAGTGGACAATCGCCGATGTCCTGTCGCACCTGGGCTCGGGGGCGGTGATCCTCCAGCGCCGGTTCGACGACGTCGTAGCGGGAGGTGAAACTCCCTCCGATTTTGCCCAGCTCGTCTGGGACGAGGGGAACGCGAAGTCAGCCCAAGGCAAAGCGGCCGACTCCCTCGCCGCCGATAAAGCCTTCCTAGACCGTCTCGGGTCACTTGCCGACGATGACCGGCCCGCTTCGAGTTCGCTCTCGGGCCCATGACCTTCGACAACTCGCGGGCCAGCAAACCTGGGCTAACTGCGAAACGTCTTCCCCGCGCCCTGAACACCGCCCCTGACCACCTAAGGAGAAGCCATGCCAGACATTTTCAGTGCCGTGCCCGAGAGCCACCGTGACCTTCTTCGTTCTCCCCTGACAGCGACGCTCACGACGATCGATGTCAACGGCCGCCCGCGGTCCACCGCCGTCTGGTACCTCGTCGACGACGATCGTCAGCTGAAAGGTTCGGTCACTTCGGACCGGCAGAAGTACAAGAACCTACGCCACAACCTCAATTGCGACCTGTTTATAATCGACCCGCAGAACCCCTTCCGCACGCTCGAGATCCGCGCCGAGGCCGAACTCGCCCGACCCCGACAAGGTCACGGTCCGCAAGTTCGCCAAGCTCTACGGCGTCGACGAAGCCGTCCTGGTCAGGCCCGAAGAAGACCGCTATACCCTCAACTACCGGCCTCGGCGGGTGGTCGCCAACGCGCGGAGCTGACGTGATGGCACCACTCGTCCAGGTGATCGTCGGGACCACCCGGCCGGGACGGTTCTCGGAAAAGCCGATCGCCTGGCTGGTGGACCGGCTCTGTCGGCGCGACGACCTCGAACTCGAGATCCTGGACCTCCGGGACCACCCGTTGCCCCTGTACGAGGGCACCGTCCCGCCGGCCCGCTCCCCACGTGACTACCCCAATGACGCCGTAGCTCGATTCGGCCAAGCCATCGACCGAGCCGACGGCTTCATTATTGTCACCGCTGAGTACAACCACGGCTATCCGGCCTCACTCAAGAACGCCATGGACCATCTGTTCGCTGAGTTCAATCGCAAGCCCGTGGCCTTCGTCGGGTACGGCAATGTGGGCGGGGCGCGGGCGATCGAGCAATTGCGCCAAGTGGTGGTGGAGCTGGAAATGGCTCCGTTGCGCCATGCCGTGCACATCCTACCGGAACTGATGATCTCGGCTCGGAGCGCAGAGCCGTTCTCGCCGGAGCTCTTTGCCTCACTCGACCAACGCCTCGAGACCATGGTCTCGGACCTCTTGTGGTGGACAGCAGCCCTCGGTGCTGCACGCGCCTCTGCCGGGTAGTCACGTCGTTCGCGTTCATCCTGAGAGCGGGCGGCTGAAAAGGTCGCGCGCGGTGGAGGCGGCATCCGCCGCGGCTTCCGCTGTCAGGAGTGCTCGAAGACGGTCGCGAACGCCTCCTTATTACTGGCGGAGTAGGTGGTCTTGATCTGGAGCGGCCCCGTCGAGCTCGCGTAGAGGTCGTCCGCCTGGAGCCCAGTTTCCGCGGAGCCGAACGGGTACCCATTGATCAGCGCGCTAGAGAACACCAGGGTGCCAAAGTTGGGCACGCCAGACGTCGCGCCAGAAACCACTGGAAAGTCGCGGGCCGTGATGCCCTCGCTCGTGCCGCTGCCGGCGCCGTTGCTGGTGGCGATGAACTTGTGGTTGGTCTCACACTGGACCTCCTTTTATCGTGCCGAGCACCGACGCTCCGCACTGCCTGTCTGCGACGGATTATCCCAGCACGTCGTCACACGGACGTCACAGGGGCACCTCATCAGGCATTTCCGGGGGTGAGGGCCGCTCAATACGCCGGCTGCGCGGTAAATCATCGTTATCGACTACGACGGGTTGCGGTCGCTGGGCGTTTAGCGTCGCCGTCGCTTTAGGTATTCGTCCAGCTCGTCGTAGGTTCCGTCGAGGTTGGCAAAGGTCGCAGCGTTTCGGGCGGTGGCTAGCCACTCGCCGGTGGTGGGCTTGACCTGCTTCCGGGCCGGGTCGAGGTCTGACATCATCACCGGCCGCACCTTGCCGGTGGCTGCCGCGTCTGCCAGTGCCGTCCTGGTTGCAACCGCGCACAGCTGTGCCAGGTCGGCGCCAGAGTAGCCTTCGGTCTCCCTGGCGAGGCGGTTTAGGTCGAGAGGGCCAAGTGGACGGTCACGGAGGTGGAACTTGAGGATTGCGACCCTCGCGTCAAGGTCCGGCGGGCTGACGAACAGCACCCTGTCGAAGCGGCCGGGCCGGCGCAGAGCTGGGTCGACGTCCCACGGCTGGTTTGTGGCAGCCAGAACGAAGACACCGTCGTTGTCCGAGGTGGCGCCGTCCATCTCGGACAGCAGCTGGTTGACTGTGCCGCGCATGGCCGGGTTGTTGCGCAGGTTGGTGCGGCGCTGGCCAATAGCGTCGATCTCGTCCAAAAAGATGACCGACGGCCGGTGGGCTCGGGCCGAGCCGAAGAGGGCCTTCACGTTGCGTTCGCTGGTGCCGAGCCACATGTCGAGCACGTCGGCCAGAGACACCGCAACGAACCCGGCGCCGAGCTCGCCTGCCACAGCCCGGGCCAGGAAAGTTTTCCCGCACCCCGGCGGCCCGTAGAGCAGCAGCCCGCCGCCAAGCGAAGCGCCGTAGGCAGCGCGTAGCTCCGGGTTGGCCATGGGGATGAGGAAGGAGGAGCGGATCTCCGCCTTGACATGCTCCATCCCGCCGACGTCGGCCATGGTCACCGCCGGCCGCTCGATCAGTGCGTCTGGCTCGGGCCCTGGCTCCGCCACGACGTCGACGCGGTCCATCTGCTGCTCCGCGGCCCTCCAGTCGAAATTGTCAGGGCCGTCTGCCGCGAAGGGACGACTATGCTCCGGCTCGGTCGGGAGGGAGGGAGAGGACGGCATCAACACGGCCGAGATCGATGCCAGCAACGCCGCGGCGGCCGGGTCGTCCGGCGCTAGGCGATAGGCGGTGGCGCAGTGCTCCAGTGCCTCCGCG
>CAYZVQ010000302.1:0-6329 GCA_964481925.1 uncultured Acidimicrobiaceae bacterium
CCCGGCGCCCGACCTCGCACCCCGCCGGCCGTAGCGGCGCTCGAAACGCTCGACGCGCCCTCCGGTATCGACGAGCTTCTGCTTGCCCGTGAAGAACGGGTGGCACTCGTTGCACAACTCCGTGTGCAGTTCCGGCTTGGTGGAACGGGTGGTAAAGGTGTTGCCGCAGGAGCAAGCGACCTTGGCCTGGACGTACTCGGGATGGGTGTCGGCTTTCATGGCGTCCTCCAGACTAGCTAGATCGCAGGGGCCGGGGTCTTGGCGATCTCGGCCAGGAACTGTTCGTTGCTCCGAGTAGAACGGATCTTGTCGACCAGTAATTCCAGGCCGGCCGCAGCATTGCCGTCTGAGGCCAGGGCGTTGAGCACACGGCGGAGCTTCCAGACCTGCGCGAGCTGGTTGCGGTCGAAGAGCAGCTCCTCGTGGCGAGTAGAAGAGGCGTTCACGTCCAACGCCGGATAGATACGCCGCTCAGCCAGCTTGCGGTCGAGTCGCAGCTCCATGTTGCCGGTGCCCTTGAACTCCTCGAAGATCACCTCGTCCATACGGCTGCCCGTCTCCACCAGGGCAGTAGCCAGGATAGTGAGCGACCCACCTTCTTCGATGTTGCGGGCGCTGCCGAAGAACTTCTTGGGGGGGTAGAGGGCGCCGGTGTCGATGCCGCCGGACATGATCCGGCCCGTCGCCGGCTGGGCCAGGTTGTAGGCCCGGGCCAGACGGGTGATGCCGTCGAGCACAATGACGACGTCGCGCCCGGCCTCGACGAGGCGCTTGGCCCGCTCAATGGCGAGCTCGGCGACCTGGGTATGCTCGTCCGCCGGGCGGTCGAAGGTCGACGCGATGACTTCGCCCTTAACCGAGCGGCGCATGTCTGTGACCTCTTCGGGACGCTCGTCGACGAGCAGGACCATCAAGTGGACATCGGGGTTGTTGGCCTCGATGGAATGGGCGATCTGCTTCAGGACAGTCGTCTTGCCCGCCTTGGGGGGCGAGACGATGAGGCCGCGCTGGCCCTTGCCGATGGGCGAAACGAGATCCACGATCCGGGCCGTCACGTTCCCCGGTTCGCCGGGGATCTCGAGGCTCAACTTGTCGTCCGGGAACAAGGGCGTGAGGCTCTCGAACTTGGGCCGGTTGCGAGCGTCGTCCGGCGGTAGGCCGGCTACGGAATCGACCTTCACCAACGCCGGGTATTTCTCGTTGTTGGCCGCCGGGCGGAAAGAACCATCGACAAGGTCGCCCTTGCGCAACCCGTACCGGCGGACCTGGGTTATCGAAACGTAGACGTCCGTCGAACTGGCGAGGTAACCGTTTGTGCGCAGGAAGCCGTAGCCCTCCTCGCGGAGGTCCAGAAGTCCCGAGACCTGGACGAGCTCGCCCGTGTACGGGACTTCGGCGGGCTGCTGGGCCGTGAACTCGCGCTCGGGAGCCCGGGGCGTCTTCTCCCGGTTGCGCCGCCTCCGGCGTCGGCTGTTGCCGAGACCGGGATCGAGGTCATGTCGCTGCTGGCGTCCCTGTTCGGAACGCTGGAACCCCGAGGCACTGTCCCCGGGCTGGTTGTCGCCGGCCGGGGCCGAGGCGCGCTCGGCGGTCGCCGGTGCGTGACCGGGCTGGCTGCCGTTGCCGTGACCATTCGCGTTTGTGCTGCCGTTGCCGTTGGCAGCCGGTACCGGCGCGACCTGGTCGAACTGCTCGGCGACGGGCTGTGGGGCGTGACCGTTTGTGCTCGTCTCCGTCGCCAGCTCCAGCTGAGTGGCATTACCGTCGGTGACCGGGCTGTCTGCGGGCACGGCCGCGGGCTTGCGGGCACGCGGCCGGCGCGGCTTGTCCACCGCCGGTGCCGCGTCTGCCTCTACGCCGGTGACCTGGAGTATGTGTGAGACCAGGTCCGCCTTCTTGGTGCGGGCCGCCGGGGAGGTCCCCAGGGCCACCGCGATGGCGAAGAGCTCGTCCCGCTCCTTTGCCTCAAGCACGGAACGCTCGAGCTGCACGTCGCTCATTGACTACCTCTGTGGTGGTGTGAGTGTTTGAATAATTGGTTCGTCAAGGCCGGGACCAGATTTAAGACTGGACAGATTTTCCTGAGCCTGGACCATCGCCGCCTAATCTTGCGGCCTTGGCCACTGGTGACGGCCCCCCGGGAGAAACCCGCTCCGGATGAGGTCCCGCTCATGCCAACGCCGAGCCGGACAGGGTTCATACTACCAGGCCCGCCGCGTTCGCGCCAGGAACCCCGCACCTACAGCGCGAGCTCCTCCATTACGGCGGAAAGTTCGGCGGGGACCGCTTTGGGCACGGCGATCTGTCCGATAGCCACGTCCGGATCTTTCAGACCGTGACCGGTCAGGACGCAGACGACCCTGGACCCGGCTGGGGCGCCGACCTTGAGCAGGCCCGCCACCGACGCCGCCGATGCCGGCTCGCAAAACACGGACTCCTCTCTGGCGAGGAAACGGTACGCCTCGAGGATCGCCTCGTCGCTCACCGCGTCGATCAGGCCGCCCGATTCGGAGGCCGCGGCGCTGGCTCCGTACCAGGAGGCGGGCTTGCCGATCCTGATCGCCGTGGCGATCGTTTCCGGTTTTTCCACCGGGTGCCCGAGCACGATCGGAGCGGCGCCAGCGGCCTGGAACCCCATCATGCGCGGTAGGCGCTTGAACTTGCCAGCGTCCTGGTACTCCCGGTAACCCTTCCAGTAGGCGGTGATGTTGCCGGCGTTGCCGACCGGGATGCAGTGGAGGTCAGGAGCGTCACCGAGCACGTCTACCACTTCGAACGCACCTGTCTTCTGGCCCTCTATCCGGTAAGGGTTTATGGAGTTGACCACGGTCACCGGCTCTTTCTCCGCCAGTTCGCGTACGAGTGCCAGGGCTCGGTCGAAGTTGCCCCTTACCTGGACCACCCGGGCGCCGTGGACCAGAGCCTGCGCGAGCTTGCCCAACGCTATGTAGCCGTCCGGGATGAGCACGGCACAGGCGATCCCGGCCCGGGCGGCGTAGGCCGCCGCCGATGCCGACGTATTGCCCGTCGACCCGCACACCACCGCCTTGGCCCCTTCCTCAAGGGCTTTGGAGATGGCCAGCGTCATCCCGCGGTCCTTGAACGACCCCGTCGGGTTGGCCCCTTCCACCTTCAACCACACCTGGGCCCCCACGCGGGCGGACAGCCGGGGCGCCTCCAGCAGCGGCGTACCCCCTTCAAGCAGGCTCACCACGGGCGTCTGCGCGCCGACCGGAAGGTGCTGCCTGTACTCCTCAATGACGCCGCGCCACGCTACCGGCGCGCTCAAGGGACCACCGGCGAGCTCAAGGGCCGACGACCCGGACCAGGCTGCCGATGCGCCGGACGGTGTCGAGCCGGCGCAGTTCGTGCAGGCAGGCCTGCATGTCCCGCTCGAAGGCGGGGTGGGTGACGAAAACCAGATGGGCCTGGGCCTCCCGGGCCGGCTCGGGACGGCCCGGGTCGGGGCGGGACGGCCCGGCGACACCTCGCTCGGGCTCGGGGGCGTCCTGTTCCATCGAGCGGACCGACACGTTGTGGCGGCCCAACGCACCGGAAATGGCAGATAGGACCCCAGACCGGTCGGCGACGAACAGGCTCAGGTAGTAAGCGCAGCGCAGGTCGTCGATAGGCCGGATAGGCACCTCGCGCAGCTCCAGTTTCCGGGCCACCCCTTTCACTGTCAGGTTGTGAGCCGCGTCCACCAGGTCGCCGAGCACGGCACTGGCGGTCGGCGGCCCCCCCGCTCCCCGGCCCAGCAGCATTAGCTGGCCCACCGTTTCGCCCTCGATGAACACGGCGTTGTACGAGTCGCTCACCGAGGCCAACGGGTGAGCCTGGGGGACCATGGCCGGGTGGACCCGTACACCGAGGGCCCCGTCCTCGCCGGCCTCGACCACGGCCAACAGCTTGATAACAAAACCAAGCCGCCGGGCTGCTTCGATGTCCTGGCCGCTGACGTGCGAGATGCCCTCCCGGTAGACGTCGCCCGCCACCACTTTGGCCCCGAAGGCCACATTGGCCAGGATCGCCGCCTTCGCCGCGGCGTCGTAACCCTCGACGTCGGCGGTGGGGTCACGCTCGGCGAAGCCTTGGCTCTGGGCCTCGGCCAACGCCTCCTGGTACGTGGCACCCGAAGCCGCCATGCGAGTGAGGATGTAATTGGTCGTCCCATTGACGATGCCCATCACCCGATGGATGCGCTCGCCCGCCAGCGACTCCCGCAGTGCCCGTATGAGCGGCACCCCGCCAGCGACAGACGCCTCGAACAGAAGGTCCACGCCCGCCGCCGCGGCGGCGTCCCATAGCTCAGCCCCGTGGTTGGCCAGCAGCTCTTTGTTGGCGCTGACCACCGGTTTACCGCTGCGCAGGGCCTCGAGCACCAGGTCCCGGGCGGGCGATATGCCTCCCATCACCTCGACCACGACGTCGATCGCCGGGTCGCGGACGACCCCGAAGGGATCGGTGGTGATCAGACGCTCCACCCCCGGCACGTCGCGTTCTTTGGACGCGGAGCGCACCGCCACTTTGACGAGCTCGAGCGCCACCCCCGTCCGTTCGGCGATCCGTCCGGCGTCGGTGAGCAACAGGCGAGCCAGTGCGCTGCCCACATTGCCGCAGCCGAGCAGACCGACCCGTACTGTGGGCCGGCCCCAAGTGCCGGGCCCGGCGTCTTCGGAGGCGGAGGGGGACATGCCAGTGGCTCCCATTTGGTTCGTTCCTATGAATGGGCAGGCTAGCCACGGGGGCGGTCCCTTGGCCAGGAAGGGCGGGAGCGAGGCGGCTTACGCCTCCAGCGCCAGGAGGTCGGAGTAGGTCTCCCGCCGGACGACCACACGACGGCGGCCGTCTTTCACGAAGACAACCGGCGGGCGGGGGACCTTGTTGTAGTTGGACGCCATTGAATGCCCGTAAGCACCGGTGACGGGCGTAGCGAGGACGTCGCCCACGCTCAGGTCCTCGGGCACGCAAGCGTCCCGGACCAGGACATCGCCCGACTCGCAGTGCTTGCCCACCACGGTTACCACCCGGGGCCGGGGAGCCGTGACCTCCCTGGGCAGGAAAGCCTCGTAGCCGGAGCCGTACAGCACCGGCCGCGGGTTGTCGCTCATCCCGCCGTCGACGCTGACATAGGTCCGCAGACCGGGCAGGTGCTTAACCGTCCCGGCGGTGTAGCACGTGAGCCCTGCGGTGGCCACGATGGACCGTCCCGGCTCGGCGCTGAGTACGTTGAGGTCGGCGATGCCGGCGACGCCGGCACCCCGGCGCAGGACTTGGGCCCACTCGGTAATCGACGGAGCCGTCTCGCCGGTCACGTAGGCCACGCCCAGGCCGCCGCCGATGCACAGTTCTTCGAGCTCGAGCTGGTTGAAAAATGGGACCAGTACCGACAGGGCGCGCTCGTAGGCCTCCAGAGCGAAAATCTGCGACCCGATGTGAGCATGCACGCCCACAAGTTGTACGCCCGAACTCGGGTGGCGTAGCCGCTCCACCGCCCTTGACGCGTCCCCCGAGGCCAGGCCGAAGCCGAACTTGGAGTCGTCCTGGCCCGTCATCACGTACTCGTGGGTGTGGGCCTCGACGCCCGGGGTGACGCGCACGAGCACCCTGGGGCGGGGCCCGGCCCCGTTCCTCCGCCCGCTGAGCGCGCTCAGGCGGTCGATCTCGTCGAAGGAGTCCACCACTATCCGTCCCACGCCTGCCTCCAACGCCGCTTCCAGCTCGGCCACGGACTTGTTGTTACCGTGCAGGACCAGGCGCTCTGCCGGAACGCCGGCGGCGAGGGCCACCGCGAGCTCGCCGCCCGTCGAGACGTCGACGCAACACCCCTCCTCATGGGCCAGAGCGGCCATCGCCCTGCATAGGAAGGCCTTCGAGGCGTAGGCCACCCGGGGACCGAAAGCCTGCCTGGCCTCCCGGCAGCGACGGCGGAGGTGCTCCTCGTCGTAGATGAATACCGGCGTCCCTAGCTCTTCCACCAGGTCGAGGACGTCCAGGCCGCCGATGCGGAGCCGTCCTAGGACATCCACCTCAGCCGTCTCGGGCAAAAGGTGTAAGGGCAAGGGGCCGTGACGACCGGCCGTGACCACGCCGGCCGGCAAAGGCCCGGGACGACGGTCAGCAAAAAGAGGGTCAGGTATCACGTGACCCATGGTGGCAGGCCGGAAGGCGTGGGCGCGGCGCACCACTATGCTGGACCGACGGGCCCTCGTAGCTCAGGGGATAGAGCACCGGCCTCCGGAGCCGGTGGCGTGGGTTCGAATCCCACCGAGGGCACTAGGACGTCTTCACACTTGGGACGTCAACATCTTCACATTTGGCAGTGACCG
>CAYZVQ010000303.1:0-6328 GCA_964481925.1 uncultured Acidimicrobiaceae bacterium
CCAGTTCGGCTACACCGAGGAGGAGATCCGCCTCGTCTTCGAGCCGATGGTGCGCACCGGCGCCGAACCGTTGGCGTCGATGGGCGACGACACGCCCCTGGCCGTGCTCTCCCGCCGGCCCCGCCTCCTCTACGACTATTTCCGCCAGCTCTTCGCCCAGGTCACCAACCCGCCCCTGGACGCCATCAGGGAGGAGCTCGTCACCTCGCTGTCGTCTTCGGTCGGTCCCGAGGGCAACCTGCTGGCCCCTGGCCCCCACTCCTGCCACCAGATCATGCTGCCGGGGCCCGTGCTCACCAACGACGAGCTGGCCACCCTGCTGTACGTGGACGAGGACGGCCTGGTGCCGGGCTGGCGGACCTTCGCCGTCGACGGGCTCTTCGCCGCCGCGGGCGAGGCCCCGGCCGGGGAGCGGCTGCGCCAGGCCCTCGAGCAGGTGTGCGCCCAGGTGGAGGAGGCCATCCTCGGGGGGGCGAGCGTGGTGGTGCTCTCGGACCGCCACGCCAACGCCGACTTCGTGCCCGTCCCCTGCTTGTTGCTGGTCTCGGCCGTGCACCACTACCTGGTCGACAAGAAGCTGCGGACGCGCGTCGGCCTCGTGGTCGAGACGGGCGAGGCCCGCGCCGTACACCACGTAGCCTGCCTGATCAGCTACGGCGCCGCCGCCGTCAACCCCTATCTCGCCTTCGACACGGTGGTCGACCAGGTGCGCCGGGGCGCCATCACCGGCATGTCGGACCGCAAGGCGCTGCGCTACTACGTGAAGGCGCTCAGCAAGGGCGTGCTCAAGACCATGTCGAAAATGGGCATCTCTACGGTGGCGTCCTACACCGGCGCCCAGGTCTTCGAAGCCGTAGGCCTGGCCGGCGACGTGGTCGAGCGCTACTTCCAGGGGACGGTGACCCAGGTCGAGGGGATCGGCCTGGAGGGGATCGCCGACGAGGCGCTGGCCCGGCACCGCACGGCCTGGCCCGAGCGGCCCAGCGAGCTCGCTCATCGCGACCTGGAACCGGGCGGGGACTGGCAATGGCGCCGGGAGGGCGAGTACCACCTCTTCAACCCGGAGACGGTGTTCAAGCTGCAACACGCCACCCGGGCCAAGAGCTACAAGATCTTCAAGGAGTACACGCACGCCGTCGACGACCAGGTCCGCAACCTGGCCACCCTGCGGGGGCTGCTGCGGGTGCTCCCGGCGTCCGAGACGGGGCGCAAGCCCGTGCCCCTGGACGAGGTCGAGCCGGTGAGCGAGATCGTGAAGCGCTTCGCCACCGGGGCGATGTCGTACGGGGCCATCTCCCAGGAGGCGCACGAGACCCTGGCCATCGCCATGAACCGCCTCGGGGCCAAGTCCAACAGCGGCGAGGGCGGCGAGGATCCCGAGCGCAACGTGCCCGACGCCAACGGCGACAGCCGGCGCAGCGCCATCCGTCAGGTGGCGGCGGGCCGTTTCGGGGTCACCAGCGGCTACCTCGTCAACGCTGACGACATCCAGATCAAGATGGCCCAGGGCGCCAAACCGGGCGAGGGCGGCCAATTGCCGGGCAAGAAGGTTTACCCCTGGATCGCCAAAACACGCTATTCGACGCCGGGCGTGGGCCTCATCTCACCGCCGCCGCACCACGACATTTATTCGATCGAGGATCTGGCCCAGCTGATCTACGACCTGAAAAACGCCAATCCCCGTGCCCGTATCAACGTGAAACTGGTGGCCGAGACCGGGGTCGGCACCGTGGCCGCGGGCGTGGCCAAGGCGCACGCCGACGTCGTGCTCATCTCCGGCCACGACGGGGGCACCGGCGCTTCGCCCATGAGCTCCACCAAGCACGCCGGAGGGCCCTGGGAGCTGGGCCTGGCCGAGACGCAACAGACGCTGTTGCGCAATGGCCTGCGGGACCGGGTCGTCCTCCAGGTCGACGGGTCCATGAAGACGGGCCGCGACGTGGTGGTGGCGGCCTTGCTCGGGGCCGAGGAGTACGGGTTTTCGACCGCCCCCCTCGTGGTCGAAGGTTGCATAATGATGCGCGTCTGTCACCTCGACACCTGCCCGGTGGGCGTGGCCACGCAAAACCCCGTCCTGCGCAAGCGTTTCAGCGGCACGCCGGACATCGTGGTCAATTTCTTCGAGTTCATCGCCGAAGAGGTGAGGGAACTGCTGGCCGAAATGGGCGTGCGGACCCTGGAGGAGGCCATCGGCCACGCCGAGCTGCTGGCCGCCGTGACCCCGCTCGACCATCCCAAGGCCGCCGGGCTCGACCTTTCCCGCATCCTGTGCCCGCCGCCGTCGGGTGTGCCGCTCACCTGCGTGCGCAAGCAGGACCACGACCTCGAGCGCACCCTGGACGCCAAGTTGATCGAAGCCTGCCGGGCCGCTCTGGACGGGGGCAGCCCTGTGCGAGGATCATGGCCGGTGGCCAACTCCAACCGCGCCGTGGGCACGATGCTCGGCTCCGAGGTGACGCGCCGCTACGGGGAAGCCGGCCTGGCCCCGGGCACCATCGAGCTCGAGTTTTCCGGCTCGGCCGGGCAGAGCTTCGGCGCCTTCCTGCCCCGCGGCGTGACCCTGCGCCTGTTCGGCGACGCCAACGACTATCTCGGCAAGGGGCTGTCGGGAGGCCGCATCGTGGTGCGGCCGGGGGCCGACGGGCCGGACGGTTTCGTGGCCGAGGCCAACATAATCGCCGGCAATGTCGTCGGTTACGGCGCCACCAGTGGGGAGATCCTCATCCGGGGCGTTGTGGGCGAGCGTTTCTGCGTGCGCAATTCGGGCGCCCTGGCCGTGGTGGAGGGCGTGGGCGACCACGGTTGCGAGTACATGACCGGCGGTCGGGTGGTCGTGCTCGGGCCCACCGGGCGCAATTTCGCCGCCGGCATGTCGGGCGGGTACGCGTACGTTTACGACCCCCACGGCCGCTTCGCCTCGCGCGTCAACATGGGCATGGTCGAACTGGCGCCTCTCGACGACGGGGACAGCGAGTGGTTGGCGTCGGTACTGGAGCGTCATCTGGCGGAGACGGGCTCGGAGGTGGCCCGCCGGCTGCTGGCCGGCCCGGCCGGCTTGGGGGCCTCGTTCGTCAAAGTGGTGCCCACCGATTACCGCCTGGCGGTCGAGTCCGGCGCCGCCCAGGCGGGCACCGTCCAGATCGGCGCGGGCCAGATCGGCGCGGGCCAGGTCGGCGCGGGCCAGGTCGGCGGGGGCCAGGAGATGGCTTCGGCGCGTGGCTGACCCGGACGGCTTTTTAAAGCACCAGCGCCAGGAGCCCGAGCACCGTCCCGTCCACCTGCGGGTCCGGGACTGGGGCGAGATGTACGAGCCCGTTGACGGCGGCGTGCTGGCGGCCCAGGCGTCGCGCTGCATGGACTGCGCCATCCCGTTTTGTAACAGCTTGTCCGGCTGTCCCCTCGGCAACCTCATACCGGACTGGAACGACCTCGTTTACCGGGACCGCTGGCGCGACGCTGTCGAACGCCTGCATGCCACCAACAACTTCCCCGAGTTCACGGGCCGGATGTGCCCGGCGCCGTGCGAGAGCGCCTGCGTGCTGTCCATAAACGACCAGCCCGTCACCATAAAGGCGATCGAGAAGGAGATCATCGACCACGGCTGGGAGCACGGTTGGGTGACGCCGCTGCGCCCGAGCGTGCACACGGGCAAGCGCGTCGCCGTGGTGGGCTCGGGCCCGGCAGGGATGGCGGCTGCCCAGCAGCTGACGCGGGCCGGGCACGACGTCGTCGTCTACGAGCGCGACGACCGCCCCGGCGGCCTGGTCCGCTACGGCATCCCCGACTTCAAGATGGACAAGGCCCTCCTGGACCGCCGGGTCGACCAGATGCGGGCCGAGGGCACGGTCTTCGAGTGCGGCGTCGACGTCGGCGTCGACCTGTCCGTGGAGGACCTGCGGGCGGCCTACGACGCCGTGGTCCTGGCCATCGGCGCCCTGTGGCAGCGGGACCTCGAGATCCCGGGCCGGCACCTCGATGGCGTCCACCTGGCCATGGACTACCTCGTGCCCTCCAACCGGGTGCAGGCCGGGCTGCTCTCCCGGGCCCCTATCGACGCCGTCGGCAAGAAGGTCATCATCATCGGAGGAGGCGACACCGGGGCCGACTGCCTGGGCACCGCCCACCGCCAGGGAGCGGCGTCAGTCCATCAGTTCGACATCCACGAGCGGCCGCCCGACGAGCGCCACGAGAGCACGCCGTGGCCGCTGTGGCCGCTGGTGCTGCGGGACTCGCTGGCCCACGAGGAAGGCGGCCAGCGCGTCTTCGCCGTCCAGACCGACTCCTTCCTCGACGACGGCCATGGCCGCGTCAGGGGCCTGCGCGCCCATCGGGTCCAGGAGGTGGCCTGGCGCCAGTACGTGGACGTGCCCGGCAGCGAGCTGGAACTTGAGGGCGACCTCGTCCTGCTGGCCATAGGCTTCCGCGGCCCCGACCGCCAGCTGGTCGACAAGCTGGGCGTGCAGGTGGGCGAGCGGGGCGAGCTGGCCCACGACGCCAACTGGGCGACCAACGTGCCCGGCGTGTTCTCCTGCGGGGACGCCACCCGGGGGGCGAGCCTCATCGTCTGGGCCATCGCCGAGGGCCGGGCGGCCGCCGCCGCCGCCGATCGCTACCTGGTCGGCGAGACGCTCCTGCCCGCCGCGCTCTAGCCGTGAAAGTCGCTTATTACCCCGCCCGGGCCGGCGAGCAAAGCCTGGACGACGTCGGCTTGGCCAGCCCCGCGGGCGGCACGGTGGTCACCATCGGGGCCTTCGACGGTGTGCACCTCGGCCACCGCCGCCTCATCGAGCGCGTGCGCACCACGGCCCACGAGATCGGCGCCCTGTCGGCTGTGGTCACCTTCGACCTCCATCCGGCCAGCGTTGTGCGGCCCGGCTCGGCCCCCCTGCTGCTCACCGACCTCGACCAGAAGCTGGCCCTGCTGGCCGGGGCGGGGGCCGACCTCACCCTGGTGCTGCACTTCGACGCCCAACGGGCGGCCGAACCGGCCGAGGACTTCGTGGCCGAAGTGCTCGTCGGTTGCCTCAACGCCCGGGCCGTGGTGGTGGGCCACGATTTCCACTTCGGCCGCGACCGGGAAGGCGACGTGGCCCTGCTCCAGCGCATGGGCGCCCGGCTCGGCTTCGATGTCACCGGTATCCGGCTGTTCCGCTCCGCCGGTGCCGAGGTGGGCGAGGCGCAAGCCGTCTCATCGACCAGGATCCGCGGCCTCATCGCCGCCGGCGACGTCGGGGCCGCCGCCCAGCTCCTGGGCCGCTGGTACCAGCTGCGGGGGGTGGTGGGCCACGGCGACAAGCGGGGGCGCGAGCTCGGGTTCCCGACCGCCAACCTCGAAGTGGACAAGCAGGTGCAGCTCTGCGCCGACGGCGTTTATGCCGGTTGGTACCTGCGCCCGGACGGCACCCGCCACCAGACGGCGGTGTCGGTGGGCCGCCAGCCCACCTTCTTCGAGTCCCGGCCCTACTCGCTCGTCGAGGCCCACCTGCTCGACTTCCAGGGCGACCTGTACGACGAAATGGGGACCGTCGAGCTTGTCTCCCAGCTGCGGGGCCAGGTCAAGTACGTCTCGGTGGACGCTCTGGTCGACCAGATGACCGTGGACGTGGCCCAGACGAGGCGGGCCCTGGCCGGAGCGTCGCCGGTCTGAGACCTCGCCGCGCCGGCCACGCCTGAGCGGTTCCGGCGCGTTAGCTGCTAAGATCGGCGCTGGCGTTGTCGCAGTGCAGCCGTTCAGGCGACCCGGAGCTGTTCCAGGTCTGCGAGCGGGGCGGGCGCAACGCCTTGTCCGTTGTAAGCCAGCCCACTCCGAGGAACCACCAGCATGGCCGAAAAGGCAGCGACAATCGGGGCCTACCGCCTCCATGAGACCGACACGGGTTCGCCCGAGGTTCAGGTTGCCCTGCTGAGCGAGCGGATCGCTCACCTGACAGAGCACTTGAAGGTCAACAACCATGACCATCATTCCCGTCGCGGGCTGATGGTGCTGATCGGGCGCCGCCGCCGGCTCCTCGACTACGTCCGTAACAACGACGTCGAGCGCTACCGGCAGCTCATAGGACGCCTGGGGCTGCGACGCTGAAGTAAAACGTGCTTGGGGCAGGCTGCCGTCAGCTGCCAGTCGAGGGCTTCCTACCAGGGCTGAAGACCGGTTCGGGGAGGTCGTCCACTGACAACTGGCTCAGGCCCGTTCCCCGGCCAGGGGCCTTCGATCGCCGAAGGTCCCCGTATTGTGGTCCCGGCACCGCCGGGCACCACAGCCCGAAAGGAGAACACCACCTCTATGGGGGAGCCCTGTTCAGTTTCAGCGCCTATTTCCGGCACTGACAAA
>CAYZVQ010000304.1:0-6295 GCA_964481925.1 uncultured Acidimicrobiaceae bacterium
CGCAAAGTGGCATGAACCCGCCGCGGTCCACTCACGGTTTGATTCTCCTCATAGCTGGCGTGACAGGAACCGCAGTGGTTGGCAAAGCCTGCTGCCGCACGTCGTGGCGGCGATGACAAAGGGAGGGACATGACGGTAAGCGGCACAAAGGACGACCCGTGGGTGCTCAAGACCCCACCGGGCAGCTCGGAGTACACGATGTACCGGGACGAGCCGGCCGATCCCCCAGCGCTCGTCTGCCAGGTCGGCACCACGAAGCTGACCTACCACCTACGGGCGATCGAGGACCTGCACGAGTGGCTGTGCGAGCAGGGCGACTGGGTGCCCCTCGGTGCCGCCGACGAGCAGAAGGACGCCGCGCCTGGGACCGTCGAGGCCTTCGGGCGCTCGCCCGACAACCCCGTAGGTGGGTGGTACGGACTGCGCCGCGGCTACCGGGGACGGTTCGCGATGTACCTTCCACCCCTGCTCGAGGAGCTGGGCCTCGCCGAGCTCACGCACGACGCCCGCAACAACCGGATGCGAGCGTCCGAGCTTGGTGCGCACCGATGAAGTCGAACGAGACCTGGCGGTACATCCATACCGAACGGAGACAGCTGGCCGAGACGTTGGCGGGCCTTTCAGCCGAGCAGTGGGCGACGCCGTCGTGGTGTGCCGGCTGGTCGGTGCAGCAGGCAGCCGGGCACGTGGTCGCCGCGGCGGAGCAGACTCCGCTCAACTTCTACAGACAGCTCGCAGCGGCCGGTTTCCGCTTCCACGTCTTCACCGACCGTGACGCCAAGCGCCTCGGAGCGCTCCCGCCGTCCGAGCTCGTCTCGCGCCTCCAGGCCCGCACTTCGACGACCAACCACCCGCCCGCGCCGGTGCTGGCGATGCTCGGCGAGGTCATCGTCCACGGCGCGGACATCCGCCGCCCGCTCGGGCTCGCGCACACGCCGCCCGAAGCAGCCCTGGTGGCCATCGCCGGCGGCTGGGCCCGTTCCAACCTGCTCATCGGCACCAAGCGGCGCATCGCCGGGGTGCGCCTCGTGGCGACTGACAGCGAATGGTCGCACGGCGATGGCCCGGCGGTGTCGGGGCCGCTGCTCGCTCTCGTGCTGGCGATGACCGGGAGGACAGGCGCCCACGACGACCTGAGCGGCGAGGGGCTGGCGCTGCTCGCCCGCCGTCCCTAGCCGGCGTGGGAGCTTGAGCGGTCCGCTAGGCGTAAACCAGCGGACCTAGGCGGTGACGGGATGCTGACGGGATGCTACGCCAAAGCCCTTGACCAGCCCAAATTTCCCTTGACGACGATAACTTAGCATTGCTAATCTACCGAGGGTAACTAACTATAAGGTCTCGGAAAGGTGGTAGTTGGCATGCTCGGCAGGTTGGCTCGGTTTGCAACAGCACATGCTCGGCAGGTGCTGCTCCTGACGCTCTTTGCCGTCCTCGCTGCCGGTGCCTACGGCAGCTCCGCTGTGTCCCACCTCTCCTCGGGTGGGTTTACCGACTCGAGCTCGCCGTCGACGAAAGCGGACGAGCTGCTCTCTTCCCGCTTCCACCAGGGGGACCCCAACCTGGTCTTCGTTCTCGAGTCTCCCGCCGGCGCCCACAGCCCTGCGGCGCGTTCGGTAGGCCTCGGCCTGGCCCGGGAGCTGGCCGCCCAACCCTACGTGACCGGCGTCCAGTCGTACTGGTCGGCGCCAGCGGCTGACCGGGCCGGGTTTGTCAGCAGCAACGGTGACTACGCCCTGGTCACGGCCCGCGTACTAGGCAACGACAACACGTCGACCAACCGGGGAGGCGCTCTCGCCCAACGCTTCGAGGGCACCAGGGACGGCGTCACCGTCGAGGCCGGCGGGTTGACCGTGGCCGACTACCAGATCGGCAAGCAGATCTCCCATGACTTGGGCATCGCCGAGTCGGTGGCGATACCCCTGACGCTTATGGCGCTGGTCCTCGTCTTCGGCAGCGTGGTGTCCGCCCTATTGCCGCTGGCCGTCGGCGGCGTCTCCATCGTGGCCACGCTGGCCGTCTTGCGGCTGTTGACCCTCTTCCTGCCCGTCTCGGTGTACGCCCTCAACCTGACCACCGCCCTCGGCCTCGGGCTGGGCATCGACTACAGCCTGTTCATCCTGAGCCGCTACCGGGAGGAGGCACGCCGGCACGGCCATGGCCCCGAGGCAGTGCAGGCGGCCGTGCGTTCGGCCGGTCGCACCGTGCTCTTCTCGTCCCTCACGGTCGGGCTGTCCCTGGCCGCCATGCTGGTCTTCCCCTTCTACTTCCTGCGCTCGTTCGCCTACGCCGGCATCGCCGTGGTGGCCGTGGCGGCCCTCGGGGCGGTCGTGGTGCTCCCGGCGCTGATAGGCGTCCTCGGCCGCCGGGTCAATTCCTGGGACGTCCGTCCCGGTCTGCGCCGCGCCTTCGGGCTCGCCGCCCGGGCCGAGGGCGACCGGGAGGGAGGCTTCTGGCGCCGGGTCGCCCTGGCCGTGATGCGCCGGCCCGTGATCTTCGGCGGCGCCGTGCTGGTGGTGCTGGTCGTGCTCGGTTCTCCGTTCCTGTCCGTGCGCTTCGGCCTGCCCGACGACCGGGTGCTACCGGCCGCAGCCAGCGCCCACCAGGTTGGCGACGTGCTGCGGGACGACTTCAGCCAGGATGCGGCCAACGCCGTGACCATCGTGCTGCCCAACCTGGACCGCGCTACGCCGGCGCAAGTGTCCGCCTATGCAGCGCAGCTCTCGGACCTGCGGGGCGCCACCGAGGTCATTTCTCCTTACGGCACCTACGTTTCCGGTCGGCACGCAGCCGACTTGTCGACTCCCGTGGTTGACGAGGGCACTTACCTGGCCGTCCAGAACAACGCGAACCCCAACTCAACGGCCGGGCAGCAACTGGTGAGCGCGGTGCGCCACCTGCCGGCGCCCGCCCTAGCCCTGTCGACCGGGGCGGCAGCCCGTAACGTCGACTCGCTCAACGCCCTGGGCGGCGTCCTACCCCTGGCCCTCGCCCTTATCGCCATCTCGACGCTGGTCGTGTTGTTCGCGTTCACCGGCAGCGTGCTCATACCCGTGAAGGCCTTGGTGCTCAACGTGCTCTCGCTTTCGGCCACGTTCGGGGCCATGGTGTGGGTCTTCCAAGACGGCCACCTGTCGGGCCTGTTGGGCGGGGTCGGTGCGACCGGGTACATCAACGCCAGCATGCCGGTGCTCATGTTCTGCATCGCCTTCGGGCTTTCCATGGACTACGAGGTCTTCCTGCTCTCACGCATCAAGGAGGCGTGGGACCGGTCCGACCATACGGTGGCGGGCAACACGGTTGCGGTGGCCACTGGCCTCGAACGGACCGGCCGCATCGTTACCGCAGCCGCGGCCTTGATATCGATAGTGTTCATCTCCATCGGGACCTCGCAGATCAGCTTCATCAAGATGTTCGGCGTGGGCATGGCGCTTGCCGTGCTCATGGACGCCACGCTGGTACGGGGGATCCTGGTCCCGTCCTTCATGCGCCTAGCCGGTAGGGCCAATTGGTGGGCACCACGTTGGCTCTCGTTCCGCACCCCGATCAAGGACCGTGCCGATGTCAGTGTCCCCGAGTTCGAGCTCCCGGCGGCATAGGGCCCGGCGCGGCCAGGGAGAGGCCCTGCGGGGCGAGATCCTGGCCGCCGCCCGGGAACTGCTGGCCGAGACGGGCAACCAGGACGCCGTCTCGGTCCGGGCCGTTGCCCAGCGCGTGGGCGTCACCACCCCGTCGATCTACCTGCACTTCAAGGACAAGGACGACCTCCTCGACGCCGTTTGTGCCGACGTTTTCGAGTCCCTGGCGGTGGCGCTGGAGACGGCCAACGCCGAGGCGGCAGGCCCGTTCGAGCGCCTCATCGCCCTGGGCCGGGCCTACATAGGTTTTGCCCGGGCCAAGCCAGAGCACTACCGGATGGCGTTTATGGTCGTCGGGCCGCCGAAGAACGTGGACCAGCTCCTTCTCGGCGACAGGTGCTTCGGCTTGGTGCTCCAGGCCGTGGACGAGTGCACCCAGGCCGGTATTTTCCCTCCCGACCCCAACGGCCCACTGCCTACCGGGATCCAGCTGTGGGCCATGGCCCATGGGCTGGCGTCGCTGATGATCACGAAGCCCTGGCTGCCTTGGGGGTCGGTCGACGACCTCGTGGAGCGGTCGTTACGCACCGCCGCTTCCGGTTGCGCCTTGGGCGGGGCCTCAGGCTTGTCCCTGGCCGAACTGGGCGAGCACCTGGCCCACCTCGAGGTGCCTTGACTGCCGTAACAGGCTCGCCCAGGCCGACGTCAAGAGCAGACCAATCCGACGCCAGCCGGCCGGTGAACGGGGACCAACGCCCAACTCCGTAGCCCCCCACAGCTGGCATAACGACATCATTATCGCGCGCAGTATCCACCACTTACCCAGATAGCGGGGCCTACGGTAATGCGCATGGCGCGCCCACGCACCTATGAAGAGCCGCGGCTCGCAACCGCGGTGAGGCTCCCTGCCTCCCTCCACCTACGTCTTCGCGCCGAGGCGAGAGATCGACAGGTCTCTGCCAATCTCCTAGTCGAGCGGGCGATCACCGACTTCCTGGACCGTCTGCCCCCGTTGCAATCAACTCTCGGGACGCCCGAGTGAGCAAGCGCCAGGGACGCTCGACCTCGACCAGCAATTTCGGGGTAGGGGCACGTGAGGGCCACGATGCTTCTGCGTTCTACGCCCGGTTCAGCCCCAAGCCCATCTCGGCCGACCAGGAACTGGCGGAGCCCTTCGAGCTGCGCCGGCCCCTGGTCTGCGGCGATTCGCGAGATATGGATCTTCCCGACAAATCTGTGGCCCTGGTGGTCACCTCCCCCCCGTACTTTGCCGGCAAGGAGTACGAAGAGGCCCTGGGACAGGGTGTGGTCCCGGCCACTTATGCCGAGTACCTCGAGCTCTTGAGCGACGTGTTCGCCGAGTGCCTCAGGGTCCTCGAGCCGGGCGGCAGGATGGCGGTCAACGTCGCCAACCTCGGTCGGAAACCCTATCGCTCGCTTTCCGCCGACGTCGTGCGCATCCTCGACGACGACCTGGGCATGCTGCTCCGGGGGGAGATCATCTGGAAGAAGGCCGACGGCGCGTCTGGGTCTTGCGCCTGGGGCTCGTACCGGTCGCCGACCAATCCCGTCCTGCGCGACATCAGCGAGCGGGTGATCGTCGCCTCCAAGGGCCGCTTCGGCCGGGCTGTCGACATCGAGGAGCGTCGCGTCCGGGGCCGCCCGTACCTGCCGTCGATCTCAGCAGACGAGTTCCTCGACGCCACCCTCGATGTGTGGGACATCCGGCCGGAGTCAGCCCGCCGGGTCGGGCACCCGGCACCGTTCCCGGTGGAACTGCCGCAGAGGCTCATCGAGCTGTACACCTTCCGGGACGACCTGGTCCTCGACCCGTTCCTGGGGTCGGGGACGACGGCGGTGGCCGCCATCCGTACGGGACGGCGTTACGTCGGTTACGACACCGATCCCTCGTACATCGAGATCGCCGAGCAGCGTGTCGCCGAGCAGAGCGACCTACTAACGGCCAAGGTTGCACAGCAGGCAAGCGCACCGATCATCGTTCCGACGACTTCGGGCACGGAACACTTCCAGTCGCGTTCGACCCCGGAGGGCAAAGCAGCACAGGCGCTGGCCGTCGACATCCTCACCGCCGCTGGGTTCGAGATTGTCGAGAGGGATTACCGCGTCCCCGGCGTCGGGATCCTGGTGAACGTCGTCGCCCGCGATGCTGACGGCACGAAATGGTACTTCGACGTGACGGGTGCTTTTACCTCTACCCAAGGTGGCCTCCTACGGACCGACACCCTGTGGAAGTGCCTCGGCCGAGCGAGCGTTTTGAGGGCCCGAGGGGTGAAACCGGTCGTGCTGTTGTCCTCCCACCTCCCACCCCGACGTAGTACCGGTGACCAAGCGCTGCGCACCGTCGGCCCTAGTGGCGTCCACGACGTTGTGGGGATGCTGAACGAAGCTGATCGCCAGCGTCTCGCCGAGTACGGCGCCGGAGGGCACCGCACTCGCCCTCTGCCAGGTTTCTGGGCCCCCGCGGACCTCCGATCGGCGCGCTGAAGGAGGCCAAGGTGCAACTCCGCACACGGCACGAAAACGTTCCTGGCTGTTCAGCCCTCGTCTGAGGTCAGTCGAGCTAGGAGCCGCGAGGCCTCACGGGGACGAGGCCGCGACCCAGCAGGGTGACTTTCGAACTGTTCCGCAAGGCTTGGCGCGCTCGGTCTTCTTCCATCCATTCGGGATGAGGTGGAGCGGCGGGCGGACGAATACCTCCT
>CAYZVQ010000305.1:0-2580 GCA_964481925.1 uncultured Acidimicrobiaceae bacterium
CAGGCATGGTCCAACCAGTACGGGCTGTCGGCCGCGGTGGGGTCGGCACTCGTCACGCTGTCTTCGAACTGCGGGGTCCCGCAGATGTAATAATCGTCATTGCTCTGCATGGGGCCGTTAACAACGTTGCCCGTGATCCAATAGTTGAACATCTCGCCGCAGTTGCCGGGCGAGGGGCCGTGCCCGTTTTGCCCGGACGCGTTGACCTGCCAGCCGTACTGGACACAAGCCTGGGCATTGGCCAGCGACATTGCGCCCCAGTCGGCCATCATCGTCGGGTCAACGAGATTGTAATTGCTCAGGTACAGGTTGCTAAGGAAGTCGGCCTGGCGGACACCAACCTCAATGGTGCGGGTCTCGGTGCCGACCTTGCCGGTGGAGGTAATGTAAATGGTGCCCCAACTACCGGTGGACGAATCCGTTTCCTTATAGGTGGTCATATCAGACGTGTCCACATAGTAATGAAATGACTCGTCGCTGCCGGGAGCGACCGCGACCCAGCCCCACGGGCCGGTGTTGGGGACCGTCCCGCCGACGACGCCGCCCCCCTGCATGGCCACATTTGAAGCCGCCGAACCGTCGTTCCAGTAATTGGGGTCCTGGTTGAGGCGGTTGACATAATCATCGACGCCGGCTTCGGCCGCCGCCAGGGCGGATTGGCGGTTCTCGTCCGCCTTGGCGATCGGGAGGTAGCCGGTTACGTACTCGACGGCCGCCATGCCCCCCAGAAGCACTGCCGTCATGGCCGTGATCACGAGTATCAGGGCAAAACCGCTTTCGCGCCCCTCTCCGGGGCGGCGCGTGGGCACCGGCGCCCGGCCCTTGCGGCGACGTAGCGGGTTGGCGCCGGACCGGCCGCGGCGCCGCACCAGCACCGCCCCTGGCTGACTCTCAGAGCGCATTTTCTTCGTCATCTTCCTTAGGAGGGCAATGGGTTCGTGAAGTCGACGTTGATCAGGTGGACCGTCGTAGTGTTCTCGATCACGGGGGTCTGGCCGAGGCCGTTAGGGTCGGTCCACAGGTCGATCTCCACCGAGTCGACTAGCCCTGTCCCGCCCGCCGCGTCCCCCAACGTCTGCGTCATAGGGACCGCGAGCTTCCCGCCTGGGGTTGTGATCGGGTCGACGCCCTGTGGGTAATAGCTAAACAGCACGTGGGAGGGGTCGACGTCGGTGGCGAGCGTTTGCACCACAGGTGTGCCCGTGTACGTCCATCCCAGCCCACCGCTGCCGGTGTCCGGTTGCCAGGTCGTCTCAACCAGGTCTGTTCCGGTCAATTTGAGGTCGTATTTCACCGGTCCGGCGGCGAGCGCGTTCGGCAGGAGGTTGGCGTAAAAGGTGATCTCGCCGGCGCTGGCGTACGCCACCGGCTCCAGCGAAGGAAAGCCGTTGGCGGCGTACGTCGCGGCCCGGATTTGCCTGGTAATGGTGTCCATGACCAGTTGGGACTCCGAGTTGAGGCGAGTGCGGGTATTCGCGGAACTGGCGTTGCCGACCAGGGCGGATGTCGCAGACATCGTCGCTATGCACAAGATCCCGGTCAACAAGAAGGCGATGATCAGCTCGACCAGGGTCATGCCGCGTTCGTCCGCCGCCGGGTCCTGCACGACCAAAGTCACGGTCACGGCCTGCCGCCGGCCCCGACGGTACCTCACGAAAGCGTCACAGTCTGCGCCGGCAAAGCCGCCCCGTTTTCGAGCGGAAGGGTCAGGTTGCCGGAGACGGCATGCCCGTTGGCGATGCCGGTTACATGGACGCTGAACGTACCCAGAGGCACCCCGATGACGGTGGTGTTGCCGGCGGCGCTGGCAAACGGGCCGAAGCTGTTGTTGGTGGCGCACGTGGCGTCCGTCGCGCTGACCACCTGCATGCTGGTCACGGGACCGAGCGCGCTCGAGGCCGTTATCGCCACCCCGTACACCTGCAACGTGTCCGGAGAGCTCACGCCCTGGCTGACACTGAACGGCGTGTACAAAGAGTAGGTGGCGGGGTCGTTGTCAGTGCAGCCGCCCGGGTAGATGTCATAACCGTTGGCGTAGGGCCATAATTGCAACGCGCCGGCCAGGGGTGCCGCGTAGGTTACCGGTGCGGCTAGGTAGGCGGTGTCGTTAACGGTGACCGGGTACCCGTTGGTGGGGTATGTGATCGTACCGAAGGGGACCGTCGTCGTCGTTGTCGTGGGGCCGCCCACCGTGGTCGTGGTCGTAGAAGTCGTGGTGGTAGTCGGGCCGGCCACGGTCGTAGTGGTGGCCGGCAGTGTGGTGGTCGTCGTCGGCAGCACCGGGGCCGTCGACTGGTAGCTGATGGGCACCTGGGCGGCCGGTGCGTAATTCAGCGTCCAGCCCACGGTAGAGCCCGCCCCCAGGGCGATGTTCGCCTTGGTCGCCGTCGTGTTCTCGTTCATGTCCACATAGCCGGGCATGGATGCCGTGGCGGTGTACGCTCCGGGCGCCAGGAAGGCGGCGAAGGCGCACCCGGTCGCGCCCGTCGTTATGGGCCCGGCCGCCACCGTGGTCGCCGGGGAAGGGCCGGTGATGGTCACCGAGGCGCCGACCACGGCGGCAAGGTTGCTGTCTTGCAC
>CAYZVQ010000305.1:2680-6256 GCA_964481925.1 uncultured Acidimicrobiaceae bacterium
GGCCGGTGATGGTCACCGAGGCGCCGACCACGGCGGCAAGGTTGCTGTCTTGCACTTTTATGGCCAGGTTCCCGAGCGAGGAGGAGTAGTAGCCGGCAGGGGGAGCGATATCGGTTTGGGCGACGATGGGGAACGTCGAGCCCATGTTGGGCCACGTGACTGTCTCGGTCATGGCCAGGATCGGCTGAGTCCCGGGCGACCCGTTGCCCGTGCCTCCGCAGGCGTTGGTGCTCTCGTTGACCCAGGCGGCGCTCTGCACGACCCTGTAGGTAATGCCGCCCTCCTTCGGGGTCGTGGTCTGAAGCGACCCGCTATCGGCCTGGGCCGCCAGAGTGCCAAAGCTGGTGGCGCGTCCCACATCGATCTGTTGAGCGGCGAGGTTGCCGGCCACCACCCTGTCGCGGGAATTGGCCGACATCTTGATGACGTTGGCGAACAGGGCGGCGGCGGGGATCAGGATGATTATCAACATGGTGAAGGCGATAACAACTTCGAGGATGGCAAAGCCATCACCACCGGCCTCCCGAGAGAGCAGAGCCCTCCGGCGCCCCCGACGTACCGCGCCGGGTGAGCGGCCGTCCGGTCCCTTGGGCCTCTCCGGTGGCTCGGCGGTGTCGCCACGGCTGAAGGATGCGGCAGAGGTCCCCACGTCGCTATTCATCGGCCTGCGCCTCGGGCGACTTGAAAGGCCATTCCGGTTTTGCTGCCGCCGAGCCTCGGGCGTGGACGCCAACGCGGCAACCGGGCCTGCGGACAAGACGCCGGGGCAGGACCGACTTCGTCAACCACCTACGGCGTCCCCGGGAAGACCGGGTTGTTCGAAGCTACCGAGACGAAGAAGGCTGTCGCGCTTACCGAGTAGGCGTTAGGGGTGGCACTACTCGCAGCATTGGAGGAGCCCGAAGCGCTTGGAGCGGAATCCAGGTTGAGCGAGTTGACGACCAGCAGCCGTGGCTCAGAGTCCAGGTCCGTCACCAATCGAAGCATTCCGACGTCCGAGCCCTGTACCCCGATAGAAATCGCGATGCTCTGCGGTCCTGGCCCGGTGGGCACGGCCGCGGGGCCCGTGACACCCCACCCCGACGGAGCGGGGGTGCCAATCGAGGTCAGGGACATTCCCGCCTCATTGACGGCGTTATTGATCACCTTGATGAGCTGGTCAAGGCCGGGGTCCGTCGGGATCGACGCCTCGAACTTAGCTAAAAGCGCTCGGTCACGGGGCAACTGCTTTTGCTCGGCTCTTAAATTGTCCACCTGAGCCTGGAGGGTCATGACGTTGGCGGCCGCTACAGCTTGTTGCGCTCGCAACGTCGCCACGTTCTTTTGGGCTGGGTGCCAAAGCGCGACGTACCACACACCAACCACGACGATCAGGGCGACCAGGGTGATCAGGGCTATGCGGTGAGATAGTTTCACTTGCCACCTCCAGGAAGATCGTTACTCCGGTTGCTGAGCGCAGCGGAGGTGATGTCGGCCTCCAATGAGAAGGTTGTAGCTCCCGCGTCGGACGGTATTGACGAACCCGACAAAGCCTGGCCCCTCTTGCCAACCATCGATGAGCTCGCAGCCGCGGCGTCCTTTGTCGTGTTCGGTACCCATACAGCACCGATCCCCCGCACGGCGGACAGAGCATCTATTACCTGAGACACCGACTTTGGGCCATTAGTCGTTTGCCCGTTGAGGCTAACAGTGCCTACGTAACCCTGCGTGGTACTACCACTGCTGGAAGTTGCGGCGGCCGTCGGCGGGGTCCGGGTGAGGTCGAGTGCTGTGATGGTCACGCCCGCAGGCAGCGCGGCGGCAATGCGGTGGACAAGGGCCACCCACGCCACGTCTCCTTGTAGGGCGTTCACGGCCAGCTGACGCTGGGCGGCTACATCGGCGCGGACCCGCGTCACGATGTCCAGTTTGTTGACTTGCGCCTGGAGTACGGTGGCCTGAGTGTTGTCGGCCGCGATCTGGGCCTTGACATCGTTGGCCGTACGCGCCGCCGAATAGGACATAGTCCCTAGCCCCAACGCGACCACTAGGACCCCTATGCCGGCACCTACCAACGCCTGGTGGAACTGCTGACGTTGCCTTATCTCACTGGGCAATAGCGACGGGGCAGGGCCAGGGCCGATCTTCCACAGAGCGAGGCCAACTGCGGTCGCCCATCGTGCCGATGCCTCTTTGAGCTGGACGTCGCTTAGATGGAGCTGGCTTGCCTTGTAGGATGGCCCCACTGTTGCCAGCGTGACGGGCACGCTCAAGGCAGTCCGGATCCTCTCCACGACCCCCTCGCTCATCGCTGCACCACCCGTCACGACCACCCGCTCGAGGCGTTCGCCTTGGTTGTGAGAGAGGAAGTACTCGATCGAGCTCCGTACCTCTTCCGCCACTGGGTCCAACCTTCCCACCCCGACCCCACCCACGCCCCGTCGTTGCCCGTCACTTCCCCGGGCTGCCGTCGCCGGCTCCATGCCACCATCACGGTTCGCGTCGCTACCGCCCGTCACCGTGCGCAAGAACCTGGGGGTCGTACCCTGGCGGACACCTACCACCACCAATTGTGCCCCCAACGAAACCACTGCCTCCAAGCCACCGCCCGGTGCGGGGGGAACAGCTCTCAACAGGGCCAATGGTGAAGCATCGACGGCACGTACGTGCAAGCCGGCCTTCTTCACCACGGCGATGGCATCAGTGACAATGTCCTGCTGGGCCGCCACCACTAACGCCCTTATCATTGCGCCTTCGCCGCCGGCCGGTTCGGACGGCTCGAGCACAGTGAAGTCGAACACGGCCTGATCCATGGGGATCGGTAACAACTCGCCGATCTGATAGCGCAACGCCGACCGCAGCTCAGCGGCGTTCATTTGTGGTATTTCAACCTGACGGACCATGGCCCGCTGGCTACTTACGCCCAGTACCACGTCTCGACGCTTGAACCCGCCTTCGCTCCACAAACGCTTGAGGGCGGTGCTAACTGCGACAGGGTCCCGGATCTCGCCCTCGACGACAGCGCCGACAGGCAAGCCCACCTGGGCAAACCTTACGATCTCGTGATGCGCGCCATCTCCCGCGACCTCTACAGCTCGTACTGCTGAGGACCCGATGTCCAGGCCGATACCCGAACCCTTTGCCACTTAGCGCCTCCAGATCTAGTGCTTAGTCCCTATTACATCGACATCTGACGTCCGGCCTTTACCGTGATGAGCTCGTCGTCGTCCTTCCATCCGCGAAACGACCTTGCTGCCAGAGGACCACCCTCTAGCAGCAAGGTCGGAAATGGCACCGTACACAACTGGTGTGCGAGCTTCGTTTACCAGCTGGTGTACCAGTTGCCTTTCGCAGGAGTGCCGGCAACGATGTTCTTACCGGCATTACCGGAGGTGACGGTGGCCGTGCCGCCAGGGACCCCGGGTACGGCGCAAACGGTGCTGGACTCGGCGTACGCCAGGACTGGCGACGTCTGGCTAGTCAGGTCATTGAAGACATAGAAGCAATAGCCGGATTTAGAGTAAGCCTCAACGATGCTGGCCGGGCCAACGTAGGGCGGGGTGGAGGTGCTGAGCGCCTCAGTGAAGACGTTGGCGG
>CAYZVQ010000306.1:0-5080 GCA_964481925.1 uncultured Acidimicrobiaceae bacterium
TGGTGGTGATCTTGATGCCGTCGGCGCCGGCGCGCGCCCACGTGCGCACCAGGCGCCGGCACTCGTCCGCTCCGTCCGCGGTGGGCCGGCGTTGGGCCACGGCCGGCGGGGTGAACAGGTCGCAGTGCCCCGCCGTCATGCCGACCACGCAGTGCACGACCAGACGGGGGCCGTCCACCAGGGACTGGTCGAAAGCCCGGCGGAGCGCGATCTGAGCCTCGTCACCGGCCAGGTCCCGCAGCGTGGTCACACCCCGGCGCAGGGCCCGTTGGGCGTGAGCCAGGCCATGGAGGACCTGCTCCTCCCGCGTCGTTGTGAGCGGCCAGGTGAAAAAGTCGGCCGGACCGGGCCCGGCGTGGCCCACCAGGTGGACGTGCGTGTCGACCAGCCCGGGGACGACGCACAGCTCGGTCAGGAGGGGGTCGGGGGCCCGCTCCACTTTTGTCAGCTTGTCGCCCTCCCACTCGACCAGGCTCGGGCCGAGGTCACGCTGGCCGTCCCACAGGGTTATCCCTTCGATGCGCAGGAGCAGCTCCTCTATGCTGATGACCGGACCGCCACAAGATAAGGACAGCCACCAGATGTTAAGGGCGTACAGTCCCGCGCCGCCAGGCGCCCGGTGGCCCGTGACCCGTGGCCCGTGACCCGTGGCCCGTGACCCGTGGCCCGTGACCGGGGCCCGTGAGGAGACAGCGTGCGTCTCGAAGCAGCCACGGCCACCTGGCCCGAGGCCGACGGCGCCCGGCGGCGAGGCGCTCCCGCTGTGCTCCCGTTTGGTGCCCTCGAGCAGCACGGCCCCCACCTCCCGCTGTCGACCGACACCATCATGGCGACGTGGTTGGCCGAACAGGTGGCCGACGCCGTCGACGGCTGGCTCCTGCCCGCCGTCCCGCTCGGGGACACGGCTGCCAACGACAGTTTCCCGGGGACGGTGTCCCTGTCGTTCGACACCGTCCGCTCGATAGTCATCGATGTCGGGCGCAGCCTACGACGGTCAGGCTTTCCCTGCCTCATCGTCGTGAACGGCGACTTTGGCAACCAGGCGCCGCTGCGGGTGGCAGCGCGCGACCTGGCCCGCAACGACAACTGGCCCGTGCTCGTGATCGACTACCCCGGGCTCGACGAGGTGGCGGCGCAGGTGTGCGAGACGCCACCGGCCGGGCCCGGGTTCTACCACGCCGACGAAGTCGAGACCTCGGCTGTCCTCGCCCTGCGTCCCGACCTCGTGCACCTCGGCCGGGCCGTGGCGAGCTACCCGGAGATGCCCCTGACCCTGGGGGCGACGCCGACGGACCTGGCCCGGTTGTCGCCGTCGGGGGTCTTCGGCGACCCGCGCCCGGCGGACGCCGGCAAGGGCAGCACGCTGCTGGGCCTGCTGGCCGAAAGAGCGGTCGCTCTGGCCCGGGCCTTCCTGGCCGACCAGGGCGGGGTGCCCGCGGCCGAAGAGGAGCCCACACCGTGAAGAGTTGATTAACCGGCCTTCTCTCCCGGAGGGCCAAAGGCCGCCAAACTCTAGGATCTCGGGCGTGAGAGACCACGTAGACGCCGGTGTTCGGGCCAGAGCCGTTAGGGCGGCCCTGGGCGACGAGCCCTTTGACCTGTTGCTGAGCGGGGGCAGGGTGGTGGACGTGGGCACGGGAGAGCTGCGCCTCGCCGATGTGGGCGTGGTCGGCCAGCTGGTCGCCAGCGTCCACCCGCCCGGCCGCCGTGACGATGCCGCCGAGGTGGTCGACTGCGCCGGCACCCACATCGCCCCCGGGCTCATCGACATGCACGTCCACTTCGAGAGCTCGATGCTGACACCGGGCGCGTACGCCTCCGCCGTCGCCCCCCGGGGCACGACCACGGTCTTTTGCGACCCCCACGAGCTGGCCAATGTGGCCGGGGTCGACGGTGTGCGCTATGCCGTGGACGCTAGCCGGGGCCTGCCCGTCCGGTTCATCGTCCAAGCGCCGTCGTGCGTGCCGCCCCAGCCCGGTCTCGAGCTTTCCGGCCACGACCTGGACGCCGACGATGTCGCCCAGATGCTGGCCTGGCCCGAAGTGGGGGGCCTGGCCGAGGTGATGGACATGCTCGGGGTGCTGGGCGCCGACGACCGCATGGTGGGCGTGGTCAAGGCCGGCCTCGACAGCGGCAAGCTGGTATCGGGCCATGCCGCCGGCCTGGGCCCGGCCCAGCTCCAGGCCTACCTCTGCGCCGGCATCGAGTCCGACCACGAGGTCTTCTTCCAGGGCGACGCCCTGGCCCGCCTGCGGGCCGGGCTGACGGTGGAGCTGCGGGGGATGATCGACGGCTTGCTGCCCGAGGTCGTCGCCCACCTGGCCGCCCTCCCGGAGCTGCCGGCGCACCTGGTGCTGTGCACCGATGACCTGTTCGCCGGCACCCTGCTTAGCGACGGCGGCGTCGACCATCTCGTGCGGCGGCTGGTCGCCTACGGGATGCCGCCCGCCCGGGCCATCCGCGCCGCCACCTACCACTCCGCCTACCGGCTCGGGCGGCCCGACCTCGGGCTGGTCGCCGCCGGCCGCCTCGCCGACCTCGTCGTCCTCGACGACCTGCCCAGTTTTCACGCCCGCGAGGTCTACGCCGGCGGTGTGCGCATCGCCCGCGACGGGCGGCTCCTGGTGCCGTGCGCCGACGCGCCGGCAGAGCCTCCGCTGAAGACGGTCCGTCTCGGCTCCCTGTCGCCCGACGACTTTGTGCTCCGCCTGCCCCCCGTGGGCACCGAGGCCGACGGGGTAGGCCCACCGGCGGTGGCGCCGCCCCGCCGGCGGGCCCGGCTGCGCAGCGTCCATGGCATCATCAGCACGGCATGGGGCGAGGTCGACGTGGACGTGGAGGCCGGCAACGTGGTGGTGCCCCGGGGCCACATCCTTCAGGCCGTCGTCCACCGTCACGGGCGAGTGTTCCCTACCGTCCAGATAGCCCTGGTCAGCGGCTGGGGCGACACTTGGGACGGCGCCATTGCCACCACGGTGTCCCATGACACGCACAACCTGGTCGTGTTCGGCCGGGACCCCGAGGACATGGCGGTGGCCGCCAACGCCGTGATCGCCACCGACGGAGGCGTGGCCGTGGCCAGCGGGGGATCGGTGCTGGCCCAGATCGCGTTGCCCATCGCCGGGATCCTCTCGGACCGGCCGGCCGCCGAGGTGGCCCGGGCGCAGGAGCACCTCCTCCTCGCCGCCCGCGCCATCGGCCTGCCCGAGGGGGTGCTCAGCCAGCCCCTCATGCAGGTCTTCGCCTCGACACTGGCCTGCCTGCCCGGCCCCCACGTGACCGACCTGGGCCTTATGGACGGCACCACGGGTGAGCTGGTGGCCGACCCGGTACTGGCCGGCTCGGCCAGCTAACCGGCCAGCCTCTAACCGGCCAGCCTCTAACCGGCCAGCCTCTAACCGGCCAGCCTCTAACCGGCGGGGCCGAAACGGCGTAGGACGGGCGTCTCCACCAGGCCCACGACTGCATAGATGACGGCGGACGACGCCGTGATGAGGACCACGCCGCTCCACAGCTGGGAAAACTCGGACGTGGTACTGGCCTCGAGCATGAGGTAGCCCAGGCCTTGGCCGGTGGCGAGCCACTCCGCCAGTACGGCGCCGAGCATGGCCCCGGGGGCGGCGATGCGGGCGGAACTGAAAAGTGACGGCAGGGCGCTGGGCAGGCGCAGCTTGAACAGGGTGGTCCAGCTGGAGGCGTTGTAGGCCCGCATCAGCAGGACCGATTCCTGGGGGGCGGAGTTGAGGCCCGTGACCACGTTGACCAGCGTCGGGAAGAAGGTGACGATGCCGGCGATGACGGTCACGCTCACCAGCCCGCGCCCGAAGACCAGGGCTATGAGGGGCGTCATCGCCACTAGGGGAACGGAGCGGAGCACCACCGCCACCGGCATGAAGGCGGCCTCGACGCTGCGGTAGGTCACCACCGTCATGGCGGCGACCACGGCCAGGACCGTCCCGAACACGTAGCCGAGCGACGCGTCGCGCAACGTGGTGACCAGGGCCTGCCACAGCTGCAGGCGGTTGGCGGCGGCCGACGGGCCCTGGGCCAGGTAGTCCCATACGGCCGCCGGGCTTTTGGCGAAGTAGGAGTTGAGGTTGAAAAGCTTGATGAAGCCGACCCAGCACACCAGGGTGACCAGGACGGAGACAGCCAGGAAGCCCACGGAGCGCGCCGCCCGTCCGGGCCAGCCCCCCGGCGACGGCCGGCGCGGCATGTTGGTCCCGCTCGCCGTGCCCCGGGCCCAGGGCGTGGCCAGGCGGCCCACCATCCCTGTGACGGCGTAGCCCAGGCCGGCGATGGCCGCGGCGAACAGGGCCAGGCTCCAGACCCGGGTGACGTCCAGGGACTGTTCGGCGTTGATCATGGCCACCCCGAGCCCGTAGTTGCCGCCCAGGTACTCGCCTATGATGGCCCCGAGCAGGGCGGCCGGGGCGGCGATGCGCAGGGCGGCGAACAAACTGGGCAGGGCGGCCCGGATCCGGACCTTCACCAGCGCCGTCCATGACGTCCCCCCGTAGGCGTGGACGAGGTCCAAGGTGAGCTGGTCAGCCGACCGCAGGCCGGCGGACATGCCCACCAGGGTGGTGAAAAAGACGCTCACGCCGGCCAGGACCACCTTGGGCTGGTCCCCGTTGAACACGATGTTGAGGATGGGGGCGATGGCGATGATCGGCATGCAGTAGCTGGCGATGGCCAGGCGGAGCAGGGAGGCCTCGACTTGGGGGCTGACCACGAACACGAGCGCGAGCCCGATGGCCAGGACGTTGCCCCACAACCACCCCTGGGCGGCCTCCGACACGGTGGTGCCGGCGTTCACCCACAGCAGGGACCAGTTGTCCCACAGGCCCTCGACCAGCCCTACCGGGGTGGGCATGACGTGCTTGCCGGCGAAGACGAACACAGCCAGCAGCTCCCAGACCAAGACGATGAGGACGACCCCGGCCCCGCTGCCGGCCCAGGACAGCCGAGCTCGGCGGGGGCCGGCGCCGGTACCCGTCCCCAGGCCGAGTATCCCGGCCGGGAGGGCCGCCCCGGCCTGGAGCTGGCTCATTCAGGCGGTGCCACGGCCGCTCGGGGG
>CAYZVQ010000306.1:5180-6242 GCA_964481925.1 uncultured Acidimicrobiaceae bacterium
GCGGTGAAGCTCGACCGCATGGCGGCCCGTTCGCCGTCGTCCAGCCACGCCGCCTCGACGCCGGCCAGCACGAACTTGCGCACCTGGTCGGTGCCGTAGCCCAGGGCCGTGCACAGCCGCACGTACTCCTGGCCGATGTCGGTGTGGAACATCGTCGGGTCGTCGGAGTTGAGCATGACCCGTAGGCCGGCTCCGACCATGTCCTTGATGGGGTGGGCGGAGAGGTCGGGCCACCCATAGACGACGGCCGTCGACGTGGGGCAACAGGTGAAATAGATGCCCTCGGCGCGGCAGCGCGCCGTCACATCGGGCGACTCGAGCACGTGGTAACCGTGGTCGATCCGCTCGCAGCCGAGCTGGTCCAGGCAGGTGACGATGTTTTGCGCGGGGGCGTCTTCACAAGCGTGGCTGGTGAGCCGCAGCCCGTTGCGGCCCGCCAGGCGGTAGGCCTCCACGAACTTCTCGGGGGGATCGGGCGCCTCGGCCCCGTCCATGCCCAGGCCGATGAGCTCGGGGCGGCGGTGCTCGAGGACTTCCTCGACCATCTGGCGGGCCACGGCGGGGTCGTCCTGGCGGTAGACGTCGGCGATCAGCCGGCACCGTACCCCGAAATCGGCCTCGGCGTCGCGGATGCCGTCTATCAGGCCGTCGATGCAGGTGGCCATGGGGATGCCCCGGCGGGTATGCAGCGTCGGGTTGAAAAACATCTCCCGGTAACGCAAATTGCCCAGCTCGACCCCGTCCGCCAGCGATTCGTAGGCGGCGCGGGCGAAGTCCTCGCGCACGGTGAGCGTGGACGAGACCATGGCGAATATCTCCAGGAACTCGTAGATCGTGTCGTACTCGTAGAGCTTGCCGACCTCCTCGGTGGGCAGCGAGACATTGTGGCGACGGGCCAGGTCAGCGAAGGTCGAAGCCCTGACGGTGCCCTCGAAGTGGCAGTGCAGCTCGACCTTGGGGACGAGGCGGAGGTATTCCTCGTAGGTCAGCACGACGACGGCCGACCGGCGCTAGACGTGACTGGCACCCTTGAACACCTCTTCGAGGATCTCGGTGGTGAAG
>CAYZVQ010000307.1:0-6222 GCA_964481925.1 uncultured Acidimicrobiaceae bacterium
AGGCGGCGCTGGTACTCCGTGTAGACGTCGGCGATCTTGCGCTCGAAAATAGAGCTCCGCCGAGCCCTGTCGGCATATGCGGCCGCGTCCAGTAATTCGTTTTTGGCCCCCGAAATCGCGGCATGGACGGCGCGGGCCGGGAACTTCTTGATGTCCAGGCCGAGCTCTCTCACCACGTACCCGGTCAAGCGCACGGCATCGGCTTGGTCGTAAATGGAAAAGGACGGCTGGTAGCCGAGGGCCGCCGCCTCCCGTCGCAAGATCCGCACGCATGCGGCATGGAAAGTGGCAACCCACATGCGCTCGGCTACCGGGCCCACCAGGGACGCCACCCGCTTGCGCATTTCGTCCGCGGCCTTGTTGGTGAAAGTGATGGCGAGGATGGCGAAAGGCGACATCCCTCTTTCCCGCACCAGCCAGGCGATGCGGTGCGTCAACACCCGGGTCTTGCCCGACCCGGCGCCGGCGATCACGAGCAGGGGGCCGCCCGGGTGGGTGACAGCCTCTATTTGGGAGGGGTTGAGGCCCTCGAGGAGAGCCTCGACCGCCGAACTCCGCGCCGGGGTGGGGATTGTCGGGACCGTCAGTGGCCCATCCCGATGTGCTGCGACCTCTGGAGCGACTTGCCTTCGGTCATGAGGGCCGGCGCCACCATGACCTCGGCCTTTTGGAACTCCTTCAGACTGCCGTACCCACAGGTGGCCATGGACGTCTTGAGCGCCCCGAAAAGGTTGAGACGGCCGTCGTTTTCATGGGCCGGGCCTATGAGCACCTCGCTGAGCGTGCCCCGCGTCTCGGTCCTGACCCGTGCGCCGCGCGGCAAGGTCGGGTGGAAGGTGGCCATCCCCCAGTGGTAGCCATGGCCCGGGGCCTCGGCCGCCGCCGCCAACGGGGAGCCGAGCATTACGGCGTCGGCCCCGCAGACGATCGCCTTGGCTACGTCGCCCCCGGTCCCCATCCCCCCATCGGCGATGACGTGGACATATACACCGGTTTCGTCCAGGTGCTGCGCCCTGGCGGCTCGGGCATCGGCGATGGCGGTGGCCTGGGGCACGCCGATGCCGAGGACCCCCCGGGTCGTGCACGCGTGGCCCGGGCCCACCCCGACCAGCACACCGACGGCCCCGGTGCGCATCAGGTGGAGGGCCGCCTGGTAGGAAGCGCAACCGCCGACGACGACCGGGATCTCGAACTCGCGGATGAAGCGCTTGAGGTTGAGAGGTTCGACGGTCTTGGAGACGTGCTCGGCGGAGACCACGGTCCCCTGGATGACGAAGAGGTCGAGCTCGGCGTCGATGAGGGCTTTGGCATACTGCGCCGTGCGCTGCGGCGTCAGCGACCCGCACGCCACGACCCCCGCCGCCTTGATCTCCCGGATCCGGGCGGTGATGAGCTCGGCCTGGATGGGCTCGGCGTAAATCTGCTGCATACGTAACGTCGCCTTGTCCGAGCTCAGCTGGGAGATCTCCTCGAGGTAGGGCTCGGGGTCCTCATAGCGCGTCCACAAACCCTCGAGGTTGAGCACGCCCACGCCGCCAAGCCGGCCGATCTCGATAGCCGTCGCCGGGCTGACCACTCCGTCCATGGCCGACCCCATGAGCGGGAGCTCGAAGCGGAAGGCGTCGATTTCCCAGGAAATATCGACATCTTCGGGGTCTCTCGTACGCCGGCTGGGAACGATGGCGATGTCGTCGAAGCCGTATGCCCGCCGCCCCGACTTACCTTTGCCGATCTCGATCTCCACGTTGCCTGCCTCTCGTACGCGTCGCTGTGGTCTGGGCCAAGTCTATGCCGCGTCGGGGCGGGCGACCGTTGAAGGGGCCCGGGCGACGAGCCGAACCGGCTCCGAAGAACCTACGAAGACGCGTGGGCGTAGGTGGGCACAGCGTAGGGGGCACAGCGTGGCGCTGCGGGCGGGAGTAGCCCGGTGCCGGGTGGCTCAGGCGCCCGACAGACCGATGGCCATCCGTCCCCTGCGCTCACCCATGGCGCTCTCGGTCTGGCCCCCCAACGCCTCAGGGGGCGCGGGCTGGCCCGTAGACCGCTCGGTAGCCAGCAGGTAAATGTCGCTCTGTGCCGCTCCCGGCACAGACTGCGTGGCCGTGCCCGCCGAGCCGGTGGCGGAGGAGGGCAGGGCCGCGGCCGGACCGGTGCTCCGGCCGGCGCGGCGCAGCATGACCTCCGCCCGCTTGGTGATGGGCAGAACGGGGTGGGGGCCCCGGGAGTCCGGGGGCGCGGGGGCGAGCGAGCCTGCACACCGGGAGCACGCCGATTGGCCGGGCCTGTTCATAACACCGCAGCGCGGACAGATCATGACTCCACCAGGGTACCTTTCGCGGAGCCTCCTGCGTTCCCCGGGACCAAAACGGCCTCCAGCAGTTCGGTCAGGAGCCGTCCGGTGGCGCCCCAGACGACTTCCTCGTCCAGCTGGAAGAACGGCACCGACCTGAGGGCGCGGGTGCCCGCCAGACCCCCCGGTGCGGCAACCACGGGCTCGGCCGGCCAGAACTCCTCGTGATAGACGCCATTTTCGGCCAGACGGGCCAGGGCCACCCAGAAGATCCTGTCCACCTCGGAACTGTCGGCGCGAAGGACCTGCCCCTCGGCACAGGGCCCCTCGAAACGGCAGACGAAGCAGTACACCAGGGCAGGACTGAGGCGGGTGGTGAGGGGCGTGAGCTCGCCGATCACCTCCACCGAGGCGGGCCGCAAGCCCACTTCCTCGTTGGCTTCCCGTAATGCCGCCTGCAGAGGAGCCTCGCCCGGGCGTATGCGGCCACCCGGGAAGGAGACTTCACCGCCGTGAGAAGGCAGGTGGGCGGCACGACGGGTGAGCACGACAGTGGCCTCGCCGTCGTGTTCGAACAAGGGGCACAACACTGCCGCCGGCCGGGAGTCGCCATGAAAGGGCAGCTCGCCCTGGGTCACGTCCATGGGGCCCGGTGCCTGGCCACGCCCGGCCCGGGCGGCCAGGGCCAGGCGGACGGCGTCCACCGAAACACCACGACGTCGATCCTCAGGCAGGGCCGACCACGGAGGCGGCAGACCGGGCCGCACCCCGTCCGGGCGAGGGATCCGGGCAGGCACGGCGCGCCTAAGCGGGAGCGTCGTCAGGCTCGGACGGGCTGGGCTCGGACGGGCTGGGCTCGGACGGGCTGGGCTCGGGCGAGCTGGGCTCGGGCGGCCCCCCGGCGACGAGCTCCTCGAGCAGTACGCGCATGCCGCCGGTTTTCATGTTGGCCATCACCCGACCGGGCGTAACTTCCCCTCGCTCCCACTCCATCCAGGACTGCAGGAGCTTGCTCGGGTCAGGGGTAGGCACTTCCATCGGCGCCACACTAGTGCTCGCCACCGGGGACCGATCTTCCCGACCGCCCCTTACTAGCAGGCCCGGGGGTCCCAGGGCTCCTGCTGGTCAGAGGACGAGCTGACCGGCTGACCGTTGGGCGTAGGCACTGTGGTGGTGGTGCGGGCCGGGGTCGTGGTCGACGTGGCGGTGGCGCCGCTCGTGGTCGTGGAGGTGCCCGTCGTCGTCGTGGCCACAGTGGTGGTCGTGGTGGCGGCGGTCGTGGTCGTAGCCCCCGTGGTAGTGGTGGTCGGGACCGCCTTGGACGCCACGGCCACGGTCGAGCCCAGGTCGACCTCCACCGTCCCCGGCGCCACGGACGGGCTGACCTGCATCATCACCGCGCCGGAGAGGTACTTCATGACGTCCAGGGCGTCGGCGATCTCCTGGGGGTGGTAGAGCACGAGGGTCTCGCTGACGTCGGACGGCACGGTCCCCGTGGTCTCGCCACCGATCTTCAGGCCGTGGGTGGCCAGCGCCTGGCCGGCGGCCACGGCGGCGTCATAGCTACCCGTGATGCTGACGACGCTGACCGATTTGGGGACCAAGGGCTTGGGCAGAGCGGCCGAGTCCCACGCCTTTATGACGTTGTCATCCGCTGGTTGGACGGGGAAGAGGACATCGCCCATCCCATAACCGCCGTAGTAATAATCGTTGACGTCCGTGACAGACAAAGTCGTCTCCGGCATCGTCGCCACATTTATGTTCCGGTAGTGCAGGACGAGGCTGAGCAGTTGGTTCTTCAACCCGCCGTCCACCGTCATCTGTTTCAGTACGGCGGACAGGAACGATGCCGCCGTTAGCGGGTTGGTCTTTCCCTTGGCCTTGGCCGTGTCGGCCACGATCTTTATGAACGTGTGGGTCCTCACGATCCGGGCCAGGTCGGATTCGGGGTCGTAAGGCCAGTATTGCCGGGGCTCGGTGTCGCCCGGGGGGTCGTACTGGAGGTGCCGGGCCCGGACCAACGTCAAGGCGTAAAACCCGTTGAGGTGGTGGCACCCGGGCGTAGCGATGTACAAAAGAGAATCAGCGTCGTAAACCGGGTCGGGGAAATAGACATTAATGCCGCCCAGGGCATTGACGCTGTTTATGAAACCGTTGAAATTAAGCTCGACGAAATGGTTGATGGGGATCCCGAGGTCTTCCTGTATGGCCTTTACGAGGTTGTCGGGCCCCTCGGCGCCGTCGTTCAGGGCAGCGTCCATTTTCTGGTACGAGCCCACCGGGCTGCCGGCGGGCATGGGTGAGAAGAGGTCGCGCGGGATGGAGAGTATGGAGGCGGTGCTGTTGGCCGGGTCCAGGTGCAGGACCATCATGATGTCGGCCAATGTCCCGGAATAGGTGAGGGAGGACCCGAACTGCTGCTGTTGTTGCAAGGTGAGCCCCTGGCGGGTCTCGTTGCCGATGAGCAGGACGTTCTCGGGTTGCAGGCCGTCCGCGTCCGAGGTCCGGGCCTGGGGGGCGGGGCCGCTGCCGCCGGCATAGTAGCCGTACGGGGTCAGGTCCCGACCCGGGTCGGTGACGACAGAACCGATCTCGTTGCGGACGTAGCCGTAGGCCGAGGCCATGGCGGCCAGGCACAGAAAAACGACGCCGTTAGCCATGATCAGCGTGCGACGAGGCCAGCGCCGCTTGAGGCGCGCCCGGGGGCGCGGCGATGGCTTCGGAGGCTGGCCTTCTGGTTCGCCGGCGTGTTTGGGAGGGTTCTTCGTCACGGAGTTAAGACACTTTAGAGGTAGAGGGGGGTTTCCCGAGACAAGGAGATGGGCCCGGCTTTCGCCGGGCCCATCCTCGTACAGCAGTAACTTGCGCCAGCTTAGGGGCTACATCATCCCCATGCCACCGCCGCGGCCGGCACCAGCGCCGGCAGCTGCGGCAGCCTTGTCGTCTTCGGGCTTGTCCGCCACGGTCGCCTCGGTCGTGAGCAGAAGGGCGGCCACTGACGCCGCGTTCTGCAGAGCCGAACGGGTGACCTTGGCCGGGTCGATAACGCCCGCCTTGACCAGGTCCTCGAAATTGCCCGTCAGGGCGTTGTAGCCGTGATTGCCCGTTTCCCGCTCAGCATGCTCAACGATCACGGCACCTTCGACCCCGGCGTTGATGGCGATCCAGCGCAAGGGCTCTTCGAGGGCCTTGCTGACGATGGTCGCACCGGTCGCTTCGTCACCAGTGAGGGTCTTGGCCAGCTTGTCCACCGCGGCCCGGCTACGCAGCAGGGCCACACCGCCACCCGGGACGATGCCTTCTTCGATGGCCGCTTTGGTGGCCGAGACAGCGTCCTCGATGCGGTGCTTCTTCTCTTTGAGCTCGACCTCGGTGGCCGCGCCGACCCGGATGACGGCCACGCCCCCAGCCAGCTTGGCCAGGCGCTCCTGCAGCTTCTCCCGGTCCCAGTCGGAGTCGGTGTCCTCGATCTCACGCTTGATCTGGGCGATGCGGCCCTTGACGTCGGCTTCGGAACCCGCACCTTCGACAATGGTCGTCGAGTCTTTGTCGACCACGATCTTGCGGGCCCGGCCGAGCAGAGACAAGTCGGTGTTCTCCAGCTTGAGGCCCATCTCTTCGGACACGACCTGGCCGCCGGTCAGGACGGCTATGTCGGCGAGCATGGCCTTGCGGCGGTCGCCGAAGCCGGGCGCCTTGACCGCCACGCTCGGGAACGTGCCCCGCAGCTTGTTGACGATCAACGTGGCCAGAGCCTCGCCGTCGACGTCCTCGGCGATGAGCAGCAGCGGCTTGCCCGACTGCATGACCCGCTCGAGGATGGCGATGAGGTCGTGCGCCGAGCTGATCTTCTGGTTGGCGATCAGTACGTAGGCATCTTCCAGAACGGCCTCCTGGCGGTCCTGGTCGGTCACGAAGTAAGCCGAGATGTA
>CAYZVQ010000308.1:0-6219 GCA_964481925.1 uncultured Acidimicrobiaceae bacterium
TTCTACGACGTCTTCCCCACCAGCCCCGACCGGCTGGCCGTCGTCATCGGCGATGTGGCCGGGCACGGGATCGAACCCTCCATCACCGCCTTTCAGGTCAAGCACGTGCTCCGCATTTTCCTGCGCCAGTACCGCGACCCCGCTCAAGCCCTGGAGGAGCTCAACAAGACGCTCTCCACTCTGGGGCGGCCCGAGGACATGGTCTCGTGCTGCATCGTGATCTTCGACACCGAGGCCGCCACCATGCGCCACGCTTCGGCCGGGCACCCCCCGGCATTCGTCTGGCAGCGCGGCGACATGCGGCCGCTGCGGGCCACGGGGCCCCTGTTGGCCCTCGACCCCAACGCCACCTACTTTTCGCGCGACCTGCCTCTCGAGGTCGGCGACCTCGTGGTCATTTACACCGACGGCCTGACCGAAGCCCGCTCGGGAGGCCAGCTTTTCGGCGAGGACAGGGTGGCCCACATCATCCGGCGCGACCCCGGCCAGGACACCAACATCGTCTGCAAGACCCTGCTCGAGGCGGCCCGTGACTTTTCGTCGCCTCTGGCCGATGACGTCGCCATTATGGCGATCCGCAGGGTCTGAAGCCCGGTACAGGCCTCAGCTGGCGCGGCGCCGGGCCCGCAGCTTCAGCGGCGTGGGGCCGAAGCCGAAGTGCTCCCGGATGGACCGCTCGAGATAGCGCAGGTAACTCGCCGGTAGTTGCTTGGACGTGAAGAGCGTGAACGTCGGCGGGTCGGTCGCTCCTTGCGTGGCGTAAAGCACACGGGCACCGTGGGGCGCAGGCTGGGCCGCCTGAGCGGCCGCCAGGGCACGGTTGAGCGAGGCCGTGGGCACCCGCTTGCGGTAAGCCTCGACGGCGTTGACCAGGGCGGGGTACAAGCGGTGGGCACCGCGTCCCGTCTTGGCGCTGATCTCCATGGCGGGGGCATAGGACACGAACCCGAGCATGTCGGCCACTTGCGCCCGCACTTTCTCCTTGGCCTCGTTGTCCAGCAGGTCCCACTTGTTGAGCACGACGACGATGGGGTTACCGGCGGCATCGACCCTTTCGGCCAGGCGCTGGTCCTGGCGTGTCACGCCGTCGGCGGCATCGATGACGAGAAGCGCCAGAGTGGCCAGGTCTATGGCCTTGAGCGCCCGCACCATCGAGTAGTACTCGGCCCCCTCGGCCTCCCGGGCGTGGCGGCGCATGCCGGCTGTGTCCATGAACCGGACCGGCCCATCCGCCGTCTCGACCAGGGTGTCGATGGTGTCTCGGGTGGTGCCGGGCATGTCGTGCACGATCGAGCGCTCGTCGCCGATCAGGCGGTTGAAAAGAGTCGATTTGCCCACGTTGGGCCGCCCGACGATCGCGACGGAGATCGGCCCGTCCTCGCCGTCCCGGCTGAATACGCCGCCCTCGTCGTGGACATCGAGCCCCCCGCTCTCGTAGTCGTCGCCGGGCCCGTCGCCCTCGTCGTCCCCGTCGATGGCGAAGTCCCGGTCACGGCCGGCTTGGGCCCCAGCGGGCCGGCGTTGGTCGGGCAACGGGGGCAGCTGGTCCACGACCGCGTCCAAGAGGTCGCCGGTGCCCCGCCCGTGAAGGGCCGAGACCGGCCACGGAGCGGTGAAGCCCAGGGCCATGAACTCCCAGATGTCGGCCTGGCGGGCCTCGCTGTCGACCTTGTTGACCGCCAGTACCACAGGCCGGCCTGCCCGCACGAGCAGGCGTCCCACTTCGGTGTCCTCCGCCGTGGGGCCTACGGTGACGTCCACCACGAAGATCACGACATCGGCCTCACGGACCGCCCGCTCGGCCTGGGCCGAGACGAGCTTGTCCAGAGCCAGGCCGCCTATCTGCCACCCGCCCGTGTCGACCAAAGTGAACTCCCGGCCCGCCCACTCCGACTCGAGGGCCTTGCGGTCGCGAGTAACGCCCGGGCTCTGTTCGACGATCGTCACCCGCCGGCCCACTATCCGGTTGACCAACGTCGACTTGCCCACATTGGGCCGTCCCACGACGGCCACAACGGGAAGACCAGGCACGACGGGAGGACCGGAGCTGGTCATCTGGCCAGCACCATTTCGGCCGCCGGGGCCAACGCCCGGCGCAGGGACGCTCCGTCAGCCGGCACCACCTCCACGGGGCGGGGCAGGTCCTCCAGCGCCGTCCCGTCCAGGAACCGGCCTCCGGACAGGCAGCTGTCAGGGACGAGGTAGCGCCGGCCCTCGGGCCGGCCGGCCAGCACGGCGGCCAGGTCCGCCCCGGTCAGTAGGCCGGCGACACCGATGTTGCCCCCGAAAAACTCGTTGCGCACGGCCACGACCTCGATGTCACCGGGGAGCGACGAGACCAGGGGCCGGAGCACCCGGGCCCCGTACTCGCCCGTCAGCACGGTGGTCCCGGCGTCCCGCCGAGGCAGGAACGACACCGTCCCGGGCGCCCGGGGAGCCCGGTAACCCAGGGCCGGAGCCCCCTCGACGGAGCGGAAGAACCCGCTCGGCCCCTTGTCTCCGCCATCTTCTTCTCCGTCGTCTAGGCGCCCGCCGCGCCCCGAGAAAGCGGCCTCGAACCTCCGGGCCATGCCCACGCCGTTGTCGTGCTGGGCCACCGCGCCATAGGTCTCCAGGGCCGGGAAGGGACGGTCGGCCACGAGGTAGTACTCGTCGGAGGCGTAGACCAGGCGCCGGCCCACGCAGGCCAGGAAGATCTCCTGCCACTCCTCCACCAGGTCCACCGCGGTCGCGGCCTCGGCACCGGTGTGGGGGCGCATGGTCTCCTCGTGGTTGAACCGGCTCACGCCCAGGGGGACAAAGGCCACACTGGCCAGCTCCGGGTACTCGTCCAGGACGCCGGCCAACGTCGCCTCCAGGATCTCCGCGTCGTTGACCCCAGGGCACACGACGACCTGGCCGTGGACCTCGACCCCTCCGTCCAACAGGGCTCTCAACCAACGCAGGCTGGTCGCGCCCCGGCGGTTGCGCAGCATCCGGGCGCGCACCTCGGGGTCGGTGGCATGGATGGACACGAACAGCGGTGAGAGGCCCTCGGTCAGGACGCGTTCGAGGTCGGCTTCGGTAAAGCGGGTCAAGGTGGTGAAGTTCCCGTAAAGGAACGACAGGCGGTAATCGTCGTCCCGCACGTACAGGCTCTTGCGCATGCCTTTGGGCAGCTGGTGGATGAAGCAGAACTCGCAATGGTTGTCGCACGTGCGGACCTGGTCGAACAGGGCGGCGTCGACTTCCATGCCCAATGGCTCGCCGCCCTCGCGCTCGATGTGGAGCGACAGGTCTACGCCCCCGCGGCTGACCTCGAGGGCCAGGGTCTCCTGGTCCGTCAGCAGGTGGTACTCGATAATGTCTCGGGGCAGTTGGCCGTCCAGGGCGACAAGCTCGTCGCCGGGGAGGACGCCGGCCCGGTCCGCCGGTGACCCAGGAGCCACCGCGACCACTCTCGGCAGGGCCATGGCCCGTCCCAGGATAGACGGTCTAGCGGTAGCTTGGACGTGCCGTGAAAGTCGAAAAGGTCTTGCTCGCCTCGCCGAGGGGCTTTTGCGCCGGCGTGGAGATGGCCATCAAGGCCCTCGCATGGATGGTGCGGGTGTTCGAACCGCCGGTCTACTGCTACCACGAGATCGTCCACAACCAGGTCGTCGTCGACCGCTTCCGCCAGCTCGGGGTCGTTTTTGTAGACGATGTGAGCGAGGTCCCGCCGGGGCGGCCTCTCATGCTCTCGGCCCATGGTTCGGCCCCCGATGTAGTCGCGGCGGCCCGGGCCAATGGGGGCGCCGTAGTCGATGCCGTCTGCCCATTGGTCACCAAGGTCCACCACGAGGTGAAGCTGCGGGCCTCCAAGGGCTACTCGATCGTCTATGTCGGCCACGAGGGCCATGAGGAAGCTGTCGGCACGATGGCGGTCGCCCCCGGTGCCATCCACCGCGTCGAAAGCGTGGCCGAGCTGATGGCCCTGCCCGAGCCGGAGGGGCCCGTGGCCTTCCTGGCTCAGACGACCCTGGCCATCGACGAGTGGCGGAGCATCCTGGGAGCCGCCCAAGCGCGCTGGCCCGATCTCTGGGTCCCAGGACGCAGCGACCTGTGCTTCGCCACCACCAACCGCCAGGCCGCGCTGCGGGCGATAGCAGCCCGTTGCGACACCATGGTCGTCATCGGCAGTGCCAATTCCTCCAACACTCTGGCCCTGGTGCGCACGGCCAAGTCGGCCGGCTGCCCCCGGGCCCTGCGCGTCAACACTGCCGCCGAGCTCCCCGATGACCTGTCCGGGGTGGTAGGTGTCATCGCCGGAGCTTCCGCGCCCGAGTCCCTGGTGGAAGAGGTCTTGCGCCGCCTCGCCCCCATCGAGGGGACCGAAGAAGTGCGGGCGGTGCCCGAGGACGAGTACTTTCCCCTCCCCCGAGAGCTGCGAGAAGTGCTGAGAGGCGTCGCCGCGGTGATCGGCGCCGTCGCTTTCGCACCGCCGCCGCCGACCGGGGCGCCGGACGGCCCGGAGGCCTCGGTGGACGGGCGCGACCTGTCGGCGGCCCAGGTCCTGGCCGCTTTGGGCTGAGCCGGCCATAACCGCAAATGAGCAAAGGAAGGTCGACATGGGCACAGAGGACATGGGCATAGCAACGGCACCCTTCGGGCGCACCGGTCACCAGAGCACACGGGCCCTGTTCGGGGCAGCCGCGCTTTCGTCCCTTACCCAGGTGGAGGCGGACCGGGTCTTCGACGTCATCATGAAGGCCGGCGTCAACCACATCGACGTGGCCGCCAGCTACGGGGATGCCGAACTGCGGGTCCGGCCCTGGTTGGAACGAGCGCCGGGACATTTTTTCCTCGCCACCAAGACAGGCGAGCGCCGGGCGGCGGCGGCCCGGACCGAACTGGAGCGTTCGTTGGTGCGCCTCGGTACCGACCATGTGGACCTGTGGCAGTTCCATAACCTGGTCGACCCCATCGACTGGGACACCGCCCTGAGCACGGGAGGCGCCCTGGAGGCGGCCATCGCCGCCCGCGACGAGGGGCTGGTGCGCTTCATCGGCGTCACCGGCCACGGGGCCCAGGTGGCGGCGACGCACCGCCGGTCTCTGGAGCGCTTCGATTTCGACTCGGTGCTCCTGCCCTTCAACTACCTCACCATGCGCAACGAGTACTACGCCACCAACTTCACGGCCCTGCTCGCTACCTGCACCGAGCGCAACGTGGCCGTGCAGACCATAAAATCGTGCGCCGCCGCGCCCTGGGGCAACCGTCCTCACACGCGCTCGCCCTGGTACGCCCCCCTAGAAGAGCCGGGCGACATCGACCTGGCCGTGTGGTGGGCCATGGGCCAGCCCGGCGTCTTCTTGAACACCATGGCCGATACCGACCTGCTGCCGCTCTTCTTGGACGCGGCAGCCCGCTTCTCGCACCGGCCCACCGACGAGGACATGCAGGCCCTGCTGGAGCGTCGCCATATGGAGGCGCTCTTCGTTTAGGCGGACCTTTAGCCCTGTTTAGCCCGCCAGCTCCCGGGCCTGGTCGAAGACCGTCTGCATTTCGGTGCGCAAGCGCTCGGTGAGGGCGGTGACGGCGCTGCGGGGCACGCGCCCTGACGTGGGCGGCGGGGGGGGCCAGATGGGTTTGCCGATGACCAGGGCCACCCGGGTGGGCCGCACCCACTTCACGCCCGGTGGCATCGAGCGGTCGCTCCCGCCTATGCCGACGGGCACGATCGGTACGTTGGCCCGCAGGGCCACGAAGGCCGGACCGGCGAACAGCGGCTCGACCACCGGCCCCGAGCGGCGGGTGCCCTCAGGGAACAGGACCACCGGTTCGCCCCCGGCCAGGGCCCGCTCGCACATAACGAGCGCCTCCCGGTCGGGCGTGCCCCGCCGGACGGGGAACCCGCCCAGGGAACCGAACAACCGGGCCGACCAGGCTCGGGAGAAGACCTCCTCCTTGGCCATGAACCGCAAACGGCGGGTGGTGACGTAGGCGGCCAGAAGGGTGTCTATATAGGAGCGGTGGACGGGGGCGAGTATGTAAGGGACCGTCTGGGGCAGGTTCTCGCGGCCCACCACGTTGGCCCTCCACATGAGCCAGCACGGTGGGAACATCACCGTCCAGGCGAAGTGGTACCACGCCAGTTCGCCCCGTGTCGGAGGGTGGACAACGGCCACGTCCCGAGGGGGGGCCGGCCCCGCCTCGGGCGCCGCCTGGTCCGGCCCCGCTTCGGGCGCCGCCTGGTCCGGC
>CAYZVQ010000309.1:0-6219 GCA_964481925.1 uncultured Acidimicrobiaceae bacterium
TCTCGGTCTGGTAGACCTCGGTCACGCCGCTCCATATCGGGAACGTACCCGTGTTGTCCGTGGGCTTGGCCGGGTCGATGGTGAACTCGCGAGGCCCGGTGTCATAGATCTTCAGGGTCAGTTCCCGGGTCGACAGGTGCACGGTCGTGGTCGCCGGCCCGGTATTGGTGAGGGTAAGCCGCTCCTGGGTGACGGCGCCTGCTTGCCCCACCACATTTACCTGGCTGGGCCCTACCAGAAGATCGCCGGAGGGCGGGGAGGTCACCGTCACCGCCCCGGGCTCGGTAGTAGCGGCCGCCCGCCGGGCGCCTCCGCTGCTCGCCGTCGTGGACGTCGTGCTCGTCGTGGACGTCGTGCTGGTCGTGGACGTCGTGCTGGTCGTGGACGTCGTGCTGGTCGTGCTCGTGGTCGTGGTCGACGTAGTGGTAGTCGGCGTGCTCGTCGTCGTAGTCGGAGCTGTGGTCGTCGTCGGAGTTGTGGTTGTCGTCGTCGGTATTGGTGTGACCGGGACGCGGGAGGGCAGCGACCGGGCCAGTGCTACCGCGCCGGCCACATTGAGCAGTCCCGCCCCCTGTTCGGCGGCCGGAGCACCGATGTCGGTGGCCGTACTGCACAAGATCTCCTTGACCAGGGCCGGGGACGGGTCGGTGCCGTGGTGGGCCCGGGAGTACGCCTCTATAACGTCGGCCGCGGCCGCCGCCGTCAGTGGCGAGGCTTCGCTGGTACCGCCGAAGTTCTCCACGCCGATGTCCTTGCCGCCGAGGCCGTCGGCGCAGTCGGTGTACTGGGTGGCGTCCGTGGAGCACAGGGCCCAGTTGGCGTCGCCCGGGGCGACGAGGTCGATGGTGCTACCGGACTGGGTGTAGCCGCCCGACGACAGCGACGAGAGGTTGTTGTCGTCCCACGTGCCGTTGCCCACGGCGGGGTTGTAGAAGCCGCCTTCATCGGACTGGGCGTAACTTTGGAACGTCGTCGTGGCGCCCGCACTGATGACGCCGGGGTCTGAGGCCGGCGACTCGATCGTGCTGGTCCGCCCGGCGTCCCCGGAAGAGACCACCACGGTGACGCCGGCGGCAACGGCGGCATCGTCCGCTGTGCGCAGCACGTCCAGGTCCGTGTCGGGGAAATCCTCGCTCCCGAAGGACTCGTTGATGACCTTGGCCCCGTGCTGGACGGCGTACTGGAGAGCCTGGACGAAGCCCGACGTCGACTCGTTGGCCGAGCCCAGGCCGAGGACCTTGAGCGCCAGCAGGGACGCACCCGGGGCGGCGCCGACGATCCTGGTCCAGCACCCGCCCTTGGGCAGGACGGACGCCATGTCGGGGTTGACGTACTCCGAGAGGTTGTACTCGAGGTTGCCCTGGGCGGCAATGGAGCTGGCGTCGCCAAAAGCCTCACCGCCGTCGGTCTTGGCCCGGGTGCCGTCGCCGGAAAAGTCCTGGTAGTGGATGATCACCGGTGAACCCTGCGGTCCGTAGGCCCGGTTGCGGCGCAAGTCGGCGTTGTTGGGGTCGATCCCGTCGGCCAGGAAGGCCACGGTCACCCCGGCCCCGTCGGAACCAGCCGTCTCCGCCGGTGTGGCGTGGATGACCTGGAGGGCTTCGGGGCCCAGTTCGGGGTCGGAGCGGGTGCCGCACAGCTCGCTGGAGGGGGCAACCCCGTGTGCTCGCAACACCGGCTGGGTCGTCGCCGCCGGTCCGGGGGTTGCCGCCGCCGGAGCTGGGGAGCCCGGGCCCGTTGCCGCTGTGCCCGAGGACGGCCCGGTCGGCCCGGTGGTGCTGAGCGGGGTGTCGGGGATGACCTCGGAGATGGCGGGCGACAGGCGCAGGGCATGGGCGAGCGCGGGGCTGACGGAGGCCGTTATGGAGTCCACCAGGCTGGTCGTCGCCAGCACTTTGGCCCCGCCCGCCTTCAGCGCCGCCAATACCCGCGCCTGGGCCGGGCAAGCGGCACCGGGCGACGTCCTCGTGTCGGGGGGGCAGGTGTGGCTGAGCACCAGCATGACCTTCTGAGGGGGCTGGTCGGCGCCGGCCTGCCCCGTCGCCGCCGGGGTGGCCGCTATGACGCTCGACAAGGGCTGGGCGACGAAGCACGCTGTAAGGCTCAGTGCGGCACCCGCTAATAGACGCGCCCTGCGGTGCCTAGACCGAGTTATGACTCCCCACCTGCCCGTCCTAATGGTCGCCCAGTAGCTGGCCGACCGTCCCACCGGGGCCCACCCGCTGGCTTGACAACAAAGTCCGGCCCAAACCTACCAGCCCTGCCCTTTCAAGCGGTTCGCGGGCGCGCCGGGCCGGTAAGCGCACCTGGTTTCAGAGATGGAACGGGCCGACGAGCGAAGGTGCGGACGAGGCCCTCCCCGGGACAGCCACACCGGTCAGTTGGCAGATGGAACGCAGCACCGAGTAGTCGTCGAACGCCAGCGCTGAGCGCGTGCCCGCCGGCGTGAAGGCGGACATCACGATGAGCGCCACGTGCGAAGCGACGTTGCCCCCGCCCGGTGGTGGAAGGGGCCGCTGGTCGTGGTACCCATGGGCTGGTCCCAGGCGGCACATTGGTCCCTGATGCCGGTGTAGTACGCGGCGGGGTTGTGCTTCGCCGCGTACTCGCCGTAGCTGACCAGGCCGCAGTCGTGGCCCATGGCCTCCACGTAGGCCCGCCACTCGCGGCCGTGGGCGTCGAGCTCGGAAAAGACCGAGGGGACAGATGTCGTGCAGCTCCCGGCCGGGTCGCAATCGTCGGTCCAGGGCGAAGACGTAAAAGATCGCCCGGAGGTCATCTCCATGTAGTTGGGCAAAGACGGGTGGGTCAGCGCCTCATACCCGGTGGCCAGCCCGCACTTGGTGGCCAAGGCGTTGATCTCCGGGGCCTCGGGGTTGCCGATAATCGAGCCGTAACTGTGGTTTTCCTCCCAGATCAGCATGACCTGGTCCACCGCCGGCTTGCCCGACAAGGTGCCGCACGGCCTCGCCAGGTCGGCTACGGCCCGCGCCTCGCCCCCGGCCGTGGTCGCGGGGACCTCTGTCCCCCCGGCGGCCGTAGTGAACGCCCCGCCCAGCAAGACCAGTGCACCGAGCAGTACGCCCCGGCGCGCCAGCTGGCACGTCAAAACAGACCTAACCACGACCTGCCGGTGGCCAGGCTGGATATGCAGACGGGCGAGGTCTACAGACTGGTCGGGCGACGAACTGTCAGCTCACGAGCCCCGATTTGGGCTGCTGCTTTTCCTTCTTGGCTTGGCGCTTCTCTTTGATGGTCTTGCCGGACTTCTTGGAAGCGGTCTTGCGGGGAGACTTGTCGGCCATGTCAGCCCCCTTTCTTGCGGGCAGGCTACCTCCGTTCAGGCCCGGTCCGACGCGCTTCGCGCGGCTACTCACCCCGGCGGGCGGCGGCGATGAGGGCCAGCAGCTCGTCGCCGTACGACTCGAGCTTGCCCGGGCCGATGCCGCTGACCTTGGCCAGGGCCGCCATCGTCGAGGGCGCCTCGCTGGCCAACGCCTCCAGCGTCCGGTCGTGTAGGTAGATGTAGGGGGGCTTGTGCTCGGCCGAGGCCCGCTGGGAGCGCCATTCCCGCAGCGCCTGACGGGCCCGCTCCACGACTTCGGGCGGTACAGGCTCGCCTCTGGCAGCACGCACAGACCGAGAGGGGCCGTCGCGGGCCGGGACCTGCCTGCGGGCCGGCACGGAGGAGATTGCCTCGGCCCGGGCCAGGGCGGGTGCGGTCCGGGAGAGGGCGGGTGCGGTCCGCGAGGGCGTCGGGCGGACGGGCCGGCGGGACTCCGTCCACTCCTCGCGCAGCTCGGCCAGGAAAGGCGACGGCACTTCACCGCCGACCACGTACACCGACATGGAGCCGCGGGTCAGCCCCACATGGAACACCCTGCGCTCTTCCTCGATGTCGACCGCCAAGCGGTGGGGGAGCAGGCCGGCCGAAACCTCGTGAAGCACCACGTGCGGCCACTCCCGGCCCTTCACCCGGTGGACCGTCGACAGCACGACCCCGTCGACGGTGCCGGGGTGGCGCAACGACCGGCTGAGCCAGTCCTCGAAACCCTCCGGCTCCGGATGGAGGGCGGCCAAGGCCACCAAGGCGTCCAGGTCGTCGGTCTGGGCCGAGCGGTCGAGGCGCCGGCGCGACCCCTCCAGCAGCTCCATTGCCCGGTCGAGGCCGATGTCGTCGCGCACCGCTCGCAGGACGGCGGCGGTCGTGCCCGCCGCCGCCCGGCGGTGGAGCATTGTCAGGTCTGAGACGAAGCCGGTGATCTTGTCGGCATCCCGGGCGTTGAGCCGCCCCGCCAGCCGTTGGAGCCGGTCCGCCCCCGACTGCTCGCCCATCCACTCGACCACTTTGGGCGACAGGGCCCGCGACGGCCGGCGGGCGGCGAGGGCTACGTCCGTACCGGCCAAGTGCTCGGGCGAGGAGACCGCCAGGCGGAGCCAGGCCAGCGCGGCCTGCACCGCCCCCCGCGACAGGTACGACGCGTCGACGGCGGCCCGTACGGGGACGCGGCGGTGCACCAGGCCCACCTGGACCGGGGCCAGCGACGCGTTGACCCGGGTCAGGACGGCCACATCCCCGGGAGCGGCGCCGTCGGCCACCAGACGTGCGACCCGGTCTACGGTGGCGGTCAGAGGGCTCTCGCTCGTCATCACCTCGAGTTCACCCTCGTCCCGGGCTCGGCCGGGAGCGGCCACGATACGTTTTTGCACCCGGCGCTGGTTGTGGGTGAGCAAGGTCCGGGCCGCCTCGACGACGCTTACCGGGCAGCGGTAGTTGACATGGAGCGGGTGTTCGCCGGCGGTCGGGAAGAAACGGCGGAAGTCGATGAGCCACTCGGGCGAGGCGCCGGAATAGCCGTAGATGGTCTGGTCGTCGTCGCCCACCCCGAACACGGCACCCTCGGGCCCCGCCAGCAGCCGTACCAGCAGCAGATGGGCCGGAGTGAGGTCCTGGAACTCGTCCACCAGCAGGGCCCGGCACGAACGGCGCGCTGCCTTACGGGCGGCCGGGTCGGTGAGCAGGACCTCGATCGCCCGATAGACCTGCTCGTCGAAATCGACCAGGCGGCGCTCCGCCAGGAGGCGACGGTAGCGGTCGAACACCTCCGGGAGGCCGTCCACGTCGCCGCCGAACTCGGCTTCCACCTCGGCCGGGGCCTGAAGCCCGAGCCGCACGGCGGAGAGGGCTTCGATCCAGGCCACAGCAGGGTCGGTGTTGGCCCGGCGGGGCAGGTCGACCAGGCCGTCCAGGATGCGGCGCACCTCACCCTCGTCGATGGTGGTCACCGGGACAGACCTGGACACGATGGACAGGCCCAGAGAGTTCAGGGTGCGGACCTGGAGGTCTGGCAGGTCAGGAGTACGCTCTCGCATCTCGTCCGCGGCCCGTTTGTTGTATGCCACCAGGGTCACGGCCCGGCCCGGCAGGCGCCATTTGCGCAGCAGGTGGCGGGCGCGTTCGGTGAGCACCCGGGTCTTGCCCGAGCCGGCGGGGGCAATGATGCGGGCCGCCCCGCCGGGATGGACCACGGCCTCGAGCTGGTCGGGGGCCAGGGCCGCGCCCGTGACATTGGGCCCGAACGGGACCAGCGATCCCGCCAGGAGCGCCAGCCGGGGGACCACGGCCGCCTGGCCGATCGGGCCTTGCCACTCGAGCGGCCCCCCGTCGCAGAACGCCGGCGTCCCGTCGGCCAGCACCACGTCGGCCAGCACCACGTCGGCCAGCACCACGTCGGCCGGCCCCCCGGCACGCGCTCCGAGCCGCACGGCAGTGCTCGCCAGGTACCATCTCGCCTCGGCGGTACGGGCGTCCACGGAATTGGCGAAGATGGCGTGCGCCCGGCGCTCGCCGGGGAACGTGAACGACGGGGCCAGCGACCAAACCGGGGCCTTTTCGACCTCGCCGCCCGCCGCCATTTCGCCCGCCGCCATTTCGCCCCCGCCCGGGCCGTCGCCGACCTCGATGACGAGCGGCGTGCGGTCGCGCCATGCCTGCTCGAGCTCCTCGGTGCTGCCTTCGGCGCGCCGGCAGCCCTCCCACTCCGGAGGCGGTTGTCGGCCCGGCGCTACCACGACGCTGCGGCCCAGAACGGCGGGTCCCCTCATCAGATTTTTGCCGAGAGACCCCGGACTTCAGTCCGGGGAGCGATAGGCACCGGAGCGACAGCTCCGGGTCGTTGCTGGTCCTCGATGTACTGGGAAAGAACGCTCAACGGGGCA
>CAYZVQ010000310.1:0-6209 GCA_964481925.1 uncultured Acidimicrobiaceae bacterium
CCGAGGGCGGCATCTACCTCTGGGCGCCCGCCCCCGACGGTGACGCCTGGGCCCTGACCGCCCGGCTGGCGCAGCAGGGCGGGGTCATCGTCTCGCCGGGCGAGTTCTATGGGGCGGCCGGGGCGAGGTACGTGAGGGTGGCGGCGGTGGCCCCAAACGAGCGTCTCGAGCTCGTCGCTCGCCGGCTCGGGGCCTGACCGGCGCCCACCCTGTATCATCCGCCACTTGTGGACATGACAGTTGTGGAACTGAAGAGCGAGATCGAGGCCCTCTGGCAGCGACGTGAGTCCCTGGGCCCCGGCTCGGTGGCAGAGGCAGAGGTTGTCCGGGCGGCGGTCGGGTTGCTGGACTCGGGCGCAGCGCGCGTGGCCGAGGTCGCCCCCGACGGCGACGTGGTCGTCAACGAGTGGCTGAAGCTGGCGGTCCTGCTCCTGTTCAAGGTTTCGGCCATAGAGGTCACCGAGCTCGGCCCGTTCGAGTACGCCGACCGCCTTCCCTTGAAGCACGGGTTCGAGGAGGCCGGCGTCCGGGTCGTTCCCGGTGCGTCGGCCCGCTGGGGCAGCTTCATCGGCCGGGGCGCGGTCATGATGCCGAGCTATGTGAACATCGGTGCTCACGTCGGCGCCGGGACCATGGTCGACACCTGGGCCACGGTGGGCAGCTGCGCCCAGGTGGGCGAAGGCGTCCACCTCTCGGGGGGAGTGGGGATAGGTGGGGTGCTCGAGCCGCCCCAGGCCGCCCCGGTGATGATCGGCGACCACGCCCTGATCGGAAGCCGCTGCATGATCACCCAGGGCGCCCGGGTAGGCGCCGGCGCCGTCCTCGGGGAAGGCTGCATCCTCAACCCGGGCATCCCCGTGATCGACGCCGCCACCGGCGAGGAGCTCTCCCGGGGCGTCGTCCCACCGTGGTGCGTGGGCCTCGGCGCCACCCGGCCGCGCACCTTCGCCGGAGGGACGTTCGGCCTGCCCTGCATCCTGGTGGTCCGGTGGTTGGAGGAGGGCCAGCGCCACTCGAGCGCCCAACTGGAGGACATGTTGCGCGAGCACGGGGTCAGTATCTAGGTGGGCCCGAGTACCGGGGCCGACCTGCTGGCGGCTACGGCCGAGCTCGTGGCCATACCGTCGCTGTCGCAAGACGAGCGCGCCCTGGCCGACCACGTCGAGAGGGCGCTGTGCCGGTCCAGCTGGCTCGAGGTCGCCCGCGTGGGAGACAACGTGGTGGCCCGCACCGAGCTCGGCCGGCCTGGCCGTGTCGTCCTGGCCGGCCACCTCGACACCGTCCCGCCCAAGGGCAACGAGGTGCCCCGGACCGAAGGTGGTGTCCTGTGGGGGCTGGGCTCGACCGACATGAAGGGCGGCCTGGCTGTCATGCTGGACCTGGCCGCCTCGGTGGCGGCCCCGGCCTGGGACGTGACTTACGTTTTCTACGTGGCCGAGGAGATCGCCCGCGCCCACAGTGGCCTTTTGGAGCTGGCCCGGCACGCTCCCCAGCTATTGGCCGCCGATGCCGCGGTCGTCTGTGAGCCCACCAACAGCGCCGTGGAAGCGGGCTGCCAGGGTGTGATCAAGGCGGAAGTTGTGCTGGCCGGCCAGCGGGCCCACGTGGCCCGGCCGTGGATGGGCCGCAACGCCGTCCACCGGTTGGGCCCGGTCTTGGCCTTGCTCGAGGGCTGGTCCCCCCGTCGCGCCGTAGTCGACGGCTGCGAGTACCGCGAATCGTTGCAAGCCGTGCGGGTGTCGGGGGGCGTCGCCTCCAACGTCGTGCCGGACAGCGCCGCGGTCGAGCTCAACTACCGGTTCGCCCCTGACCGTGGGCTGGACGCCGCCGCCCGGGAGCTCGGCGAAATGTTGGCCCCGTGCCTCGAGGACGGGGATGCCTTCGCGGTCACCGATAGCGCGCCGGCGGCTCCTCCGGCGCTGGGCCACCCGTTCTTGGCCGCTCTGGTGGAAGCGTCCGGAGGTGCGGTGACCGGGAAACTGGGCTGGACCGATGTCGCCTTCTTTGCCGAGAGGGGCACGCCGGCCGCCAACTTCGGGCCGGGCGACCCCGAGGTGGCCCATACGGCGGGCGAAATGATCACCCGCAGTTCGCTCGACCGCGCCCGGGACGTCCTCAGCCGCTTACTGGCCGGTTGACGTCACGGGCGCCGATGGGTGCTGGGCCACGAAGGCCTCCAGCTCTTCGGCGTCGGGAGGGTCGGCGCCGGGCCGCGTGCAGGTGAAGGCGCTCGTGGCGATGGCTTGGGAGAGGCCGGCTTGGAGCTCGGTGGCATCGGCCGTGGCGACGCCGTGGGGGTGCAGAAGGCCCCGGTGGGCGAAATAGGCCAGTAGCCCGGCGCTGAAGGCGTCCCCGGCGCCAATGGTGTCGGCGACCTTGATGTCGGGCGGGGAGAGGTGGGCTTGAAAGCCGTTGCAGTGCACCGCCGTCGCCCCCCCGGCACCCTCGGTGATGATCACCAAAACAGCGCCGCCCGCTAGCCATTTGCCCGCCGTGCCCAGCGGGTCTGACCCCGGGTACATCGCCTCTACGTCTTCGTTGCTGGCCTTCACCACATGAGCGCTGGCAATGATCTCCTCCAGGCGCCGCCGATAGGCGGCCTCGTCGACACCGGGGACGGTGCGCATGTTGGGGTCGAAGGATATAAGGACGTCGTTGCCCCGCCGCAGTTTGGTCAGCCACCGGGCCAGGACGTCGCCGCTCGGCTCGAAAGCGATGGGGAGGGACCCCGTATGTACGGCGGCCACGCCGTGCCCGGCCAGGGCACGCCGCTCGGGTGCCGGCAGCTCGCTCTCCTGCCACCGCCAGTCGGCTGTCTCCGGGCCGTAGAAGGTGTAAAAAGCGCGGCCCTGGTCGTCAAGGGTGACGGCGGCCAGGGTGGCCGGCTCGGCGGCGTCCACAGACAACGACAGGTCGACGCCGTTGTCGCTGAAGTACCCGCGCAACCAGGGGCCAAAGCCGCCCCTGGCGATGCGGGCCGCAAAACAGCTGCGCACGCCCAGACGCGCCAGGCCTACGGCGACATTGGCACAGCTCCCCCCGGGCATGGCCATGAAATGCTGCGAGGGTTGGCGCAGGCTCTGGGCCCCGGCCCCCTGGCCCGTACCGGGCGTAGCCCCCCTGGACGGGGCCATGTCGACCAGGCACTCGCCGACCACCAGCACCCCCGGAGCTGCGGTTGGCCTGTGGGCGTCGCTGACTTCTGGTTGTGTCATCGCCTGTGACAGTACTGTGCGCCGACGGACCGGCACGGCCTTGGCGCCCGGCGCCCTGTCTCAGTAAGTTGAACGGTGTGATGCAACCAATCGAGTTGGGCCCCAACCAGCCAAGGCAGTTTTATAAGGGCGGCGAAGCTATTGCTGAACTGCGCGGAGTTGGCGAGGGTGACGGCTACCGGCCTGAGGACTGGGTGGCTTCAGCCACGCCGCGCTTCGGCATGGAGGAGGACGGCCTGTCGAGGCTTCCTGACGGTAGCTACTTGCGGGACGCGCTCGAGGCCGACCCCGACAACTGGCTCGGGCCCGAGCACGTGAAGTACTTCGGGGCCTCGCCGGCCCTGCTGGTCAAATTGCTGGATGCCGGTCAGCAACTGCCGGTCCACGTGCACCCCAACCGGTCCTTTGCCTACCGCCACCTGGGTTCTCGCCACGGCAAGACCGAATCTTGGGTCGTCCTGGGCACCCGGGGGGCCGAACCCGTTGTCTACGTCGGATGGTCGCACGACGTCGAGACGGCCGAACTGTCGCGATGGGTGGCAGAGCAGGACGCCAAGGCGATGCTTGGGAACATGCACCGGCTCAAGGTGGAGCCGGGCGACGCCGTCCTGGTCCCCGCGGGCACTGCTCACGCCATCGGTGAGGGCATTTTCGCCGTTGAGCTCCAAGAGCCGACGGACTTTTCCGTAATGCTCCAATTGAAGGGTTTTGACCTCGACCCGGCCGGGGGCGAGCTCGGGTTGGGCAGAGAGCTGGCGATTTCGTGTGTGAGGCAAAAAGCGTTTGGCGCCTCCGACATCGATGGGCTGCGGCGGCACGCCCACTCGGGCGCGGCGACCACTGACGGCGCCGTGCAAGACGTCATGCCTGCGGCTGCCAACCCGTATTTCCGCGCCCAACGGGTTTTCGGGCGGGGCGCGGCGCAACTAGAAGCCTCGTTCGCCGTCGTCGTGGTCCTCTCGGGCAACGGCAAGCTCGAAGGCGACGGTTGGGACGTCGCCATCGAGCGGGGCACGACCTTGGTGGTGCCTTGGGGCGCTGGGCCCGTCCGCGCCACCGGCGACGTCGAGCTGTTGCGCTGCCTGCCCCCGTTGCCGGAGGACGCCAAGGGCGACGACCCGACCGCCTGAGCGACGATGGAATGCCCCCGGGTCAGAGCCGGCGCAGGACGGTGACCACCTTCCCGAAGATGGTGACCTCGTCGGGAGAGAAGACCATGGGCTCCCAAGCCGGGTTGGACGGCAGCAGGACGACGCTGTCCCCCCGACGCGAGTAGGTCTTGACCGTCGCCTCACCTCCGGGGATCCCGGCGGCGACGACGTCGCCGGTGTTGGCCTCCGGTTGCTGGCGCACCACGACATAGTCACCGTCGAGGATGCCGGCGTCCACCATCGAGTCGCCCCGGACGCGCAGCATGAAGAGGTTCCCGGTGCCTGTGAAGTCCTCGGGTAGCGGTAACAGCTCTTCGATGTTCTCGGACGCCAGGACGTTGGTCCCCGCGGCTATCTCGCCTACGAGGGGCACATGGCGAGTCGGCCGACGCTCGATGGCAGTGCCCGACGTGGCGTCATAGCGCACCTCAAGCGCTCGGGGCTTGGTTGGGTCGCGTCTCAAGTAGCCCTGTCTCTGGAGCGTGTTGAGATGGGCCTGGACCGTCGACGTCGACGCCAGGCCTACGGCCACACCGATCTCCCGCACCGAGGGGGGGTAGCCCCGTTCCCGCACCTGAGCAGCGATGAAGTCGAGGATCTCCCGACGTTTGCCTGTCAAGGTCTCGTTCAATTTGCTGTCCTTCCCGCAAGAGCGGCCCGGGCACGCACGGCGCCGGGCACCTGCTTGACGTCGCTGAGCGATGTTAGCGTTACCAAGCTCACGAGTCAAACATACGTTCGCATGGCCGTAGCGCCAGGGCCCCGCTTGACAGCGAACACTCGTTCGGGTACAACTGAGGTGAGGACCGAACATACGTTTGTCGGGCCACACATCCGAGCGGGGAGGGAAGGCCGATGGTTGCGCTGAACTGGGACCAGATGGACCAGGGGGACCTGGCGGAGCAGGGCCGCTCGCGGCTCTACCTGTACGTGAGCCCGGAGGAGCGCCGCCCCCCGGCTGGGAGAGCCGTGGCCGCTAGGTCATCGGGCACCGGCTCATCCAGTCTTCGGTCGTCCGATCTCAACACAGGTACCGGCACTTACCGCTCTACTCGGCGTCGCGAAGTGCCCCGGTGGAAGTTCGCCGTCCGCCAGGCTGTGGCGGTGCTGGTCATCGCCGGCCTGGGTGCCCTGGCCTGGAGCGTGGCGGAGAGACTGGTGGCCTTCGCCAGCACGGGCGGGGGGAGCGCGGCGTCCTGCACCACCCTCACGCTGGCGTGCCCGGGCGCTCACGCATATGTAGCCGTGCCCGGGGACACCGTGTGGTCGATCGCCGTGAGGTTCGCCCAGGGAGGTGATCCCAGGCCGTTGGTCGAGCGGTTGGAAGCCGAGATAGACGGCGACGTTCTACAGCCCGGGCAACGGCTGGCTGTGCCCTGAGCCCGGGCGCCCGGGCCGGCCTCGCATGCCGGCCCGGGCGATCTTTTCCGGCGTTACCGGGCGGCACCGTGGGCGGAGGTCCCGGCCCCCGCGTTGTAGGGTCGGCGCTAGTGCGCTGTCCCCGTTGCTCCGGAGTCGAAGACCGCGTGATGGACTCGCGCACGGCGGAGGAGGGGGCGGCCATCCGGCGCCGGAGGGAGTGTTTGGCGTGCGGCCTGCGTTTTACCACCTACGAGCGCCTTGAAGAGGTGCCGTTCGTCGTGGTCAAGCGTTCCGGCCACCGGGAGCCGTTCGAGCGCGCCAAGGTGGTCGCCGGCCTGAAGGCCGCGGGGAAGAACCGACCTCTTTCGCTGCCGTTGTTGGAGCAGATCGCGGCTGAGGTTGAGGAGACGCTGCGCCTCGAGGGCCCCGAAGTCACCAGCCAGCAGGTGGGCGTGGCCGTGTTGGACGCATTGCGAGGGCG
>CAYZVQ010000311.1:0-6187 GCA_964481925.1 uncultured Acidimicrobiaceae bacterium
CGCCGGCAGCTACGACGACATCGCCGGCAGCTACAACTACCTCGCCGGCAGCTACGACGACATCGCCGGCGGCGGCGACGACGGTCCCGCCCGCCACTACCACTGCCTCTGCTGTCATCACAGTGCCGCGGTCGGCAGCATCGTCGACCACGGCGGCTACCCCCGTAGCGCCCTTCCCGGGCGCGGCCACCAGGCGTTCCCCGGCCTCATGACCTCCCGGGCCATATGACGACAGCCTGGGTACTACGAGGTGGGGCCAGTTTCGGTGCCGCCCAGGTGGGGATGGCGAAAGCTCTGATGCAAGCGGACCACCACCCCGACCATCTCTACGGCACATCGGCCGGGGCGCTGAACGCCGCGTGGTTGGCGGCCGAGCCCACTCTGGAAGGGCTGGAAGTGCTGGCCAGCCTCTGGACGGCGGTGAGGAGGCGGGACGTTTTCCCCCTAAACGCGTCGGTAGCCATCGGCGGGCTTGCCGGCTGGAGGGACCACCTGGTCAGCTCCCGGCCGCTGGCGAAGTGGCTGCGGTCCACGGTGCCCATACGCCGGCTCGAGGACGGTGTGCTCCCCCTGACGGTTGTAACGACGGACCTAGAAACGGGGGAAGAAGTGCTGCTGGACAGGGGGCCGGCGGTCCCGGCACTGCTGGCGTCGTCGGCCATGCCCGCAGTGTTCCCCCCTGTGCTCATAGAGGGCCGGTGGCTCATCGACGGCAGCGTCGTCTCCGACACGCCAGTCGGCCCGGCGGTGGGAGCAGGGGCCGACCGCATCTTCGTCCTTCCCAGCGTCCCGGCCGGTCACATGCCCCGGCCCCGATCCCCCCTTAATGTCCTATTGAGGTCGGCCGCCATATCGCTGGCCCGCCACGACCTCGACTCGGTGACGGCGTGGAGCGGTCGCTGCCAGCTGTACGTCGTGCCCGCGCCGCTGGTGGCAGGCGTATCGCCCTTCAGCTTCGGCCGGAGCCCCGAGCTCATCGAGGCCGCCTACCGCCTCACGTCGGAGTGGCTTACACGCGCGCAGCCGTTCGCCCCCGGCGCTCCGGCCAGCGGTGTTGACGGCCAGCCCGCAGCGGCAAACCTGCAAGACCGGACGGAGGAGAGGTAATTTGTGTGCAGCCGCTAGCGAGGTCGCTGATCACACTTGTTCGAACTGAGAGGATGACCAATGGCGTCTAGAGGCCGGCGCGACCGCGATCCCGAACGTTCTTCGGGGCGAGGAGCCCGCGGCCAGGGCGACGGGCCTGGCCCATCTGGCCAGCGGGACGGCTGGTCAGAGCCCGATGAGTGGGCGGCGCCCGAGCCGGGCGGCTGGTCCGGTCCCGACAACTTCTCCGGGGCAGATCCGGGGCCGGAGACCGGCCACTGGCAGTTCGACCCCGAGGACGACCCCGACGGCGACGGCACGGCGGCGTGGGACGGTCCCGTGGCGTGGGAGGACGACCAGCAGGGCGCCACCTGGGTCGAGGACGGCGGGGGGCAGGGCGGGGGGACCTGGGAGCAGGACGTGCCACCCACCACCTACAGCACTTGGGAGACGGACCGCTCCCGCCCGAGCCCCTACGGTTATGAGACCTCCTACCCCACCGCCTACATGAGGCCCGGGGAGGCGCCTGGTGCCTACACCGACTACGAGGGCCCCCGACAGGAGCCGGCGTGGACGGGTGATGGCGGTCGCGGCCGCAGGCAGCGGCACCGTCGAGCCAATGGGCCCTGGCCCGAACTGGTCATGATCACTGCCGTCGCCGTCATCGTCGCCGCGGTGGTCCTGGCTGTGACCAGCTCCGACCGCACGAACCTGGCCAATTCGCAGACCTCGAACACGCTCGTCCCCGCCACGGCCTCTCACACAACTAACACGACAGCTCGCCCCACCTCCTCGGTCCCGCCCTCGAGCTCGTCAACCGTGCCGCGTCCAACCACGACGGCGCGGCCTCGCACGACGACTGCGGCCGCGGGAGAAAAAGCGCAGAACCTCCTGGTTACGGCGGGCGTGGAAAACTCCCTTACCCGCTCGTGGCTCGCCACCAACCCGGGCAGCGTCGACCTGAGCCCGAAAGATATCGCCGGCACAGAGCCCGGCGAGGTCTACTACGCAGACCAGCCAGCGTCGGCCACCTATTGGGCGCTGGTCGAGTTCAAGCCTTCGGCCACGTTGCTAGAGGAATCTTCGACGGCGGCGGGGCAGGCGAAGCTGGCCGAGTTCCAGAACAGCGTCTATGCCTTCTCCTGGAAGTCGGGACCGGTCTGGACGCTCCTGGGAGAAGTCAACGCCGGCAGTTGCCCGGGGGTCGTCCCTGCGCCGGTCCTTAAGGTTTGGGGGATGTGCGGGCTCTAGCCCCGCTGCTGACGACCCGAAGGACATAATTTTCCGTCAGTGAGCCGACGGAATTGGACGCCCGGACGGTTACCCGATGGGCTCCCTGCGTGCCCGGTGCCGGCCGGCCCGACACAGTCGCCACCCCATGGCCGTCTCTGGTGAAAATGAAGCCGGCGGGTAACCTCCCCAGCTCGACGACCGACGGGACCGGGTACCCGTAAGCGCGCAAAACGAAGTGGTAACGCCGGCCTACGGTCGCCGCCGGCAGGACGTCGCTCAGAAAACCGGGGCGGCGCTGCACCCGGACGACGAGTACCTGGCGGGCGCGCCCGGCGCGGCTGAGGGCGCTGAGAGACACCCTGGCGAGCCCGGCGCCCCCGGCTTCCGGGGTACCTGAGATGATTGCCGTCCCGCGCCCGTGACTGGCCCATCTCAGTCCTTTGGGCAGCCGCGAGTGGTGCAGAGTGGGAAGCGGGTTGCCCGACACCCTCACCTTGAACGAAAAGAAGCGCCCGACCGTCGCCCTGGCTCTTGACGGGCTGATGAAGTGGGGCGCCACGGCCGGCACACCCACCGGCGGTGTGGTGGTCGTTGGCGGGAGGCTCACCGAGGTCGTGGGGGCCGGGGGAGCAGGGGCGGGGCCACCTGACGCCGTGGGCGGGCTCGTGGACGGACCGCTCGTCGTCCCCGCCTGTGTGGTCGTCGTCTGCGCCGTTGTGGCGGTGGGGGAACCGTACTGCCAGCACGCCCAGGCAATGGTGCCGTCGAGGTCCACGTCGGTGTGCATCGTGGCCATCGGGAACGCCAGCGCCTCCGGGCACGTCGTGGTCTCCGCCTCGTTGGCGTACTCGACGTTGAGGACCGGCTTGCCCGCTTGCACGAAAGGCTCGAGGGCCGAGCACTCGTCGTACTGCCAGCACTGCTCGTTCACGGTGCCGTCAGCGAGAGGTTCAATGTCGGCGATAAGGCTGTCGCCATTGATGTCGTTCTTCAAGAACCAAGCCATACCGAGACCGTGGATGACGCCGGCCATCTCGGTCATGAAAGTGAGCTCGTTGGCCATCGTCATGGGGAAGCCGGTGCTGTCGGTATACGTGTCGTCGAGGTCCGTCTCCACACCGTCGAAGCCCTCGTCTTTGCACAACTGGAAGCGGGCGGTCAGGATTTGCTCGAGGGTCAACCCCGTCGGCCCGGGGTCACCGGACCACTGGCGGATGTCCACGTACCGTTCGTCCGTGTAGCCAGGCACCGTGCCGCCGAGGATGGCGGAGGAGTACTCGGAGGCGTCGGACCGGTAGCTTTCCCAGCCTCCTGTTTCGACGTAGCAGATGGCCTTGGCGCCACCGGCATGGATGGCGCCAACCGAGGCCACTACTTGACTGGTGCTCGTCCCGGCCACATTGCCTTCATCGATGTCGTACGCTTCGACGTTGCCGATGTTCGTGGGCACCGCGATCGGGAATGGCTCCCCGATCGCGTACTGCCACGAAGTAAGCGGTCCCGGGTGCCACCAGGTGGTAGCCGCGGTGGCCGTCGGTAGGTGCGGACGGAGCACTCCCAGGGACACGGCTGCCATGGACGCCGCTGCCAACAAGGCAGCGGCGACGTACCGCCTTCGGGCCACGCTTAAGCGCCTGGCCCTTTGACCATCAGGGTGTAGTTCTCGGTCACCTTGCCCATCGAGTTGGAGGCAACGATACGGATGTGGTGGGCACCGCCCGAGCCGGGCGCAGGGATGCCGGACACGTCGAGCTCACCGCTCCCAGTCTTTTTGAAACTGAGGCCGGCGGGCAGGTCCCCCGACTCCTTCACCGTCGGCTTGGGATAGCCGAAGGCCTTGAGAGCGAACCGGTAAGGACGACCGACTGCGCCTGCCGGCGGGCGGCCGCTGCTGAGCCTGGGCCGGCTGAGCACCCTGATGACGAGGACTTGAGTGGCGCTCCCGGCGGCGCTAGAGGCTCGGAGCAACACTTGGGCTGTCCCTGCCGCCTTCATTTGAGGTACGCCGGAGATGGTCGCATGACCACCTGTGGCGCCCGACCAAACAAGGCCCTTGGGCAGTACCGAGTGGACCAAGGTCGGGACCGGTTCGCCGGCTGCCATTACCGTGAACGAGAACCGATGGCCGACGCTAGCTGTTGCCGATGACACGCTCTTGAAGGTGGGAGCATGCCGCCCCGACGCGGCCGGCGTAGTAGTCGGAGGCGGCGTAGTAGTCGGAGGCGCCGTGGTGCCGGTACCTGACGTTGAGACCGGGAAAATAGGCGCGGGAGCTACCGGGGCCGGGGAAACGGTGACGACCAGGCTCTGCAAGGCGCTCCCGACCGTATTCGTGGCCGTGAGGGCCAACGTGGAGGTCCCGGCCGATGTCGGAGTGCCATCGATGGTCGCGGTGCCGTCGGCGTTGTCAGTCAGCGTCAGGCCGGCGGGCAGGGGGCTGGAGGAGCTGATGTAGGGGGCCGGGTAGCCGGTGGTGCCAACCGTGAACGAAAGTGCCGTTCCGACCGTGCCCGTCGTAGAGGAGGCACTGGTGAAGGCTGGGACCTGGTAGACCGAAAGAGCGAACGACTGGGTCGTGCTGCCCACCGTGCTCGTGGCGCTGATAACGAAGGGCCAGGAGCCTGTCGTACCCGCGGCCGGCGTACCCGAAATGGTGGCCGTGCCGTTGCCGTTGTCGGCGAAACTGACTCCCGCGGGCAGCGCCCCGGTCTCGGCGAGCTTTGCCGTCGACGAGCCTGTGGTGGTCACCGAGAACGACCCGTCGGCGCCGACGGTGAAGGCCGTGGAGGCGGCGCTGGTTATGGCGGGCAGCTGGCCAATGCTGAGGCTCAGGTCCTGGGTCGTACTGCCGGCCACGCTGACGGCACTGAGGTCGACGGTGTTGTCACCGACCTCAGAAGTCGTGGGCGTGCCCGAGATGGTGGCCGTGCCGTTGCCATTGTCAGTGAAGCTGAAACCGGCGGGGAGCCCGGTAGCACCGATGGACGGGACCGGGTAGCCACTGGTGGTCACCGTCATGGTGAACGGGGACCCGACGGTGGCCGACGCGGTGTCGGCACTGGTGATCGCGGGCGCCTGGCCCACTATGACCGTCATGGTCTGGCTGGCGGCCGGGCTGACCCCGTTGGTCGCCGTAACCGTCAAGCTGGTCGTCCCGGTGCTGGTCGGTGTGCCCGACAGCATGGCGGTGCCGTTGCCGTTGTCGATGAATGTCAGCCCCGCAGGCAGCGCGCCGGTTTCGGTAATGGAAGGTGTCGGGTAGCCGCTGGCAGTCACGGCGACGGAGCCCATCTGGTTGAGACTGAAATCAGCCGCCGGGATGGTGAGCGCCGGCGCGGTGGCCGGGTTGACCGTGACCCCGAGGTCCAAGGTGGCTGTGCTCCCCGACGAGTTGGTGGCCTGGAGCACAACGGGGTAGCTCCCCTGCGTACCGGTGGCCGGGGTGCCCGAGATGCTGCCGGTGCCGTTGCCGTTGTCCACGAAGGCCAGGCCGGAGGGCAATGTCGAGGCGGTATCGGTCAGGGTGGGCGCTGGGTAACCTGTGGTCGTGATGTCATAACTACCGGGGAAGGTCGTCGTGAACGTGGCCGTAGCCGGGCTGGTTATGGTGGGGGCGGACGTATTGGTTAGCACAAAAGCTTGGGACGTCGAGCCCGCTGTGCCCGTGGCGTCGATGGTGAACGGGTAGAGGCCACCCGACCCCGTCGCCGGGGTGCCGGCGATGGTGGCGGTGCCGTTGCCATTGTCGGTAAAGGTGATGCCGCTGGGCAGGGTGCCGACTTCACTGAGTGCCGGCACCGGCTCGCCCGTGGTGTAAACGGTGAAGCTGAAGGCGGCGCCCACGTTTGAGGTAGCCGAGGCGGCGCTG
>CAYZVQ010000312.1:0-6146 GCA_964481925.1 uncultured Acidimicrobiaceae bacterium
GGCGATCTGCATCAGCCGGCGGCCGAGGAGGAAGAGGGTCATCGGGTTCACATCAAGAAAAGATACATCATAAAAAGATGAGTGTCAACAAGGGCTCGGGCGAGTGCCGACGGGGGGCTAGGCCTGGCGGCAGCGAAATAGCGCTGCGCGCGCAGGGGATATCGCGGTCCAGCACCACGACGTCGTAGGCGGTGCCGGGTGTTGCAAAACCATAACTGCGTTGCGCCCTTGCAACGTCGGCTTTCGCACAATGTATTCATGAGCCTTCCACCAAACCGGCACAACGACGGGCTGATGGCGTCCATGCAGAGGGTGTCGCCGCGCCCAAGCCGAACCGGCAAGCGGCTCCAGCGGTACACGGGAGCCCTAGCTGTCACGGCCGCCGTCGCGCTGCTGGCGGCGGCGTGCGGCGGGAGCCATCCCTCGTCGTCCCCCGGCTCTACCTCGACAGGGTCGGCGACCTACCGGGCGGACCTTGCCTACGCGCGTGCATGCGAGCCCACGGCCTGCCGAGCTTCCCCAAGCCCATTCCAGGGGCGGTTATCAGTTTCCACGGGCAACCGAACCCCAACAGCCCCGTGGGGCGGGCTAATGACGCGTGCAAGTACCTGCTGCCTGCGCCCGGCACGCCTGGTACAGCACCGGCGACGGCCACCCCGGCTGGCACCGTGGCGGCTGACTGTCTGACCGTTTCGGGGTGTTACGGCCCGCACCAGTTCCTAGTGGCCTACGGCATACAGCCGCTGCTAGATAGCGGGATCACCGGCCGCGGTGTGACGGTGGTGTTGCCGGAGGAGGGGGAAACGGGGCCGGCTCGGCCCCAGCCGATAACGGACCTCCTGCAGTCGGTTACCGATATCCGAGAGGGCTTGGCGGACTTCGACAGCCGGTTCGGGCTGCCGCCGGCACACATTCAGGTGATCAAGATCAAGACCCTGGCGGGCTCGTCCGCCTCGCCGTGGTTGGCCGGCGTGGAGGAGGTGGAGGACACCGAGCTGGTGCACGCTGTCGCCCCAGACGCCACCATCCGCGAGGTTTTGGTCGACCCGGCAAACGTGAGCACCCCGGCGAAGTTCGCCGTCACGTTCGCCACGTACGTGCGGACCGCCGTCCGCGACGGAGAGGTGATGTCCCAAAGCGGCATCGGCCAGGACTTCAACGTGGGTGAGAGCTCGTGGACCAGCGCAGAGGTGGCGACCATGAACTCGGCGCTCGAGTACGCCGCCGCCCGCCATGTCACCGTCGTCGTCGCCTCCGGGGACTATGGCGCCATCGGCAATGGCTCATCCAGGCCGCTCAAGGAGGTCAGCCTGCCCGCTTCAGATCCTTGGGCGCTTGCTGCCGGCGGCACCACACTTACCGCGAACCACGTCAGCGGCGCCTACCTCAGCGAGACCGCCTGGAACACGCCGTCCGGGTCGCCGGACGGCTCCGGTGGCGGGTTCAGCCGGCTTTTCGCCCGCCCCACCTACCAGAACGGCGTGCCCGGCATCGGCGCCACCCGTGGCGTGCCCGACGTCGCCGGGGAGGCGACTGGCACCAGCGGCATGGCGCTCGCTTTCAGCGCGCCGGGCGGCGGGGCCGAGTTCGTCGGGGCCGGCGGCACGAGCGCGGCCGCGCCCTTCTGGGCCGGGCTGATCGCCCTGGCTGACCAGGAAGCCGGCCATCCTCTCGGCTTCGTCAACCCCGCCATCTACCGGGTCGCCCAAGGTCCGCTGTACCACAAGGCGTTCCACGACGTCACCACCGGCAACAACACGGTGTCGCTCAACGGGGTCACGATCACCGGGTACGAGGCCGGCACCGGCTGGGACCCCGTCACCGGCTGGGGGACGCCCGACGCCCAGGTCCTCATCCCCCTCCTCGTCCGCTACGTTGTTACCCGGAGCCGGCCGGGCCGAAAGTGCCTATGAACAGGGTGTTTCTCGTTAGTGACATGAAGAAGTCCAAGTACGCCACCAGCGAAGTGGTCAAGTTCAAGGTGACACTTGGCGCGGTCCGTAAGTCTGACGGGCACGAGATCCGACGGGAGCACTCTTACGTCAAGGACGCGCCACCACCTGACCTCTACTTCAGACATACCACCTGTAGTTAGCGTACGGCAGCTCGAACAAAGTTGTTGTTACGCCTCACCGCTGATGCCGTCCCGCCCCGCGAGCGGATCGTACCACTCCGTCACTCATGACTGTTAGCTGGGGTGCCTGTTACGCTAGTGACGTGAAGTCCCCAACTGGAACAGTGCCAGGTCAGGCCACGCCAAAGGCAGCCGCGGGCAGAGCGCGGACGATCGACGTCTCGGCGACGAAGACGGGGACGAGGAAGAAGACAGCTCGCGACCGAGGACAGGGTGAGCCTGGTTTGGCACCCCGGGAGGGTGCGGGCACACTCCAGCGGCTCCGTCAGGTCCCGGCCAAGGGCCAAGGCATCATCGGCGACGTGCGGATCGAAGCAGGGCCTGCCTTCAGCCCAAAGTCGAGGATGAAAGTACGGAACGTGAACGTTCATGAGACGCCAACGGCGGCGCCGGGGCACCGCGAACGTGTCGTAGATAACTTCGACACCCTTGTCGACCAGCTCATGCCGACCCTCTCCGAAATTGACCCCGTTCCTTACGTCATAGTCCACCAAGCCCAGCGCCGGGCGGCACTGCGCGCCGAGCTGCTCACCAGCGGCGCTTTTACCTACCGGGCACTGGCCGAGGGCCGGGCCATGAGCGGGCCAGCCGTTCGCCAGTGGGTGCGCCGGGCCAGGGAGCGCTACGAACTCTTCACGGTGGAGCACTCCAACGAGACGGTTGTGCCGGCCTTCCTGCTCGATGCCGACCTTGCGCCCCGGCCAGAGTTCCGCCCCGTGGTCCGGGTCTTGGCCGAGGCCGGGGAGGACGGCTGGGGCCTGTGGGCCTGGCTCGTCCACCCCACGCCGTGGCTGGACGGGGCGGTCCCTGCCGCTCTCCTGGTCAAGGAACCCAAGGCCGTCCTCGGTGCGGCTCGCAACCGGGCTGACGACGCACCGTGACGGCGCCGGGCTGCCCCTTCCCGGCTGGCTGCCCCGTCCCAAGCCCATCCGAGGTTGACCTGCGCCACCTGCGTACGGCTCGGCTCGAACCCGGCCCGGGGTATTACACCTCGTCTTGGGCTACGTACTGGCCAGCGCTGTTCAACGCCTCCGGCCGCGGCAACAGCCGGTTCTCGCCCCTGACGGCGGACGGGGCCGTCGTCCCCACGCTCTATGGGGCCCAGTCACAGACGGCGGCCCTTCTCGAAACCGTGTTCCATGATGTCCATGCCTCGTCCGGTCCTCGGCGGCTCATTACCCATGGGAACCTGACCGGGCGCAACCTGGTCGATTTCGAGCTACTAGACACGCTCGTGCTCTGGGACCTGCGGGACGGTGCGCTAGAGAGCCTCGGTCTCCAGCGCTCCCAGTTGGTGTCCACCACGGCGGCCCATTACCCCTGCACTCGCCAATGGGCCGAGGTCCTGCACGCCCGGAAAGGGCGAGGCCGGGCTCAGCCCGCCGGCCTGCTCTGGGGCTCGCGGGTAGCCGAACTTGCAGGAGGCGACTCGGTCTTGCTGGCGGACCTGCTCCCCGGCCGGCCCGCGGAGGTCTTCATGCTTTTTGGAGACCGTGTCGCGACCACTGACCCGGCCCAGTACTACGCGACGCAGCGTTACGACAACTTATTGTCACGGGACGCCCTTTCATTTGTAGCCGTGGTTGCCGAACTGCTCGGGGCGACCTTGTCGTAGGGCGTAAACCGCAGCGAGCGCGTGGGACCTTTGCTACTGCCCTCCCTCGTCGGCACTCAGGCGCACGTACTGGTCCGGGGGCAGTCCACCACCCTCGCCGAGCAGCTCCGCGCCACGCTGTTAGGGATCACGGAGTTCTCGATCGGACCTGCTGTCCGGCTGCGCGTGGGGCGAGGTGACGACATCCTTCTTGGGCCTCGGTCGAGCGTCTGTCCCGGCGTCTCGCCCGGACCGTCTCGCTCCGCTCCGCCGGTCCCCTAGTTGGTGGTTATGGCTCTGGTGCTAGACAGCCGAGACCGCCGTTCAGTTGCATGTCACCGCGCACGACGGCCAGCACGAGCCCACCGTCCGAGGTCGCCATGAACACGGCCTTTGCCGTGCGCTCCGGGGGCACCCCGAGGAGGTGGCAGAGATCGACGATAGTGCTGGCCCCGGCGTGGCCACCCGCTCCAGCGGCAGCGGAACTTCGCGGGTGATGACTGGTTTGGCGGCCCGGGCCACCTGGCGGTTCTGGGCGTAGCCGCACGAGCTGCACAGAACGACGGTGTCCTCGCCGAACGGGCTTAGGTACATAAACTCGTGGGCCGCCAAGCCCCCCATCATCCCGACGTCGGCGGCAACGGCGGTGACCGGGAGGTGGCACCGTTCGAAGATCGTTTCGTAGGCGCGGTGCAGCCTTTGGTACTGCACGTCCAGGCCGGCCTCGTCCCGGTCCAGGGAGTAAGCGTCTTTCATCGTGAACTCCCGGGCGCGGATGAGCCCGGCCCGGGGGCGCGGGTCGTCACGGAACTTGAGCTGGACGTGGTACACGAGCTTGGGCAGTTGGCGCCACGAGTGGACCTCGCTAGCGGCGAGGGAGGCCACGACCTCCTCGTGGGTCATGGCCAGCACCAAGCTGCGGTCCCTCCTGTCGGAAAAGCGCGCCATCTCCGGGCCGATGGTCCCGAAGCGGCCGCTGCGCTTCCACTAAGGGCGCGACGAAGCTAGCCGACCAAGGCCACGAACGAACCAGCGAACAGCCCCGGCAACCGCCCACTCCCAGTTACCGCGACACCGACGTAGATCTTCCTTCTGCTGTTCCTGTGGGCTTATTATGCGGGCGCGTTATGCGCTTACTACGCAAGAATTGTATGGTGCATAACGATGCCGAATATGTAATTGCTGAAGTCTGGAGCGAGAACGGCACGAAGGCGCACGAGATTTTGGCAGCCTTGGCCGGCATTGTGCGGTTTGGTGCACGCGCCCTTTTATGCTGTGGCCCGGGTAGCGCCGGTGCGCGAGAGGCGTCAAGCGATGGGGATGACCGAGAAAGTGCCACCGCCTGGCCCGGCCAGGCCGTTGCCATTGCCGGCTGTGCCGGTCATAACTAGTGTGCCGGTCATAATCCGGCCTAGTAGTTGGGAGCTGGCGACAGTGAACTTCTCAAGTGAGTACAGGTATAGCGGCCTACCCTGATAGGTCACTTGGTCCGTCCCATCAGCGCGCTGGACAACGCCAAGATCTTTCGGCGAGACGCCGTTAGCAGCCCCGGGGGCGCCCGTGGTCAGGACGGGAATCCACTTGACGGCGCCTGCACCAGTACATGCACCGGGCTTGGTGGTACCGCTCAAGGTGTACACGACGGCCCTGGCGGCGTGGAGACCGATGTAGGGGTCGTCCACTTCAGCGGTCAAGACTATCTTCCGGTCTTGCAAGCGCCCCGTCCCGATTGTGGCTCGCCCCGGGACAGGCTGGCCGTTCTTCGCCGACACGAGGTACCAAATGCCATGCCACGGGTAGAGCGGGGCGACCGTCTCCATATCGTCCTCACCCTGCGGTTCGAGTGGCGGGCCCAACGTGTACAGAGGGTGACCGCCGTAGGTCACCTGGACCAGGATGCCAGAGCGGTCAGACGGAGGGGGGGTCCCGAGGAACAGGGGACGCTCCACGGTCCCGAGCAGGGCCTTGTCCACTGCGCGGCCGGCTACGGGCGGGGCGAAAGTCAGCAACGGGGGCCACTCCACGGTCGCTCCGGCCGGGGAACCTACAGGGGCAGCGCCAGTACAGCGTGCCCTGATCTCGAAGCCGGACAAGGGGTCGTACCCCCTCACCAGTGGCTCAGTCGAGCAACCGAACTTGCCGTCAGCGTCGCCGCTGAACTCGTACAAGGGCGAGCTAGCATCTGCCGCGCTCTCCCCGAAAGCGGTGGCCGCCATGCTGGGGGGCTGGACGAGCACCCGGCCGTAGTCGCCCATTGACATGGCTTCGACCGTGGGCGGGGTTGGCGGGAGAGTTAGTTTCGCCTCCACCGCTGTCGCCATTCGGGCCCCGGGCGCGACCAAAGCGGGCAGGAACGCAACGACTGTCACTTGCCAGTGGGATGGGACCACCCCGTTGCCAGCAGCATGGGACCACCTT
>CAYZVQ010000313.1:0-6129 GCA_964481925.1 uncultured Acidimicrobiaceae bacterium
TGATCGCCATGGCCCTGGCCACTGATCCCGAGGTCGTCATCATGGACGAACCGACGACGGCACTCGATGTCGTTGTCCAGCGGGACATCCTTTCCCAGGTGGTCGAGCTGAAGGACCGCCTGGGCTTTTCAGTCCTCTTCATCACCCATGACCTGTCCTTGCTGCTCGAACTGGCCAACCGGGTGGCCGTGATGTACGCCGGCAAATTGGTGGAGGTGGGCACGGCCCGTGAGATGCTCCATGAGCCCGCCCACCCCTACACCAAAGGCCTGCTCAACTCGTTCCCGTCGGTGCGTGGCCCGCGGCGCGAGCTGACCGGCATCCCAGGCTCGCCGCCTGACCTGCGCTCCCTACCGCCGGGCTGCCCCTTCCTGGGGCGGTGCGGGTACGGGACCGATGCCTGCCGCGAGGTGGACATGAGCTTGGTCCGGGTGACTAGCTCGGCCGACCCCGACCACGTCACCGCCTGCCCGTTCGTGCTCCCGGGCACGCCGGTACCGGCCTCCCCCACCGGCGCCACCGCTCCGGCCCAGGCGCCGCAGGCCACAGAAGGACCGCTGTCGTGAGCTCGCCCGGCGCCCTGGAACCGGTCACCCCCGGTACCGGAGACCTGGTCTCCGCGGCGGCGCAGCGCGGCGAGCTCGCCATGCAGGCGGTCGGCCTCAACCGGTCCTACCGGTTGGGCCACGGCGCCGTGCTCCGGGCCGCCCGGGACGTCACGTTCAATCTCTACCGGGGCGCTGTGGTGGCTCTGGTGGGCGAGAGCGGTTCAGGCAAGTCGACGGTAGCCAAGCTTCTCGCCGGGCAGGAAAAGCCCAACACGGGCTCCGTCACCCTGGACGGCCGGCCGGTCGACGTATCCAGCCGGACGGCCTTCCGACGCTACAAGAGCGAGGTGCAACTTGTTTTCCAGGACCCGTTCTCGTCGCTCAACCCCGTCCATACGGTGCGCTATCACCTCGAGCGCCCCGTAAAGCTGCACCAGGGCAAGAAATCTGGGGACGAGATCGAGGCGGAAGTGGTGAGCCTGATGGAGCAGGTAAGGCTCACCCCGGCCCAACAGTTCCTGGCCAAGTTCCCCCACGAATTATCCGGGGGCCAACGCCAACGAGTATCGTTCGCCCGCGCCCTGGCGGCCCGGCCGAGCGTGCTCCTGGCCGACGAGCCCGTATCGATGCTGGACGTCTCGATCCGCTTGGAAATGCTCAACCTTCTCGACGACCTGCGTAATGACTTTCACCTCGCGTTGCTCTACATCACCCACGACATTGCTTCGGCCCGCTACTTCGCCGACGAGGTGCTCGTAATGTACGCCGGGGAAATAATCGAGCGGGGCCCGGCCGAACAGGTCACCCAGCGCCCGGCACACCCTTATACCCAGCTGCTCGTTTCGTCGGCGCCAGATCCCGACAACCTGGGCAGCGTGCTGCAAAGCGGCGCCAGACGGGGGACGCGCGTCCCCGAAAGCAGCGGACGCGTAATCGACGGGTGCCCCTTCCACCCCCGGTGCCCATTGGCCGAGGACCGCTGCCGCGCCCAGAGGCCACCCCTGATGCGGATCTCTTCCTCCCGAGCAGCCGCCTGTTGGCGTCTCGACGTGGCCGCGCCCGAGCTCGTGGGCGACGGCGTCAACCCCGAAGGCGTCTGAAACAGGGGTGTCGCTTCGCCCGACATGACCGGCCTACGGTCTCGCTGGTGCGCACAACCAGAGCCGCGCACACCTTTGTCAATGGTGTGAGTATAGTCTTCGGCGTGCCCTCTCGTCCGGCATGCCCACCGGGGGGTCCCCGGTGACGGGGGCGGAGCGGCAGGGACGCCAAGCCAGGGCTTAGGGCTTAGGGCTTAGGGCTTGCGTGTCCTAAAACGACCCAGTCATCGAGGAGGGGTAAATGGAACAGAAGGTATCCACCAACCGACGAGCGCTCGCCATCGCAACCGCGGGCCTGATGGGCGCCGGCTTGCTCACCGCGTGCATCTCGTCGTCCGCGGTCGCCAGTACGGTGCCCGAGCTCGTAATGGAGAGCTCGCCCGAGAGCGTCATCACCCAGGACTTCAACCCGTTCGTGCCCACGGCCCCCATTTACGGCATGGGCGCCACCGGCCTCATCTACGAACCCCTCATCGAGTTCGACCTAGCCTCGCCGCCCATCTACTACCCGTGGCTGGCGACCTCTTACCAGTGGTCCAACGGCGGCAAGTCGATCACCTTCGCCATCCGCACGGGCGTCAAGTGGAGCGACGGTACGGCGATGACGCCGGCCGACGTCGTCTTCACCTTCCAGGAGCTGCTGAAGTACCCCGACATCAACCTTGACGGGCTCAAGATCCTGAGCGTGACCAGCTCGGGCAATAACGTCACACTGAGCTTCGCGACCGCCCAGTACGCCAACCTGCAGGACATCGCCGGCACGGCGATCATCCCCCAGCACATATGGAGCACCGTGGGCGACCCGTCTCAGTACACCGATGCCAACCCCGTAGGTACGGGGCCCTACACGCTGGCCACGTTCACGCCCGAGGGCGTCACGCTGAAGGCCAACCCCACCTACTGGCAGACAGGCATGATGCCGAAGATCCCCGACGTTTACTTCCCCGTCTATACCTCCAACACCGGGGCCCTGTCGGCGCTTTACGCCGGCCAGATCGACTGGACCGGCAACTTCATCCCCGGCCTGCAGAAGGACTTCGTCGACACCAACAAGGCCTACCACCATTACTGGGAAGCGCCCGGTAGCAGCAACGCCTTCATGCCCAACCTGCACCAATGGCCGACCAACCAGCTAGCGGTCCGCCAGGCCATTAGCGCCGCTGTTAACCGCACCGTGCTGGCCGATGAAGGCGAGGCCGGACTGGAGAACCCGGTCCTCAACGCCAGCGGGCTCACCCTGCCCACCTTTGCGGCTTGGAGCGGGCCGGTGAAGAACCTGACCAACTCCGCCACCGGCGACCCGACGCAAGCCCGGTCGATCCTGGAGGCCGCCGGCTACACCCTGAAGGGCGGGTACTTCTGGAAGGGCGGCAAGGAGGTCACGGTCACCTTCGTAAGCCCGTCGGCTTATACCGACTACGCCGAGGTCGGCTCTCTCGCCGCTCAGGAGCTCAAGGCTGCGGGCATCAACGCCAGCTTCGAGGGCCTCACCGTCAATGCCTGGAACGCGGATGTCTCCGACGGCAACTTCTCGATATCGGAGCACTGGTCCAACAATGGCCTGACGCCGTACAACCTGTACGACAACTGGCTGGACAGCAGCCTGGTGACCCCGAGCGCCGCCTCGGGCGACTACGAGCGGGTCCATAACGCCGCTATTGACGCAGACCTGGCCAACCTGGCCGCCGCTCCCACCACGGCCGCGCAAACCGCCGCCCTCGCCCCCATCGCCAAGTATGTAGCCAGCTACCTGCCCGTCATCCCGGTCACGACGGCCTCGGAATGGTTCGAGTACGACTCCGACCACTTCGTGGGCTGGCCCACGCAGGCCAATCCCTACGAGACGGGCCAACCTTCGGGCACCAACCTCGGTGCCGGGGCCGGCACTGACCTCGTCGTGGTGCTCCACCTGTCCCCGCGGACGACGACCGGCTACTAGTACCCGGAGGCGCCCGTTCAGCGTGAACGGCGCCACCACTCGAGCCCCCGGTCGGCATTTCGTCGGCCGGGGGCCCCTGGGGCTTTCGGGCAACATGCCTTGCCTAACGCTCTCTTATGTCGCGCCGCCGGTTCACCCAGCGGGCCCACCAGCGGGCAGTTAGGCACTTTGAACTAAGCATTGAACGAAGTGAGGGCCTAATTTGACCCAAAACGCAAGGGCGACCGTACGGGACCTGCGCCGGGTCAACCGAGGCGTGGTCCTGCGCCGGCTGTTCCTGGACGGCCCCCTAAACCGTGTCGCCTTGGCCCAACTTACCGGACTCAGCAGCGGCAGCGTGACCAACGTCACCGCCGCGTTGCTAGACGAAGGCGTCATCTCGGAGGTCGGGCTGGAGGAGTCCGACGGCGGCCGTCCCCGCGTCATGCTCCAGGTCAATCCCGACTTCGGGGCAGTGATCGGGGTGGAAGTAGGCGAGACCCGCATCCGGGTGGAGGCCTTCGACATGAGGATGCGGGTGGCCGGCGTGGCCGACGTCCCGCTGCACCCCCAGCACCATGACGCCCCGGTGGTCATCGACAGGATCATCGTGGCCATAGAAAAACTCAAGAGCCAACTCGACGGCGAGGGCCGGCGGGTGCTCGGAGCGGGCGTGGCCCTGCCCGGGATCGTCGCTTATCACGCCGGCGGTTCGCGCGTACACGCGCCCAACATCGGGTGGCGGGACGTGCCCATGGAGGAGATGGTCCGGGCCCGTGTCCGCCTGCCCCTCTTCATCGACAACGGCGCCAGGGCCCTAGGCCAAGCAGAGATGTGGATGGGCGCCGGCCGCGGCGTGAACAACGCCGTCGTCGCCCTTTGGGGCACCGGAGTGGGGGCAGCAATATTCACCAACGGCACTCTCTATCGGGGGCCGGCGTCCAGCGCCGGTGAGTGGGGCCACACGGCCGTCGTCACGGGCGGCAAGAGGTGCCGCTGCGGGGCCGCCGGTTGTCTCGAGGCCTATATAGGAGCAGGCGCGCTACTGGAAGGCTGGAGCCGCACAGGCTCTGCTGACCTCCCGCTTTCAGACCCCGACGCGGAGGACTGGGTCGACTACTTCCTCAAGGCCGCAGACCATGACCAGGCCGCGGCCGCGATGTTGGAGAGCACGGCCACCTATTTCGGGGTCGGTACGGCCAACCTGGCCAACCTTTTCAACCCGGAAAAAATAATCCTGGGAGGATGGTTGGGCCTGAAGCTGGGACCGGCACTTCTACCCATGATCCGCAAAGCGGTCCAGGAACAAGCCCTCGAGTACACGGCCAGCCGTGTCAGCATCGAGATCGCCCAATTGGGCGCCGACGCCGTCGCCCTCGGAGCGGCCACGCTGGTAGTGGACGAGCTCCTGGCCAATGGGGGCATCCCACCTCTCAACGACGCCCCCAAGTTACGGCGTCCTAGCTTCCGATAGATGGTGCTGACAGCTCCTCGTGCTGGGGAGGCACTCCGGTCCGACCCAGTTCCCCATACCAGCGGCCACTGTCTTTGACCGTGCGCTCCTGGGTCTCAAAGTCGACGTAGACGATGCCAAAGCGCTGGGAATAACCGTGGGCCCATTCGAAGTTGTCGAGCAGCGCCCATACGAAGTAGCCCTCGACGGGCACTCCCTCACGCTTGGCCTGAAGGACGGCGGCAATGTGCGACTTGAGGTAGGCCGTGCGGTCCACGTCATGGACGGCGCCATCGACCTTGCGGTCTTCATAAGAGGCGCCGTTCTCGGTAATAAAGACCGCCGGCAGGTGGTACCGTTCGTGCACCTGGGTCAGGACCCGGTGAAGGCCCTCGGGGCGGACCGCCCAGTTCATCTTGGTCCGGGGAGCCTCGGGCCCGTCCACCTCGACAAAGCCCAGCCAACTGTCGGAAGTGTCGCGGACGTAATAGCCGTGGTAGTAGTTGATGCCGACGAAGTCAGGCGGCACCTGCAGCGCCGGCATATCGTTTTCGTACCCTACGGGCAGGAACGGCCTCAGCCGCGCCTCAAGAGCCGGGGGATAGTGGCCGTGGACCAGTGGGTCCAGGAACATCGGAAAGTTGTGCCAGCTCTCGGCCCGCTCTGCGGCGGCCATGTCGGGGGCGGACCCCGTTCCCGGCCACACGGCGGCGTTGTGCAAGGCCAAACCCACGCGGGCCCCCGGTCGAGCCGATTTAATGGCCCGGTAGCCGGCGACGTGAGCCCTCAGTTGGTGATGGACAGAATGGCCCATCTGATAGATATTGCGCATGCCCGGGGCGTGATTGCCGACCAGGTGCCCTTCGGCGGAAACCACATAAGGCTCGTTCAAGGTCATCCAGTACCTGACCCTGTCGCCGAGGGCATCGACCGCCACGGCCGCGTAGTCGCCGAACCACTTGGCGATGTCGGGGTTCGACCATCCGCCCATCCGGAACAAGGCCGAGGGCATATCCCAATGGAACAGTGTCACAAAGGGCTCGATACCACAGGCCAGGAGGGAATCCACCAACCGGTCATAAAAGCTCAGGCCTCTGGGGTTGACGGCGC